>DATKQI010000189.1:0-5161 GCA_035532755.1 Acetobacteraceae bacterium
AGGAGACAACGGTCGCCCTCCGGGCGTGGCTCGCGGTTCGCCCGCATGGTGCCGATCCGGCGCTATTCCTCAATGGCGCCGGTCGCACGATGACCCGAACGGGGTTCGAATATATCCTCGCCAAGCATGTCGTCACCGCCGTGAGCACGATCACGCTGTTTGGTGGCCCCGCGATCACGGAATTTGATGGGCTTCCCGCTTCCACTTCCCGCCAGCTGTAGAGGCTCCGGGAAGCGGGAAGTCGCGCGGCGCGTTCGCCGTTTAGGTTGGATTTGGTTTGTTGCGGATTGCGGCGTTGTTCGGACGCGGCGGTTGGGAACCGCGGTCAGCGAACGGCGAGGCTGTAACCGTCGGTGGATTTGACGACGGTGCCGGCAGCGATCATGGCGGCGAGGCGTTGGTATAGAGTGGTCGTGCGGACGCGGCAGGATGCGCGCAGTGCGGCGAACGGGCGGGGTTGCTCGCCCTCGGCGAGGGCTGCGGTGATGCGCTGATCGACGGAAGTTGGTTCGACATGATGCTCTGGCGGGTGACCGGACTGAGCCGGCTCGAGGGCAAGAGCGTTGTCGCGCTGGGTGAGTTCAAGCGTGATGCCTGGCATGGCGGCAGCGGCACGATGCTCAACGGTCAGGACGATACGGTCGTTACTGTCCCGCCGGAGATAGAGGTTAGAATCACCCCAGGCGTGGAATTCCGACGATCCGCGCAGGGCCTGTCCGGCGCGGATGGCGCCTGCGCCCTTTTTGGCGTGATGGACGAGCACCACGGCGATGGCGTGGCGCCGTTGCAGTTCGCGCAGGAAGGCAAGCAGCGGCGCGACGTCGCCACTGACATTCTCATCGATGCGATGCAGGCGCACGAACGGATCAAGGACGAGCAGGCGCGGCTTCAGCCTGGCGACGGTCTCTTCCAGACGTATGCGGTCAGCCTCGAGATCGAGGCGCAGACTGGGAGCGGTGATCACCTGCACGTCGAGCGCGGCGAGACTGACGCCGGCAGCGGCACAGATGCCCTCGATGCGGCGACGGACGATGTGCAGGGCGTCTTCGGCGGGATAGAGCAGGACGCGGCCGGGGCGGCAGACCGTGAAGCGACGTAGACAGCGGGTGCCGGCGGCGACGGCGACGGCCAGATCGAGGGCGAGGAAGGATTTGCAGCACTTGGGCTCGCCGCCGATGATGCCGACGGCTTCATCCGACCACAGCCCCTCGACGAGCCAACGCTGTTGTTCGGGGCAATCGGCGAGGCGCCAGGCCGGCTGCACCGGAAGCGGGCTCATCGGCGGCGCCGGATCGCCACTTTAGCCTCGTTCGCCATCAGCACGCCGCAGGTCGCGAAGAACAATGCCTCATCGATTTGACGGGCCTCCTGCTGGGCGGCGGTATCGAGCAAGTCGCCCGCCATGATCATCAGCGCCCGCAAGTTACCCTGGGCATGATCACACAGTGCGGTGATCACCTCTGGGGTCATCAGGGTGGGCGCGCCGGCCTGCTGCAGGGCATGGCGCAAACAGGCCTGGAGGTCCTGTGGCGGCGCGCGTTCGATTGCCAGGCGCACCCGCATGCGGCTGGCAAGGGGGAGGAACTCATCGGCGCTAAGACGTTCTGCCAACCGTCCGTCGCCGGCCAGCACGATCGTCAGCAGGATATGGGAGTCGAGATCAACGGAGGCCAGCAGGCGCAGTTCGGCGAGCACGGCGGGCTGCATCTCCTGTGCCTCATCGACGACCAGAACCGGCCTGCTCAGGGTCGTTTGGATGTGCGCCTGCCAACGCTGACGCAGGATCTTGGCACCGCCGTAGCGGTTATGCGGGCGCAATTCGACGCCGAAAAGTTCGCCCATCTCGCGATAAAAGTCGGCGATGTTGGCCTGCGGGCGGCTGATCACGCCGACCGCCACGTCGCGCTGTGTCGCCAGCGATGCGGACAGGATACGCAAGGCAGCGGATTTGCCGCAGCCGGGCGCGCCGGTAACCAGGGCGAAGCCACCTTCGCCGGCGAGTTGCTGTACCCGCCAGCAAAACGATTCCAGGCGTGTGGTGACGTGCAACGCCTCGGTTGGCACGCTGGGTGTGAACGGGTTCCATTTCAGGCCATAGAGCGCCAGCATCTTGTTGTTCACGCGTCGTCTCCTTCGTCTTTGGGGAGGTAAGCGGGCGGCAATCCGGTCGCGGCCTGGCGGTCGATCATTCGCGCCAGCAGCGGTCCGATGCCGCGCGCCGGCGGCGGTGGCGTGACCGGCTCGGCGGTGACCGGCTGCAGGCTTCGGCGCAGGCCAGAGGCGTTGGCCGCTTTGTCCTGCGGGAACAGCCGGCAGAGTACCGTGCCGGTGTGCGGATCGACGAGGTGAACCTGTGTCAGATCCCAGGCGGCGAAGCGGACTTCCAGCAAGGAAAGATGCCTATAGCGATTGGGCACTTCGAAGCGGCGGCCTTCGATGGCGGCGGTGCCATCGCTCTTGCGCAGGGTGCGCCGCTCGGTACGGGTGAACGCCAGCCGCAGCGCCGCGGCATCCGGGCAGGAGCGTGTGACGTCGGGACCGGCCAGGAAGCGTGCGAGTGGTGTGTCGTCGATCTCGCTGTGACGCTTGCGATTATAGTCCTGCTCCACCCAGGCCTGCGTTGCTTCGTTGAGGCGGACCAGGGTGAGGTCGTCGACGCTCTCGAGCATGGCCATCAGCCGGCCTTCGATCTGACCCCAAAAGGTCTCCTGTTTACCGTTCTGATAAGGCGAATACGGCAGCGTGGTCTGATGAAGGATGCCAAGCCGGGTGAGGCCTTCGGTGATCTCGGTTGCCGTCATTGCGCTTCCGTTGTCGCTCATCGCGGCGCGCGGCAGCCCGCGCTTCTGCATCGCCTGCGACAAGCCGTGCGCAATGTTTTCGGCTGATTCCGACAGGTACCACTGCAGATGACAGGCCAGACGCGATCGGTCGTCTAGCACGCCAAACAGGATCGGCGTTTGCCATTCGCCGCGCGGCGTCAGCACCTTTCTGGAGCCGTTATGACAATCCCAGTGCCATAACGAATTGACATACTCGGCCTCGTAGCTGCGCACCTCGCGCGCTTCGAGCCGGGCCACAGCGGCCAGCGCGCCGTCGGTCTGACGTGTCGTCATCGGCCGATACCTGGTCAGGCCATACGCCGCCAGGAAGCGCCGGACCGTTGGGTAGGATGGCACCGGGCGCAACTCGGACCGGGTCTCGGCCAAGGCGACCAGATTGTCGTGATGCAGCTGCGCGCTCCAGCTTTTGTGGGCGTTATACTGCGCCAGCAGGGCCTGGCGCAGCGGCGTGGTCATCGACACCTGCTCGCCGGCGTCCTGGCGTCGCTTGCGGCGCAGCACACTCACCGGGTCATTGGGTTCGTTGCGACTTTGATAAAACCATCGTTCCAACGTGGAAACGCCGAAGCGAACCGGCGCGCCGGTGCTCGGGTGGCGCCATTCGCGCGCCGCCAGTTCCTCAAGAGCCGCACGCAGCGCGCCCTTCGCCGGCGGCGAGGCGAGCAACTGGCCAATCACCGAAAAGCGCAGCCGCGCCCAGCGCTCATGCACCCGCGATCCGCCTCGCTCCGCCACGTCCGCCCTCCGAAACATGAACGAGCCGACGCTAAGCGCCCTTACCCAGGGACGGCGACGCGCATCCTCTGCGGGTTGGCGGCGCCCGTCAGAAAGCGTGCATCGCCGATGCGCCGCCGGTCAGCGGACCCAGGAACCGCAGCAAGGCGGTCAGCCTCTGTTCGACGCCGCCGGCAAAGCGGTCGAGTAGCGAGACCGGCAGACCGGCGATGTCGAGCGACGGAACCAGGGCGGCCCTGGCAACCGCCGCGAAAGGGCCATCGGTAAAGCTCGAACGCCACCAGGCGCGCCAGCGCGCCAGCGTCCGCCGATCAAGTCCGGGCACGACCGACAGACGCGCCAGGCGGGATGGCGTCGTCCCGAGCACCAGCGCCGAGATCAACGTCACCACCGTGGCAAGGTAGACCTTGCGCCCGAGAAAGCGCAGCGATGGCGGCGTCGTCCGCTTGCGGCAGCCATCCACCGCGCAGCAGAAGCTGAAGCGCTCGGCATACTCTTGGCCTAACCCACCCGGGCAGCCACGCGGCTTGCGATCATACGATGCCGCATGCAGCGCGCCACCGCAGAGCCAGCACCGCGCTGCCCGGGCGGAGGCCGCAAGGTCGCGGTCGAAGACGAGCAACTGCTCAAGGAACTTGGCGTCGGCCAGCACGGCTTGATACACTGGGTCGGTCCTTTGAAATGAAGTTGGCGAGATGGCCAAAATCGGACGGAATGATCTCTGCCCCTGCAACAGTGGCAAGAAATACAAGAAGTGCTGCATGGCCAGTGCCGAGGCCGCCGCCCGTGCCGCACGTCCCGGCCGGCCGGCCGCGGCGGCGGCGCGCCGGCCGTCTTTGGCCAGCTATGTCCAGGAACACGACGAACTGGACGAACTGACCGAGGCGTCCAACGCAGTGGTCGACATGGTCCAGGCCGGCAATCTCGATCCCGCCGAACAGGCCGCCCACGAGTTGCTCGCGCGCTTCCCCGATGTCCATGACGGCTACGAACGCCTCGGCATGGTCTGCGAAGCCCGCGGCGACCGTCGCCAGGCTGCCGACTACTACCGCAAAGCCATCAACGTCATCCGTAACCACCCACATCTCTACGACCCGGAATTCGTGGGTCACTTCCAGGACCTGATCGACCGCCTCGAACCGGCCGAAAGCATGGGTGCTCCGCCCCCAAACCCCCGGGATATTTAAGGCCCAATGATGCGGCGGTAGGTTATCTGCGTGGGACAGGCGGGGACGCCGATGACCGCGCCCGATGATGCGGCGGCCCGGCAATCCAAATGGTGCCGTGTCGTCCGCTCGCGCCGCGCAAGCCCGGCCGGGGAAACCCCAGACGCGACGCGACAGAAAAGCCACCACGATAAGCGAGGGGGCGGACACATCGTCCATCGTATAGCGTGGTCAGAAATGGCTGAACTGCCGTCAGATAGTTTGCCCGTGCTCACACAGAGCACAGAAGCCTATCTGCGGGCCGACCCGTCGGAGAAGCTCGAAGCCCTCGGCGCGATGAACGCGCCATTCCTGAAGCCGGGACGGTTCCGGCCTCCGGACAAGCTCCTCGCCATGCTGAAGGATAGCCGCCGGTCC
>DATKQI010000190.1:0-2837 GCA_035532755.1 Acetobacteraceae bacterium
GCGACCCGCGCCGCCGCCGCCGGCGCCTCCCGCCCGCTCACCTTCGACCTCGATGCCGTCAGCGCCTGCGATACGGCCGGCGCCGCTTTGTTGCTGGCAGCCGAGCGGGCGCATGGCGCGGAAGCGGCACTCGCCGGCGCCAGCCCGCAGACCGCCGCCCTTCTTGCCCGCGTCCGCGCCGCATCCGGCCCGCCGCCCCCGCCCCCAAAGCGCCTGCCGGCCGGCCCGTTCCTGCAGCCCGGCCTGCGCGCCATGGCCGATGGCGTGGCCTTCCTGGGCGAAACCGTGGTCGCCACGCTGCGCGCGCCCGCCCGCATCCGCATGCTGCGATTCTCCGACCTGCTGCGCTATGCCGATCAGGCGGGCGTGCGGTCGCTGCCGCTGGTGATCCTGCTGGGCTTCCTGATCGGGCTGATCCTGGCCTTCCAGTCCGCCATCCCGATGCGCCGGTTCGGGGCGGATCTGTACGTGGCGAACCTCGTCTCCATCAGCCTGATCCGGGAGCTCGGCCCACTGCTCTGCGCGGTGATCCTCTCCGGGCGCACAGGCTCCGCCTTCGCCGCCGAGATCGGCACGATGAAGGTGAACGAGGAGATCGATGCGCTGTCCACCATGGGGCTCGACCCGATGACGATGCTGGTGCTGCCCCGCCTGGTCGCCGCCACGGCGGTGATGCCGGCGATGACGCTCGTGCTCGATCTGTCCGGGCTCGCCGGGATGGCGGTGGTGATGCGCCTGCTGGGCTATCCGCTGGCCGCGGTGATGGTCCAGGTGTCCAGCGCCGCCACGCCGGTCGATCTGTATGGCGGGCTGTTCAAGGCGGTGTGCTTCGGCGCGGTGGTGGCGGCGATCGGCTGCCGCGCCGGGCTTGCCACCGGCAAGGGGCCGCGCGCGGTGGGGCTGTCGGCCACCGCGGCCGTGGTGGGCGGCATCGTCGCCAGCATCCTGCTGGACGGCGCTTTCGCCCTGCTGTTCTACCGGCTGGGCCTGTGAGCGGGGCGATGACCGGCGCTGTGGACGATCCGGCGCAACCCGCCGCCGTGATCCGCGTTGAGGACGCGGCGCAACGCTTCGGAGAGCGGACCATCTTCCAGCACGTATCGTTCGAAGTGGCGCCCGGCGAGATATTCGTGATCCTCGGCGGCTCGGGCTGCGGCAAATCGACGCTGATGAAGCAGCTCATCGGCCTGCTGCACCCGAGCGCGGGGCGGATCGAGGTGCTGGGGCACGACATCGCCGCGGCGCGCGAGGCGGTCCGCCGGCAGATCGGCGTGATGTTCCAGTCCGGCGCCCTGTTCGGCTCGATGAGCCTGCTGGAGAACGTGATGCTGCCGCTGGAGGTGTACACGGACCTGCCGCCCGACGGCCGGGCCGATGTCGCGCGGGTGAAGCTCGCGCTCGTGGGCCTCGCCGATGCCGCCGCGCTCTACCCGGCCGAAATCTCCGGCGGCATGGCCAAGCGCGCCGGCATCGCCCGGGCGCTGGCGCTCGACCCCGCGCTGCTGTTCCTCGACGAGCCTTCCGCCGGGCTCGACCCGATCACCTCCGCCGGGCTCGATCGGCTGATCCTCGACCTGCGGGAGATGCTGGGCAGCACCTTCGTGGTGGTGACGCACGAGCTGCAATCGATCCTCGCCATCGCCGACCGCTGCATCATGCTGGACCAGAAGGCGAAAGGGCTGATCGCCGAGGGCGACCCCAGGCGGCTGCGCGACGAAAGCGAGCACCCCACGGTGCGCGCCTTCTTCCGCCGCGAGGTTCTGGCCGAGGAAACCGCGTGATGGAAGGGCGGTGATGGAAGGGCGGGGCGCCTATCTGCGCGTGGGCCTGCTGCTGCTGGGCGGCCTCGTCCTGCTGGTCGGCCTCGTGCTGTTCCTGTCTGGCGGCACCTTCGGGCAGACCGCGAAATACGAGACCTATTTCGCCGAATCGGTGCAGGGGCTCGATATCGGCGCGCCGGTGAAGTTCCGCGGCGTGACCATCGGGCGGGTGACCGGGATCGGCCTCGTCAACGCGGTTTACGGCCGCAACGCGCCGGTCGATGTGCGCAAGGCCACCTATCGCCTCGTGTTCGTGCGCTTCGAGATCGACACGAAGCGCATCGGCCAGGTGCCGGACACGCAGACCGCGATCAAGACCGGGCTGCGCGCGCGCCTCGCCTCCCAGGGCATCACCGGGATCAGCTATCTGGAGCTCGATTTCGTCAAGCCGGGCAAATATCCGCCGCTGACGGTGCCGTGGCAGCCGAAATACGAATACATCCCCTCCATGCCCAGCACCTTCACCCAGGTGCAGGACGCGGCCCAGCAGCTTCTGGCCCGGCTCGACAAGGTCAATATCGACGGGCTGGTGAACACGCTCGCCACCGTCGCCGACGACGTGCATACCGAACTCAAGACCGGCGACATCCATCGCGTGCTGGCCGATGCCGACACGTTGGTGAAGGACCTCGACGCCTCGGTGAAGGGGGCGGACCTGCCGGGCCTGTCGGCGGAGATCAGCCATGGCATGGCCTCGCTGCGCACCATGGCGACCGGCCCGCAGACGAAGAACCTGCTTGCGCAGATCACGGCGGCGGCCAACCGCCTCTCGGTCGCGGCCGGCAAGCTGCCGGCGCTGATCGCGGCGATGCAGGCCACGGTGCAGCGCGCCAACGGCACCACCGCGGACCTGCAGCAGCAGATCGACCCGCTGCTGCGCGATGCCCGCGCCGCCGCCGCCAACCTGCGCGACACCACCGATGCGCTGCGCCGCTACCCCGGCGGGGTGCTGTTCGGCGGCCCGCCGCCGCACGAGATGAACCATGGGAGATGAACCGGCCATGGCGCGTGGGCCCT
>DATKQI010000191.1:0-9537 GCA_035532755.1 Acetobacteraceae bacterium
CCGCCGAAAGCCGCCGCGCCGCCGCGCTCGGCCTGTCGGGACCGCCGCTCGCGGTCGATTTCGCCGCGGTGATGGCGCGCGTGCAGGCGATGATCGGCGCCGTCGCGCCGCATGATTCGATCGAGCGGTACACCGCCCTCGGCGTCGATGTCCGCCGCGGGCACGCGCGCATCACCTCGCCCTGGTGCGTGGAGGTCGATGGCCACCCGATCACCACCCGCACCATCATCATCGCCGCCGGGGCGGCGCCGATCGTGCCCGAGCTGCCGGGTCTCGCGGAGACCGAGTATCTCACGTCTGAGACGCTGTGGCAGCTGCGCACCCTGCCGCGGCGCTTGCTGGTGCTGGGCGGCGGGCCGATCGGCTGCGAGATGGCACAGGCGTTCGCCCAGCTCGGCAGCCGCGTCACCTTGATCCAGCAGGCGCCGCGCCTGCTGATGCGCGAGGATGACGACGTCTCCGCCTTCGTCGCCGCGCGGATGGCTGCGGATGGGGTCCGGGTGCTGACGCGCCACACGCCGGTCGCCATCGAAGTGGCCGATGGCGGCCGGGCGATGCGGATCGCGCATGACGGCGCCGAGGTCGTGGAACGCTTCGACGCGCTTCTGGTGGCTGTCGGGCGCCGGCCGCGCACCGCCGGATACGGGCTGGAGGAACTTGGCATCGAGGTCACGCCGGCGCGGGCGATCGAGACCGACGCCTGGCTGCGGACGCTCCATCCCAACATCCTCGCCTGCGGCGACGTGGCCGGTCCCTACCAGTTCACCCATGCCGCGGCACATCAGGCGAGCTCGGCGGTGCTCACCGGCCTGTTCGCCCCGCTCCATCGCTCGCGCCCGGACTATTCGGTGATGCCGGCTGTGACCTTCACCGATCCCGAAGTCGCGCGGGTCGGGCTGAACGAGCGCGAGGCGCGCACCGGCGGCATCGCGCATGAGATTGTGCGCTACGACCTGGCCGAGCTCGACCGCGCGATCGTCGATGGCGCCGACGCGGGCTTCGTGAAGGTTCTGACGCCGCCCGGCAAGGACCGCATCCTCGGCGCCACCATCGTCGGCGCCCATGCGGGCGAGCTGCTGGCGGAGTTCGCGCTGGCGATGCGCCACGACATCGGCCTCAAGGGCCTGCTCAAGACCGTCCACGCCTATCCGACCTACGCCGAAGCCAATCGCGCATCCGCCGGCGCCTGGCGACGCGCGCACGCCTCGCCGCTCGGGCTGGCGCTGCTCGCGCGCTGGCACCGCTGGCGGCGCGGCGCGGCCGCGGTGGCCCACCAACCGGATCCCCCCCTGCCAGGAGCCCTGCCGCCATGAACGCGCCGCCGCCTTCGGGATCGCCCTCGCCGCCGCTGGTCGAACGCCTGTCCGTCATGCGCTGGAATCGCTTCCACACCGTCATCGTCCTGCTGTTCGGCATGGGCTGGGCGATGGATGCGTTCGAAGTGACGTTGATCGGCAACGTCCTCGGCGCGCTGCGCGAGCGGTTTCATCTCGGCGCCGACGCGATGTCGCTGCTGCTCGGTGCCTGGTTCGCGGGGCTGATGCTGGGCGCGGCAGGGTTCGGCTATCTGGCCGACCTCTACGGACGCCGGCGCATCTTCCTCGCCAGCCTGGTGCTGTACGGGGTCAGCACGCTGGCCGCCGCCTTCGCGCCCAGCCTTGCCGCGCTGCTGCTGCTGCGCCTGCTCGCCGGCATCGGCGTCGGCGCGGAGTATTCGGCGATCAATGCGGCGATCGCGGAACTCGTCCCCAGCCGCTCGCGCGGGCGGGCCGCGGCGGTGGTGCTGAATTTCTGGCCGATCGGCAGCCTGGTCGCGGCGCTGCTGTCGTGGCTCGTGCTGTCGGCCCTGCCGGCCGATCTGGGCTGGCGGGTGGTGTTCGGGTTCGGCGGCGCGATCGCGCTTTCCACCGCCTGGTTCCGCCGCCACCTGCCGGAAAGCCCGCGCTGGCTGGAAGCGACCGGCCGCGGCGCGGAGGCGCAGACCATCGTCGCCGGCATCGAGGCCGGGTTGACCCGCCTGCCGGTCCCGGACCCCACACCGATGGATCGCCGGGTGCGCCGCGAGGGCACCGCGCTGCGCACCCTGCTGCGCCACTACAAGGCTCGCCTCGCGCTCGGCGCCGTGCTCGATTTCGCGGAAGCCTCGGGGTATTATGGGCTGTTCGCGTTCCTGCCGCTGGTCGTGCTGCCGGCGCTGCATCTCGCGCCGGCGCAACTTCCGGTGTTCTATCTCGCCGGCAGTCTGGGCGCGCTGGCGGGCGGCGGGGCGGCGGCGCTGCTGCTCGATCGGTGGGGGCGCCACGCCACGGTCGGCGGGTTCTATCTTGCCACGGCGCTGGGGACGGTGGCGCTGGCGTTCGCCACTGGACTCGGGGCGGGGCCGATCATGCTGGGCTTCGCGTTGGTCAACCTGCTCGCCACCGGAAGCTGGATCGCCGCCTATCCCACCTTTTCCGAACTGTTCCCGACCTCGCTGCGGGCGAGCGGCATCGGCGCCTCGGTCGCAGTCGGGCGGATCGGGGCCATGATCTCGCCGTTCCTGGTGGGCTATGTGGGCGCGCACAGCATGGCGGGCGCGCTGCTGCTGCTCGCCGGGTTTTGGCTGCTCGGGGCGGCCGCCATGGGTGTATGGCATTGGATGGGGGGGATCGAGGCGCGCGGCCTGACGTTGGAACACATCGCGCCCGAGGGCATGACCGCGCAGGAGGCGCCCTTCCATGCCTGACGGCGCGCGCTTCGATCCGACGGTCGTCGTGACGTTCGCCACCGACCAGCCGGTGCTGGTGTTCGGCGGCTGTTACAGCAATCTGCAGGCCACCGAGGCGCTGCTGCAAGCGGCCGAACGCCTGCGCGTGCCGCCGGAGCGGATGATCTGCACCGGCGACGTGATCGCCTATGGCGCCGACCCACGCGCGACACTGGCGCTGATCCGCGCGGCCGGCATCGCCATCGTGATGGGCAATTGCGAGGAATCCCTGGGCGCGGACGCGGCCGATTGCGGCTGCGGGTTCGCCCCGGGTTCGGCCTGTGATCGGCTCTCCGCCGCCTGGTTCGCGCACGCGACGCGCGAGGTCGGCCCCGCCGACCGGGGCTGGATGGCGGCGCTGCCGCGGCGCATCGACCTGGTCCTGGGCGGGCGGCGGCTTGCGGTCGTGCACGGCACGCCAAGCCGAATCAACCGGTTCGTCTTCGACTCGACGCCGGATGCGGAATTGCTGGACGAGCTGGCGCTGGTCGGCACCGACGGGGTGATCGGCGGGCATTGCGGCCTGCCCTTCACGCGGCGGATCGGCGAGAGGTTGTGGCACAATTCCGGCGCGATCGGGCTGCCGGCCAATGACGGCACGCCGCGCGGCTGGTTCAGCCTGCTCACGCCGCGCGACCAGGGTGTCGAGGTCCGCCATCTTCCGCTCGACTACGACCATCACGGAGCGGCACGGGCGATGCGCGCCGCCGGCCTGCCGGAGGGCTACGCGCAGGCCTTGGAAACCGGCATCTGGCCGAGCTTCGATGTGCTGCCGCCGGTCGAACAGGCGGCGACCGGAACGGCGCTCGCGCCCGCGCCGCGCGTGTGGGACCGCTTGCCGCCGCCCCCGCCGCGCCCCCAGCCGCGCGCATTCGCCGATCGGGATCGAACGGCACGCGGCGAGCCGCACGCCCGCGTCCCGCTCGCGCGCCTGAGCACGCTCTGGTTCAACACCGGCACGCTCTGCAACATCGCCTGCACGGGCTGCTACATCGACAGCAACCCGCGCAACGACCGGCTGGTCTATCTCGACCGCGCGGCGTTCGACCGCTTCCTTGATGAAGCCGCGACGCTGCATCCGGAGCTGCGCGAAATCGGTTTCACCGGCGGCGAGCCGTTCCTGAACCCGGATGCGCCGGGCATGATCGCGGCTGCACTCGACCGTGGCTATCGCGTGCTGGTGCTGACCAACGCCATGCGGCCGATGCAGCGCCATCGCGCCCAGCTTGAACGTCTGGCTGCGGTTGCCGGCAACCGGCTGGCGTTCCGGGTCTCGCTCGATCATTTCACCCGCGACGGGCACGACCAGGTACGCGGAGCAGGCAGCTTCGCGGCTGCCCTGGCGGGTCTGGTCTGGCTCGCCGCGGCGGGATTTCTGCTCGCGGTGGCGGCGCGGCTGCCCGCGCCGGCGGAGGAAGCGCGGATGCGTACCGGGTTCGCCCGCTTGTTCCGCGAGCAGGAGCTGCCGATCGACGCCTGGGATCCGGCGCAACTGGTGCTGTTCCCTGAACTGGCCGACCCCGCGGTGCCGCCTGAGATCGGCGCGACCGCCTGGGCCGCGCTGCATGCCGGCGGGCGGGAGGTGATGTGCGGCTCCGCGCGCATGGTGGTGCACCGCAAGGGCGAGGCGGCGCCGCGCGTGGTTGCCTGCACCTTGCAGCCGTACGAGCCGGGCTTCGATCTCGGCGCCAGCCTGGCCGAGGCCGCCCGCCCGGTGGTGCTGAACCATCCGCATTGCGCGCGCTTCTGCGTCTTCGGCGCGGCGTCCTGCGGCGCGGGCGGGGAGCAGGCGGTGTCGGTCGACGCACCCGGCGGCGCGGCTTGAGCAGTGTCCGGCCTTGCAGCCCCCCGCGCGCCCGGCCATGTTCGCGCGCATATGGCGCGGACCCGCTTATTCGACGAGCAGCAGGCGCTGGACCGGGCGATGGCCCTGTTCTGGCGCCAGGGCTACGAGGCAACCTCGATCCAGGACCTGGTCGAGGCGGTCGGCATCAACCGCGCGAGCATGTATGCGACCTTCGGCGACAAGCGTCGGTTTTTCATCACGGTGCTGGATCACTATCTGACCAGGGTGAACGGCGAGCGGCTGGCGACCCTGGCCCGGCCGGGATCTGCCCTGGCGGCGATAACGGCGTTCTTCGAAGCGATCACCGCCGCGTCCAGGGGCGCCGAGAGGCAGCTCGGGTGCCTCATCACCAACACCGTGACCGAGCTCGCGCCCAGCGATCCGGAGATTGCCGCCAAGCTGCGGGCAAGCCTCGACCGGGTCGAAGACGCCTTCGCGGCGGCGATCCGGCGCGGTCAGGAGAGCAACGAGATAGCGGCCGATCAGGACCCGCGCGCGGTGGCCCGCTTCCTGGTGAGCACCGCCCAAGGGGTTCGGGTGCTGGCCCGCAGCGGCGCGACCCCGGCCAGCCTACGAGAGATCGTGACCGTCGCGCTGCGCGCGCTCCGCTGAGCATCCCGCCGGGGCCGCGGCAACCGGCTTGACTCTATAGAACGATCGTTCCATTATTTGGGTTGCCCAGTTTTATCGAGGAGACCGGCAATGGCGATCAGCCCCCTCACCGCCTTGTTCCCCCGCCAGACGGTGCCAGATCTTGCGGTGCCCACGGTCGGCGGCGGCACTTGGCGTCTCGCGGATCAGCGGCCGGAGCATTTCACGATGGTCGTGTTCTATCGTGGCCTGCATTGCCCGATCTGCGCCACCTATCTGCGCGATCTGGACACCAAACTGGATGACTTCACCAAGCGCGGCGTGAACGCGGTTGCGATCAGCACCGACGATGCGGCACGGGCCGAGCAAACCAAGCAGAAATGGCGGATCGAGAACCTGCCGATCGGCTATGGGCTCGATCTCGACACCGCGCGCCGCTGGGGTCTCTATGTCTCTTCCGGGCATGGTACCACCTCCGCCGGCGTCGCCGAACCGTCCTTGTTCGCGGAGCCGGGCCTGTTCATGATTCGCCCGGATCGCACGCTCTATTTTGGTACCGTGCAGACGATGCCGTTCGCCCGGCCGCATTTTGCGGACATTCTGGGGGCGCTCGATTTCGTGATCGCGAAATCCTATCCCGCCCGGGGCGAAGTCACCGACCCGATCGACCCGGCGCGGGCCGCGTGATGCCCGCGCTGACCGGCATTCGCGCCTGCGTGTTCGACGCCTATGGCACGGTGTTCGACTTCGCCTCCGCCGCCGCGTCCTGCCGCGACGTGCTGGGCGAGCAGGCGGGCGCGCTGACGGCGCTGTGGCGCGACAAGCAGTTGCAATATACATGGTTACGTTCGCTCCAGCACCGCCACGCCGATTTGTGGCAGATCACGGGGGATTCGCTCGATTACGCGCTGGAAACGCTGGGTTTCGCAGACCCTGCATTGCGGCAGCGGTTGATGGACCTCTATCGCACGCTCGCCGTGTTTCCCGAGATACCGGAGACGTTGCGCCGCCTGCGCGCAGCCGGGATCAGGACCGCCATCCTGTCCAACGGCTCGCCCGCGATGCTGGAGACCGCAGTCGCGGGCAACGGGATCGGCGCGCTGCTGGACGCGGTGATCTCGGTCGAGGAGGTCGGTGTGTTCAAGCCGGACCCGCGCGTCTATCAGCGCGCGCTGGAGCGGCTGGGCGTGACGGCGGCGGAGGTGTCGTTCCAGTCTTCCAATGCCTGGGACGCCTATGCCGCCTCGGCCTTCGGGATGCGGGTGGTGTGGTGCAACCGCTACGCGCAGAAGCCCGAACGGCTGCCCGGGCAGCCTGATCACATGGTGACAACGCTCGCCGACCTGCCCGGGCTGGTCGGCGCCGCGTGATGTAATATACGGGAGGAAATCTACCATGGTTGCGATCCGCGAAAAGACGATGGTGGCCATCGATCTGGGAGGCCGTTGCGAAAGCCGCACCCTGACAAGGGTGCGCATCCGCGAGCACGAGATCACCATCGACGAACCGGCGGCCGGCGGCGGCACCGATCTTGCCCCGACGCCGCTCGGCACCTTGCTCGCCTCACTGATCGGCTGCACCAACGTGATCCTACACAAGATCGCCAAACGCGACGGTGTGCCGATCGAGGCCATGGACGTGACCGTCCACGCCGTCCTCGATCGCCGCGGCACGACCTTGCAGGAGGAGGTGACGGTGCCGTTTCCCGACATCGCGCTTGGAATCAGCTTCGCCACCGCGGCCAGTCCCGAGCAGGTCGCGCAGCTGCGCGCCGATCTCGGCCGGTTCTGCCCGGTCGCCAAGATCCTGCGCCAGGCCGGAACCAGGATCGAGGAAACCTGGAACGTGACGTATCGCTGAAGACATCAGCCATGCCCTTCATCCCCGGTCTGCCCGAGGGCGGTAGCCTGCTCGATCTGTTCCGCGCCTTTCCCGACACGTCGCGCCCGCTGATCGCCTTCCACGAGGTGCTGCTGCGCGGGCCCTCGCCCTTCACCGAGGCAGAACGGGAACTGATCGCGGCCTATGTCTCGGGACTGAATGCCTGCCGCTATTGCTATGGGGTACATACGGCGACGGCCGAGCGGCTGGGGGTGCCCGCCGGGGCGGTGGCGGCGGCGCTGGAAGATCTGGCGAGCGCGCCGATCGATGTGCGGATGCAACCGGTGCTCGCCTATGCCGGCAAGCTCACCGCCTCGGCCCGCGGGGTGACGGCGGCGGATGCGCGCGCCATCCTGGACGCCGGCTGGGACGCGAAGGCGCTGTATCACACCGTGGCGGTGACGGCGCTGTTCAATTTCATGAACCGGCTGGTGGAGGGCAGCGGGATCGAGCTCGATCCGGCCTATGTGAAACCGGCGGCCGAACGCCTCGCCGATCGCGGCTATGGTGCGCTGATCGAGATGCTCGGCCGCCGGGCACGTTAGGCGCGGCGGGGACCCGCAGTGCCGCAGCCGCCTACAGCATGTAGGCGATATCCGAGCTGGCGGTCGGGTAGCCGAAGATGGCCGCCTTGACCTGATCGGCCGACAGTCCGGTCCGAATCGCCAGACCAAAGAGGTTGATCACCTCCTCGGCATGCGGGCCGATCAGATGCGCGCCGAGGATGCGTTCGGCCCCTTCTTCCACGAGGACCTTGTATCCGGCGCAATCCTCGCCAATCCGCCGCGCCGTGTACCAGTCCGCAGTCTTCTCGTGCTGCACACGGAACCGCAGGTTCTGCTTGCGCGCCTCCTCCTCGAGCAACCCAACGCGGGCGAGCGGGGGAATCGTGAAGACGACGCTGGGCACGCCGAGATAGTTCGGTCGCTCGCGATTGCCCTTCAGCATATTCACCGCGACCATTCTTGCGTCGTGGCTCGCCACCGGCGTCAACGGCGGGCCGCTCGATGCCGCGTCGCCGGCGGCATAGACCGCCGGATTGGAGGTGCTCTGGAGGAATTCGTTGAGCGTCAGGCGGTGCTTGTCGTGCGCGATGCCGCCGGCGTCGAGATCGAGCTCATCGAGATCCGGAACCCGCCCCGCCGCATGGACGACGAGGTCCGCCGCCAGGCTTGTGGTCGCGCCACCGGCGGCGATGCCGACACGGAATCCGGCTCCCGCCTTTGCGATCGAGGTGACCCGCGTCCCGAGGCGTAGATCGATGCCCAGACTGGCGGATTTCTCCATCAGCCAGCCAACCAGATCGGGGTCGAATTGCGGCAGCACGCGATCCATCTGCTCGAGCACAGTCACCTCGGCACCGGCCCGCGCCGCGATATGCGAGAACTCCGCCGCGATATAGCCGCCGCCGACCAGAACGATGCGGCGCGGGAGCGCTTCGAGCTCAAGGAAATCGGTGCTGGTCGCTAGGTGTTCCGCGCCAGGGATGCCGAGGCGCATCGGCACGGCTCCGGTAGCGATCAGGATGAACCGCGCTTCGAGCACGTCGCCGCCCACTTCGACCGTTTGCGGGCCGCGAAAGCGGGCGCGGCCATGGAACGCGTCGATGCCATTTTTGTCGAATTCGACTTCCCGCGCCTGCGGGACCGGGTCTGTGAAGCTGCGCTTGAACGCGATCAGCGCGGGCCAGTCGATCGCTGGCGTGCCCCCCGCGACACCCTTACCGCGCATGCGTCGGTCCTGATCGATCGTCTCGGCCACGCCCACCAGGATTTTCTTGGGATCGCAGCCGCGCAAGGCGCAGGTGCCGCCGAACGGCAGGTGATCGATCACCGCCACACGCCAGCCAGCACCGCGGCAATGGTAGGCGGCGACCGAAGCGGCGGTACCGGTGCCGATGGCGATGAGATCATACTGTCTTGCCATGACCGCTCCTCCCTCGATGGATTCCCAAGGGACGCCGCCATCAGGCCGTCCGGCGGATCGGTCGATCCCGCTGGCGCCTTACGACTTCTGTCCGACGAAAGGCGCAGGCGCGTGCCCGGCCGGCAGCAAAGCCCCATAGGTCCAACCCAGAACCGCGCCAAAAATCCAGTGCAGCACAAGGGTCGCGATCGGCGCCATCATGCCCAGGGTCAGTCCGAAGAACCCCACTCCCGCCATTGGCATCACGACCACCATCATGACGAGCCAAGCCCCGGTAGCGAAAATGATGCCTCGTATCCAGTGCGGGCCGGGAAGGCCAGGATCCAGCCATGCATAGATGATCCCCCACATCACCGAACCGATGAAAAAATGGGCGATCCAACCAGCGATGAGGGTCTGCGCACCCATCATATGGGCGATCATTGCAACAGGATTCAGTTGCGGCATGACGCCCATTGCCTGCTTCATAAGCATAAATGCTGAAAGTACGATCGTCGCGATGAAGCCCGCGACGATGCCTTTGCCGACGCTCGTCCAACTCACATTG
>DATKQI010000192.1:0-2633 GCA_035532755.1 Acetobacteraceae bacterium
CACCCGGCACACTCCCGCCCAGCACCCGCCGGAGCCTGGCCATGGACGATCTGCTGAGCGATTTCCTGACCGAGGCGCGGGAGGGCCTGGCGGAGCTGGATGTCGCGCTGGTGCGGCTGGAGCGCACGCCGGACGACGGGCCCACGCTGTCGCTGATCTTCCGGCTGGTGCACACGATCAAGGGCACCTGCGGCTTCCTCGGCCTGCCACGGCTGGAGCGGGTGGCGCACGCGGCGGAGAGCGTGCTGGGCCGGGTGCGGGACGGGGTGTTGCCGGTCAGCCCGGGGCTGATCAGCCTCGTGCTCGCCGCGCTGGACGCGATCCGCGCCATCCTCGCCGCTCTCGCCGCCACGGGCGCGGAGCCGGAGGGGGACGATGCGACGCTGATCGCGGCACTCGATACGCTGGCGAACGGCGAAGCGGCATCCACCCCACCCCCGGCGACCGACCCCGCCGTTCCCGAACCTGCATCCACCAGCCAGACCATCCGCGTGGGCGTGGAGGTGCTGGAGGATTTGATGACGCTGGTGAGCGAACTGGTGCTCACCCGCAACCAGATCCTCCAGCTTGCCCGCACGCAGGAGAACGCCGCCTTCGCCGTGCCGCTGCAGCGGCTGTCCCACATCACATCCGAATTGCAGGAAGGGGTGATGAAGACGCGGATGCAGCCGATCGGCAACGCCTGGAACAAGCTGCCCCGGCTGGTGCGGGACCTGGGGCATGAGCTCGACAAGAAGATCGAACTCGCGATGCGCGGCGCGGAGACCGAGCTGGACCGGCAGGTGCTGGAACTGATCAAGGACCCGCTGACCCACATGGTGCGCAACAGCGCGGACCACGGGCTGGAACCCCCCGCCGCGCGCCGCGCCGCCGGCAAGCCCGAGGCCGGGACCATCACGCTGAACGCCTTTCACGAAGGCGGGCACATCATCATCGAGATCGGGGACGACGGGCGGGGCCTGCCGGCCGAGCGCATCCGCGCGAAGGCGCTGGCCCAGGGATTGGCCACCGAGGCGGAGCTGGCCGGCATGGGCGAGGCGCAGATCCAGCAGTTCATCTTCCGCGCCGGCTTCTCCACCGCCGCCGCCGTGACCGCCGTATCCGGCCGGGGCGTGGGGATGGATGTGGTGAAGACCAACATCGAGCGCATCGGCGGCACCATCGGGCTGAACAGCACGGCGGGCGCGGGCACGGTGTTCACCATCAAGATCCCGCTCACGCTCGCCATCGTCTCCGCCCTGATCGTGGAGGCGGGCGGGGAGCGGTTCGCGATTCCGCAGATCGCGGTGGTGGAGCTGGTGCGCACCGGAAGTGCCGCCACGGGCGCGGTGGAACGCATCAACGACACGCCGGAGCTGCGCCTGCGGGAACGGCTGCTGCCGCTCGTCAACCTCAAGGCGCTGCTGGCGCTGGAGGCGGATGCGCCCGCCCGCGGCTCCAACTCCGGGGACAGCACCATCGTGGTGGTGCAGGTGGGCGCGGCGAGCCTCGGCATCATGGTCGATCGGGTGTTCGACACGGAGGAGATCGTGGTGAAGCCGGTGGCGCCCATCCTGCGCCACATCACCATGTTCAGCGGCAACACGATCCTGGGCGACGGCTCCGTCATCATGATCCTCGATCCGAACGGCATCGCGCGCGCCACGGGCGCGGGGGCGGAGGCGGAGGTGCGGCAGGCCGCGAGCCGGAACGGGGCGGATGCGCAGATGCGGTCGGACGATCGCACGGCCATGCTGATCTTCCGCGCCAACGGGGCGGAACCGAAGGCGGTGCCGCTTGGCCTCGTCGCCCGGCTGGAGGAAATCCCGCGCGCGCGGATCGAACGGTCGGGCGGCGCGCTCGTCACCCAGTATCGCGGCCGGCTGCTGCCGCTGGTGTGCCTGGGCGAAGCGCCGGCGGGGGCCGACCGGCAGCCGGTGCTGGTGTTCGCGGACGGGCCGCGCAGCATGGGGCTGATGGTGTCCGCGATCGTGGATGTGGTGGAGGAGACGCTGAACATCGAGCTTTCCTCCACCACCCCCGGCCTGCTGGGCACCGCGGTGATCGCCGGGCAGGCGACCGACCTGATCGACACCGGCTACTGGCTGGCCCAAGCCTTCGGCGGGTCCTGCGGCGGCTGGTTCCATCGCGCCGCGGAAGGCGGCGCGGGCGCGCGGGTGCTGGTGGTGGAGGACAGCGCGTTCTTCCGCGAACTGGTGGTGCCGAGCCTTGCCGCCGCCGGCTGCCGGGTGGTGGCCGCCGGCACCGCCGCGCAGGCGCTGCGGCTGCGCGAGGCGGGCGAGGCGTTCGACCTGATCGTATCGGACATCGAGATGCCGGAAATGGATGGCTACGCCTTCGCCCGCGCCGCCCGCGCCTCCGGCCCCTGGGCCGGCCTGCCGATGATCGCGCTGACCAGCCGCGCGGAGCCGGAGGATGTGGCCCGCGCGCTTTCCGCCGGGTTCACCCGGCATGTCGCGAAGCTCGACCGGGACACGCTGCTCGCGGCGGTGCGCGAATGCCTCGCCCGGCCGGTGCCGGCATGAGGGCGCGCGGATGAGCGACACCATGCACGCCGATGCGGAGCGGACCTTCGTGATCCTGACCGTGGCGGGGCAGATGTGCGGCGTGCCGGTGCTGGCGGTGCGGGACAT
>DATKQI010000193.1:0-10949 GCA_035532755.1 Acetobacteraceae bacterium
CACATCCCGGTTGGCATCGTCAAGCGAGGCGGTGGGCTCGTCCAGCAGCAGCACCGGGTGGCCGAAGATGAAGCCGCGCGCGATGTTCACCCGCTGCTGTTCCCCGCCCGAGAAGGTGGCGGGCGGCAGGGCGTGCAGGCGGGCGGGGATGTTGAGCCGCAGCAGCAGCGCGGACGCGCGGGCGCGCGCTTCCTCCGGCGCGGTGCCGTGGCGGATCAGCTCCTCGGCCACCACATCCCGCGCCGCCACGCGGGGCACCACGCGCAGGAACTGGCTGACGTAGCCGAGCGTGGCGTGCCGCACGGCGAGCACGGTGCGCGGGTCGGCCTGCGCCAGATCGACGAAACCGCCGCCGTGGCGGACCAGGATGCGCCCGCCGTCGGCCCGGTAGTTGCCGTAGAGGCTGCGCATCAGCGTGGTCTTGCCCGCGCCAGACGGGCCGGACAGCGCGACGCATTCGCCGGCGCGCACCGAAAGCTCCACATCCGCCAGAACGGGAATGCGCACCCCGCCTTGCAGATGCAGCGTGAAGGTCTTGGCCAGCCCCTCGGTCCGCAGCATCACCTGATCGCTCCCGGGCGCGCTCATGCCTGCAGCACCGAGCTGACGAGAAGCTGCGTGTAGGGATGCTGCGGATCGTCCAGCACCTGATCGGTCAGCCCCGTTTCCACCACGCGGCCGCCCTGCATCACCATGATCCGGTCCGCGAGCAGGCGGGCCACCGCGATGTCATGCGTGACCAGCACCACCGCGATCGAGAGTTTCGCGACCAGCGTGCGGATCAGGTCGAGCAGGCGGGCCTGCACCGATACATCGAGCCCGCCGGTCGGCTCGTCCATGAACACGAGGCGCGGGTGGGTGACGAGCGTGCGCGCGATCTGGAGGCGCTGCAGCATCCCGCCCGAGAAGGTGCGCGGCAGATCGTCCACGCGCGCGGGGTCGATCTCCACCTCGCGCAGCCAGCCGATCGCGGCCGCGCGGATGTCGCCGTAGTGCCGCGCGCCCTGGGCCATCAGCCGCTCGCCGATGTTGCCGCCGGCCGAAACCGCCATGCGCAGGGCCGCGCGCGGGTTCTGGTCCACGAAGCCCCAGTCCGAGCGGTGCAGCGCGCGCAATTTCGGCATCGGCATCGCGTGCAGATCGTGCAGACGCCGGTCCGGATCGCGATGCCACACCACCCCGCCGTCGGGGCGCAGCCGGCCGGAGAGCACGTTCAGCAGCGTGGTCTTGCCGGAGCCTGATTCGCCGACCACCGCCAGCACCTCGCCGGGCCAGAGATCGGCGGATACTGCATCGAGCGCGCGGATCGGCCCGAAGGCGAGGGAGAGCCCGTGCGCGGCGAGCAGCGTGTCCTCGTTCATGCCGCCACTCCGGGCAGGCTGTCTGTGCCCAGGTGACCGGCCGCCCGGCGCGTCGCGCAATGGTCGGTGTCGGAGCAGACGAACAGCCGCCCGCCGTGATCGTTCGTCACCACCTCATCCAGGTAGGAATCCTCCGCACCGCACAGGCCGCACGCGTGCGGGGCGCGTGCGGCGCGGAACCTGTGGTCGTCAAAATCGAGCGAGCGGACGGCGGTGTAGGGCGGCACCGCGTAGATCCGCTTCTCCCGCCCCGCGCCGAACAATTGCAGGGCAGGCATCATGTGCATCTTCGGATTGTCGAAGGCGGGGATCGGGCTCGGCGCCATCAGGTAGCGATCGTTCACCATCACCGGATAGTCGTAGCTGATGGACACATGGCCGTAGCGCGCGATGTCCTCGTACAGCTTCACGTGCATCAGCCCGTAATCGGCAAGCCCGTGCATGCGCGCGGCCTCGGCGCGGGAGGGTTCGAGCTTGAACAGCGGCTCGGGGATCGGCACCTGATAGACGATGATCTGGTCTTCGCGCAGCGGCGTTTCGGGGATGCGGTGGCGGGTCTGGATGATCGTCGCCTCCGCCGTGCGCGTGGTGGTGGCCACGCCCGCGGTGCGGTTGAAGAAGCGGCGGATGGAGACGGCGTTGGTGGTGTCGTCCGCGCCCTGGTCGATCACCTTCAGCACATCCTCCGGCCCGAGCACGGAGGCGGTGACCTGGATGCCGCCGGTGCCCCAGCCGTAGGGCAGCGGCATCTCGCGTGAGCCGAACGGCACCTGGTGGCCGGGGATGGCCACGGCCTTCAGGATCGCGCGGCGGATCATCCGTTTCGTCTGCTCGTCCAGATAGGCGAAGTTGTAGCCGTTCATTGGGCGGCCTCCCGCGCCGAAAGCGCCGCCAGATGCGCCTCGGCCTCCGCGCGCAGGCGGCGGATGGTTTGCAGCTCGCTCTGGAAATCGACGTAATGCGGCAGCTTCAGATGCTCGACGAAGCCGGTAGCCTCGATATTGTCGCAGTGGGAGACGACGAATTCCACATCCTGCGCCGGGGCGGAGACATCCTCGCCCAGCTCCGCCGCGCGCATCGCGCGATCGACCAGCGCCATCGCCATCGCCTTGCGCTCGCCATGGCCGAACGCAAGGCCGTAGCCGCGGGTGAACTGCGCGGGCACGGTCTTCGAGCCGGCGAACTGGTTGACCATCTGGCATTCGGTGAGGGTGACGGAGCCGATTTCCACCGGGAAACCAAGCTCGGGCGGGATGATCTCGACCGTGACCTCGCCCATGCGGATTTCGCCCGCGAACGGGTGGGCGTTGCCGTAGCCGCGCTGGCTGGAATAGCCGAGCGCGAGCAGGAACCCCTCGTCGCCGCGCGCCAGCGCCTGCAACCGCGCATCGCGCCCGGCGGGGAAGGACAGCGGCTCGCGCGTCAGGTCGAACGGCTCGGCATCCTCGGCGCCATCGGGCTCGATGAGCCCTTCGTGGCCGAGGATGTCCGTCACGCGCGGGGTGGCGGCGGTGTCGGCCTCATCTTCAGGCGCGGGCGGTGGGGGGTTGCCGTTGGCGGCGAGCATGAAATCGAGCAGGCGGTGGGTATAGTCGAAAGTCGGGCCAAGTACCTGGCCGCCCGGCAGGTCCTTGAAGATCGCGGAGATGCGGCGGCGGATCCGCATCTTTCCCGTATCGACCGGCAATGCCGCGGCGAAGCGGGGCAGGGTGGTGCGATAGGCGCGCAGCAGGAACGCCGCCTCGATCAGGTCCCCCCGCGCCTGCTTGATGGCGAGCGCGGCCAGATCGCGATCGTACAGCGAGCCTTCGGCCATCACCCGATCGACCGCGAGCGACAACTGCCCGCCGATCTGGTCGAGCCCGATCTCCGTCACCGCCGGATCGCCCCGGCGTTCCTCGGCCAGCCATTCATGGGCATTGCCGATGGCCCGCTCGCCGCCCTTGACCGCGACATAGACCATGCTCAGCCCTCCCTCACCGTGACGGAGCGCGGCAGCGCGGCCAGCCGGTCGCCCGCGCACAGGATCAGGTCGATCCCGCGCGGGAAGCGCGCGCGGTTGTCTGCCCAGGCGGCGGCGAAACCGGGCGGCAGGCCCGCCACGGCGAGGCGGGCGGGCGCCGGCAGGCCGGGGCCGGCGAGCGAGAACGCGCGCCCGCCGTCGAAACCTTCCACCTGCAGGATCACCGTGGCGCCGCGTTCGGGCGATTCGTCCGTACCGGCCTGCAATCGCGCGAGATCGGGCATGGACAGGGCGAGCACGAAGGCCGCCTGCGCCGGGTCTTCCACGAACGGGGCGCCGCAATGGAAGCCGATCCAGTCCCGCGCCGGGGCGGCCGCGGGATCGAGCCACAGTGGCGTCTCCGCGTCCGTGAGCGTCAGCAGCAGCGCGGCGGCGGCCTGTCCCAGCGGGGCGGGCGGGGACAGGTCTGCACCGGCCGGCCGGATGCGACCGGGGCGGGAGAGCGCATCCAGCACGGCGCGGAAGCCCGCCTGTGCGCCCAGAACCGGATCGGCGAAGCCGGGGAGATCAAGACTCATCTCAGCGCATCTTTCCCATGGCGAAGAACTGCACGCGGGTGGCGGCGGCCTTGCGCGCCACCGCTTCGGTTTTCGCTTCCCGCGCGGCGGCGAGCGGGGCGATCACCGCGGCTTCCAGCGCGGGGGCCAGCGCCGGGTCCTGCATGGCGGCATCGAGGGCCGCGACCAGCTCCGCCTGCCGCCTGTCCCGCCCAGCCACCGTGGCGTGGCCGATGTTGCCCGCGCCGTTCCGCACCGAGCAGCGGGTGACGCTCATCTCCCCCAGGTTGAAAGCAGCACCCCCGCCGCCGGCACGGCCGAGCAGCATCACGAGCCCGGTTTCCGGCCCGCGCAGGCAGGCATGGGCGGGCAGGGCGGGTGCACCCGCCAGGCGTGCTTCGATCTCGGCGGAGCTGGCATGGGCGAGCACCGACAGCCAGCGCCGGCGGGCGGCGTGCGGAGCGGCGGACGATGGGGCGGGCTCTAGCATGAATGTCTGGCGTAATGTGATGTAGATATCTAGACAACTAGATCGCTTTCCACTAATCGTCAAGCCGAACTCGCATGCCGGAAGCGCGAGCGGGATGAAATTGCGATGACGCTGCCTGACGCCGCCGCACCCTTTGAACCGACCGCAAGGCTGCTGCGGGCCGATGGCGTGGCGTTGTGGCGGCAGATCGCCCGCGGCCTGACCCAGGAGATCACCGGCGGCGCGCTGGCGCCCGGCGCGCAACTTCCCACCGAGGCGCAGCTTGCCGGCCGGTTCGGGGTGAACCGCCATACCGTCCGCCGCGCGATCGAAGAACTGGCGCGCAACGGGCTGGTGCGGGTGGAGCAGGGGCGCGGCAGCTTCGTGGCCGAGGATGTGATGGATTATGCGGTGGAGCCCCGCACCCGCTTCTCCGCCTGGGTCCGCCGCCACAACAAGGAGCCTTCGGGCCGGGTGCTGCGGCTGGCGGAGGTGTCGGCGGCATCGGCGGTGGCGGCCGGGCTCGGGACAGCCCCCGGTGCGCCCGTGGTGCTGCTGGAGCGGCTGGGCTTTGCCGATGACCGGCCGGTGAGCCTTGCCAGCCATTTTTTCCCCCCCGCGCGGCTGCCGGGCATCGAGGCGGTGTTGCGCACCGCACCCGGCATCACCGAAGCGCTGCGGCTTGTCGGGGTGGAGGACTACCTTCGCCAGTCCACCCGCGTCACCGCACGGCTGCCGGGCGCGACCGAGGCGGAGCTGCTGGCGATGCCGCGCACGCGCCCGGTGCTGGTGTGCGAGAACGTCAATGTCGATCGCGCCGGCATGATCGTGGAATACGCCTTGTCGCTTTACCCCACCCCGCGCGTGCAGGTGGTGTTCGAACCTTGAGGACCGTGATGTCCCGTCTTCATGTCATCGGCGGCCGATCGCTGCTGCCCGGCGCCGGGCTCGTGCCGGCCGACATCCTGATCGAGGACGGCCGCATCGCCGCGATCGGCGGTGCCGGTTCGGGCCGCACGCTGGATGCGACCAGCCTGCTGGTGCTGCCCGGCATCGTCGATCTGCACGGCGATGCGTTCGAGCGGCAGTTGCAGCCGCGGCCGGGCGTGGATATCGCCGCCCCGCTGGCGCTGGCGGAGACCGAGGCGCAACTGCTGGCGAACGGCATCACCACCGCCTTCCATGCCGTGACCCTGTCCTGGGAGCCGGGGCTGCGCAGCCTGCCGGCCTGGCGGATGTGGCGCGCCGCGATGGCGGCCGCGCGGCCGGCGATGCTGTGCGACATGCGCATCCAGCTTCGCTGGGAGGCGTTCAACCTGGATGCGCTCGATGAGGCGCTGGCCGACATCGCGGCGGGCGCGGTGCAGATGCTCGCCTTCAACGACCACACGCCCTCCATCCTGCGCAAGCTGGCGGACCCTGTGGCCGGGGCGAAATACGCCGAACGGGCCGGGATGAGCCAGGCCGCCTTCCGGGCGGTGGCGGAAGCCGTCGCATCCCGCGAAGCCGAGGTGCCGGCGGCATGGGCGCGCATCGCGGCGGCGGCGCGTGATGCCGGCCTGCCGATCGCGAGCCATGACGACGACACCGTGGCCGCGCGCGAGAGCTTTCGCGCCGACGGCGCCCTGGTCTGCGAGTTCCCGACGGAGCAGGCGGTGGCGGAGGCGGCGCGGGCGGCGGGCGATGCGGTGGTGATGGGCGCGCCCAACGTGCTGCGCGGGAAATCCCATCTGGGCTGGACGTCCGCCGCGCGGCTGGCGGAGGCGGGTCTGTGCACCGTGCTGTGCAGCGATTACTTCTACCCCGCCCTGGTACAGGCGCCGTTTGTTCTGGCCGGGCGCGGGGTGATGGACCTGCCGTCGGCCTGGGCGCTGGTGTCGGCCAATCCGGCGGCGGCGGCGGGGCTGGCCGACCGCGGCGTGCTGGCGCCGGGGCGGCGGGCCGATCTCGTGCTGGTGGACACGGCCGGGCCGGCGCCGCGCGTGGTGGCGGCGATCTCGGCCGGGCGGCCGGTGTTCATGCAGGGCGGGATGTGGGAACGGATGCAGCCGGCATGATCATGCGGCCGGAACAAATATCGTTCATCAGGGAACAGATGCCTGTTCGAAACATACGCCATGAATCGATCGCGACGGCATGACCACATTCGCGTCAGCACGTGCTGCACTCTGTCAATTCTTGCGTCGGTTGTGGTAGCTTTCTTCCAGGGGAAGAACTCGATCAGGAGAAGGTGACATGCGTTTGACACGAACATGGCTGGCCGCTCTGGGGCTGGTCTGCCTTGCCTGGGTGTCGTCGGCCGCTGTTGCGCAGGCGGCGCCGATGTCGTTCACCGTTCCGCTCAGCGGCACCCAGGCTGTGCCGGCTATCACCACATCCGGCACGGGAAGCGCTGATCTCACCTATGATCCGTCCACCCGCATGCTGACGTGGACGGTGACTTACAGCGGCCTGTCCAGCCCGGCGACGATGGCGCATTTCCATGGCCCCGCGCCGGCCGGCAAGAACGCGGGCGTGATGGTCTGGATCAGCAAGAAGGGCGTCGCACCCACCAGCCCGATCAAGGGCAGCGCGAAGCTGACCGCCGCGCAGGCCAAGGCGCTGATGGCGGGTAATATGTACATCAACGTCCATACCAAGATGCACCCCGCCGGCGAGATCCGCGGGCAGGTGGTGCCGCCGAAGGCCTGATCCGGCCGGTCTTCGAGAGGCCGCGCCTTACAGGAATGACGCGACCAGGGCCGTAATGCCGGCGGCGCAGGCGAACAGCAGCGCCGCCGGCATCAGTTTCGCGATCCTGGGTGCCGGGATGCCCTCCGGCAGATGCTTGCGGCCGGTGACCATGGGGCGCACGAGATCGTGGCGCTTCACGGTGGCGTACAGCAGGATGGCGGCCACGTGCAGTGCGGCCAGGACGAGCAGCACGTTCCACAGAATCCCGTGCAGATCGGTGATGGCATTGGCGATGGCCGCGGGAACATGCTCGGTCAGCGGGCCTTCGTTCGCCACGTCGTTCTGGACATAGAGGCCGGTGAGCGTTTGCAGCAGCAGCACGGCGAGCATCGCCGCCACCATCCAGCCGCCCGCCGGGTTGTGGCCGACCTGAGTATCGGGCTCGGGCTTCAACAGATGTGCGAGATGCGCCGCCGCATCCTTCGGCCGGGCCAGGAACAGGGTGAATCGCGCGGTCTCGCTGCCGAAGCAGCCCCAGAGCAGGCGGAACAGCACCAGAGCGAGAAGGGCATCGCCGGCCAGGGCGTGCCAACCCATCCAGTTCCAGCGCCAGGTGAGATACAGCACCGCGAGCAGCACCGGCAGCGCCCAATGGAACAGCCGGACCGGCAGGTCCCAGACGATCACCGGGCGTCCGCTTTGGCTCATCCGGTGTCTCCAGGCTGGACCCTGCCAGAACTGGCTCCCGGAGTAGGACTCGAACCTACGACCCAGCGGTTAACAGCCGCTTGCTCTACCAACTGAGCTATCCGGGATCAGTGGGCCGCCCATATAGCGAAGCCCCACGCGGAGCGCAAACGCCAATCGGGCGGAGAATGCCACCCTCTTTGCAGGCGGGGCGAATCCGGTATGTTCGGCGCGGTTCGCGAGAGTGGCGGAATGGTAGACGCTCGGCACTCAAAACGCCGCGCCCGCAAGGGCATGGGGGTTCGAGTCCCCCCTCTCGCACCAATCCCCGCGCTGCCTTGACCCGCACGCATGCCCCCCGCTACCAACCATGCGCGATGGGAGGGCCGGAGATGAACGATCGGTATCGGGAAGCGTCGGAGCAGGCGAGCGTGGTGGCCCGCGCGCTGCCCTATCTGCGCCGCTATGCCGGGGCCACCATCGTGGTGAAATACGGCGGCCACGCGATGGGCGAGGACAGCCTGGCCACCGAGTTCGGGCGGGACATCGCGGCCCTGAAGCAGGTTGGCATCAACCCCGTCGTGGTGCACGGCGGCGGCCCGCAGATCAACGCCATGCTCGAACGGCTCGCGATCAAATCCACCTTCGTGGACGGGCTGCGGGTGACCGACGCGGCGATGGTGGAGGTGGTGGAGATGGTGCTGGCAGGCACCGTGAACAAACAGGTGGCCGGCCTGATCAACCGCGCCGGCGCGCTGGCCGTGGGCATCTGCGGCAAGGATGGCGGGCTGATCCGCGCGCGGAAGCTGACGCGCACGAAGCGCGATCCGGACAGCAATATCGAACGCGCGCTCGATCTCGGTTTCGTGGGCGAGCCCGCGGAGGTGGATGTGCGGGTGATCCATGCGCTGACCGGCGCGGGGCTGATCCCGGTGGTCGCACCCGTGGGGGTGGGGGCGGACGGGCAGACCTACAACATCAACGCCGACACCGTGGCGAGCGCGCTGGCCGGCGCGCTGGGGGCCACGCGGCTGCTGATGCTGACCGACGTGCCGGGGGTGCTGGACGGGGAGAAGAACCTGCTGCCGGAGCTGACGATCGCGGAGGTGGAGGCGGGGGTGGCGAACGGCATGATCTCCGGCGGAATGATCCCGAAGGTGGAGAACTGCGTGGACGCGGTGAAGCGCGGCGTGCGCGGGGCGACCATCCTGGACGGGCGAGTGCCGCACGCCTGCCTGCTGGAGTTGTTCACCGAAGGCGGGATCGGGACGATGATCCGCGCCTGACCGTGCCTCAGGGGCGGTAGATGTCCGCCCGGCTGGCGAAGGATTTGCCGGCGCGCCACATCTGGAAGCGGAAGCCCAGATAGGCGATCAGCGCCGCGCCGAGCGCGATGGGGATGAGCAGGATGGCGAACCATAGGGCGAATGCGGCCACCGCCAGCGCCCCGGCCATTGCCGCCACGATAATCGCCGCACGGGTGAGGCGTGCGACCCAGGGTGCCGGCGGCGGGGGGCTGCGGAAGGTGCCGTCCGGCGTCATGTCGATTTCGACAGGGGGGCGTTGGGTCATGATGCGGGGAACGTGGCGCGTGCGGCCGCGCGGTTCAAGCCCGTGCTGACCCGGCGCGCCGCACTCGCCTCGGCCGGTGCCGTGGCCGGTGCTGCGGCCTTGGCCCGACCGGCGGATGCGGGGGCAAGGCTGCCGCCCGGTTTCGTCTGGGGCGTGGCGGCCAGCGCGCCGCAGACGGAAGGCTCGGCCGGGCGCGGGCGCAGCATCTGGGACGTGTTCGCCGCCGAACCCGGGCGGATCAAGGGCAGCGCGACGCTCGCCGTCGGTACTGGATTCGAGACGCGCTATCCGGGCGATCTTGATCTCGCCGCCCGGGCGCATCTGAACGCGTTCCGCTTCTCCATCGCCTGGCCGCGCATCCTGCCGGAGGGGAAGGGCAGGGTGAACCCGGCCGGGCTCGATCTGTACGACCGCATCGTGGACGCGATGCTGGCCCGGCGGCTCGATCCGTGGATGACGCTGTTCCACTGGGATCTGCCGGCAGCCCTCCCCGGCGGCTGGCTGAACCGGGACACCGCGCACCGCTTCGCCGATTATGCCGCGATCGTGACCCGGCGGCTGGGCGATCGGGTGCGGCGCGTGATCATGCTGAACGAGCCTTCGGTGGTCGCGATCCTGGGCCATGCGCTGGGCTGGCAGGCGCCGGGGCTGGCGTCCCGCGCCGCATTCGCCGCCGCGATGCATCACCAGAACCTCGCCCAGGGGCTGGGCTTAGCGGCGGTGCGCAGCGTGTTGCCGGGTGCTGCGCGGGCCGGCACCACGCTGTCGCTGCAGCCCTGCCACCCCGCCGCGCCGGGGCCGGCGGCCGCGGCGGCGAATGCGGTGTGGGACGATGCGTGGAACCGCGCCTTCCTCGATCCGCTGATGGGGCGCGGGTATCCGGCCCGGTTCGCGGCCGATCTCGCGCCCCTGATCCGGCCCGGCGACCTCGCGGCGATCGCGGCGAGGCCGGATTTCCTGGGCGTGAACTACTACAGCCGGATGCACATCCTGCCCGCCGCCAACGTGCTCGGCGCAGGGTTCGGGCCGGCGCCGGCGGGGGTGAAGCTGACCGGGATCGGCTGGCCGATCGAGCCGGACGGGCTGATCGAGCAGTTGCGCACGCTGCGCGACGAATACGGCAATCTGCCGGTGTACATCACCGAGACCGGGGCTGCGTTCGCCGATCCGGCGCCGGCGGGCGGCGTGGTAAGCGATCCGGGCCGGATCGCGTTCCTGCGGGGGCAGTTGCAGGCGGCGGCCGCCGCGCGGGCGGAGGGGTGCGCGCTCGGCGGGGTGTTCGTCTGGACGCTGACGGACAATTTCGAATGGGCGGACGGCTTCACCACGAAATTCGGGCTGGTTCAGGTCGATCGCGCCACGCTCGCCCGCACGCCGAAGACCAGCCTGTTCTACCTCGGGCGCTGCGCGGCGGCGAACGCGGTGGTGTGAAGGCTCACACGTGCCGGCCGGGCACGCGGCGGCGATAGGCGAGCGCCTCCGCCACGTCCGCACGGCGGATGACGGCGGCACCCGCAAGATCGGCAATGGTGCGGGCGACGCGCAGCACGCGGGTGAAGCCGCGGGCGGACAGGCGCAGCTTTTCCGCCGCGGTCTCGGCCAGGGCGCGGGCCTCCGCGGCCATCTCGATCGCCCCGACTTCCGCCTCCGCGTTGCTGGCCGGCCCG
>DATKQI010000194.1:0-10142 GCA_035532755.1 Acetobacteraceae bacterium
GTGCGCGCCGCGAAGCCGCGCTTCCCGGTGCCGGAGGAGCGGGCGAGGGATATCGCCCGCACCTTCCTCGCCGCGTCGCGCAGCGGGGATACGCAGGCGTTGCAGGCGCTGCTGGCCGCCGATGTGGTCGTCTATACCGACGGCGGCGGGAAGCAGACGGCGGCGCTCAATCCCATCCACGGGCAGGCGAAGGTGGCGCGGTTCCTCGCCGCGCTGGCCGCGAAGGCCGGCCACCGGCCGCCCACGGTGCTGCGCGAAGGGTTGATCGACGGTCTGCCCGGCTTCCTCACGGTCGAGCGGGGCGGGGTGCTGCAAACCACTGCGCTCGCGATCGAGGATGGCCGGATCGCCGCCATCTACGTGATGCGCAACCCGGACAAGCTGCGGCACATCGGCGGTCAGCCGGTCAGTACAGCCCGAGGCTGTGCAGGAAGCCGCCCAGCGGCCCGCGATCGGCCGGCTTGACGATCGGCGTGGTGCCGGTCGTCGGGCTCACGCCCAGCGCCGCGTCCTGCTGCAGCCGCTGGGTTTCCTTCTGCGCGTTCACCACCGCCGGCGGCTTCGGCTGGCTGCGCCAGAACATCAGCTGGTCCACGAAGCTGTTGCTGGGCTGGTCGAGCGCGGCCTGGTGGTTGACCTCCTGGCGGATGTTCGCAGGCGCCGGCGGGCCGGCCTGCTGCACCAGGGCCTGCTGGCCGGCGCTGTTCGCGCCGCTGTTCAGCCCGCCGCCGGACAGGGCGGCGCCGGGCACCAGCACTTCCTCCGCCTGCCGCCGCGGGGAAACCGCCTGCGGGCGCGGCGCGCCGGGCTGCGGCTGCGGCAGCGTCAGGTCCGGCGGCATCGACAGGGGCGGCTGCGTGGCCACCTGGAACGCATCCGGGGCGCTGCGCACCAGCCCGAAGGTGCGGGCGGTGCTCTGGGAGCACGCGGACAGCATCGGCAGGCCGATCAGGATCAGGCTGACCGGGATCAGACCGGGGGGGATCAGGCCGGGGGGGACCAGGCGGCGAAGGGAACGGCTTTGCCTCATGCGCATGATCTACCCGTGGTTTCGGGCGCCGGCAAGGCGGTCCTTGCCGCGCCCCCTGCCGTCCTTGGATCGCAGGCTGTCCAGCAGCAGCGCCGCGACGCCGCAGACGATCGCCGCATCGGCGATGTTGAACACATACCATGAATAGCCGAGCGCGTGCGCCTGGATGAAATCCACCACCGCGCCGAAGCGCAGCCTGTCGATCACGTTGCCCACCGCCCCGCCGGCGATGGCGCCCAGTGCCACCGCGACCAGCCGGCTTTCCGCCCGGCGCAGCCAGACGAACAGCGCGCCCACCACGGCGAGCGCGATGGCCGCCAGGATCATCCAGCTTGCGGCGCCCAGCCCGTTCAGCAGCCCGAACGTCACGCCCCGGTTCCACACCATGATGAAGTTCAGCACCGGCAGGATGACCATGCGGCCGCGATGCGGCAGGTCTGCCACGTGCAGCACCCACCATTTGCTGGCCTGGTCGGCCGCCAGCACCAGAATGGCGACGACGATGCCGAGCGGGACGAGGCTGCCGCGCCTCATGCCGCCGCCCGGCAGACGAGGCCGGATTCGACGGCATCCACGCAGCGGCGGCAGAGCGTGGGGTGGCGCTTGTCGTCCCCCACCTCCGGCAGCACGCGCCAGCAGCGGGCGCATTTCTCGCCCGGCGCCGGCACCGCCTGCACAGTGCTCACGTCCCCGCCCCGGCTCACCTCGGCCGCGGAGACGATCGCGATTTCCGCCCAATCCACCCCCCCGACGTCAATCCCGGCCAGCCCGTCGTGTTCGGCCACCGGCAGGCCAAGCCGGATGCTCGCCTGGAGCGAGGAGCGGATGATCCCGTCGCCGCGCTTGCGTTCCAGCTCCGCCGTGATGCCGGAGCGGATCGCGCGGATTCCCGCCCACGCCTCCGCCAGCGCCTCGTCCCGCCAGCCCGCCGGAATGGTCGGGAAGTCCTGCACATGCACGCTGCCGTCTTCGCCGAAGCGGGCGACCCACGCTTCCTCGGCGGTGAAGGCCAGCGCCGGGGCGAGCCAGATCGAAAGGCAGCGATGCAGATGGTCGAGCACGGTGCGGGCGGCGCGGCGCTTCGGGCTGTCCGGCCGGTCGCAGTACAGCGCGTCCTTGCGGATGTCGAAATAGAAAGCGGAAAGGTCGGTGGCGCAGAAGGCGTGCAGCGCGGGGTACACGCCCGTCCAGTCATAGGTCTCGGTCGCGCGGCGGATCAGCGCATCCAGCTCCGACAGCCGGTGCAGCACCCACCGCTCCAGCTCCGGCATCTCCGCCTCGGGCAGCCGCTCGGCCTCGGTGAAGCCGTCCAGGCTGCCCAGCAGCCAGCGCAGCGTGTTGCGCAGCCGGCGGTACAATTCGGCCTGCTGCTTCAGGATCTCCGGCCCGATGCGCAGGTCCTCGGAAGTGTCGGAGAACATCACCCACAGCCGCAGGATATCGGCGCCGTAGGTATCGTTCACCTGCTGCGGGGCGGTGGTGTTGCCGAGCGATTTGGACATCTTCCGCCCCTGCTCGTCCAGCACGAACCCGTCGGTCACGATCGCCTTGAACGGTGCCCGGCCGCGCGTGCCCACCGCCTCCAGCAGCGAGGAATGGAACCAGCCGCGATGCTGGTCGGAACCCTCCAGATACAGATCGGCCGGCCACGGCAGGCCGCGCGCCTCCAGCGTGAAGGCGTGGGTCGAGCCGCTCTCGAACCACACGTCCACGATGTCCATCACCTGTTCGTACCGCGCCGGATCGCGCTCCGGGCCCAGGAAATCCGCCGCCGGGCGGGCGTACCAGGCATCCGCGCCCTCCGCGACGAAGGCCGCCACGATGCGCTCCACCACCGCCGGGTCGCGCAGCGGCTCGCCGCTCGCCCGGTCCACGAACACCGGGATCGGCACGCCCCAGGCGCGCTGGCGGCTGATGCACCAGTCCGGCCGGGCGGCGACCATGCTGCCGAGGCGGTTGCGCCCCTGCTCCGGCACGAAATGCGTGGCGGCGATGGCGGCGAGCGCGCGGCCGCGGATGTCCTCCGGCCCGTCCATGCGGATGAACCATTGCGGGGTGGCGCGGAAGATCAGCGGCGCCTTGGATCGCCAGGAATGCGGGTAGGAATGGACAAGCTTCCCGCGCGCGAGCAGCCCGCCGGCCTCGGCCAGCGCGGCGCAGATGGCGTCCGCCGCCTTGTACACGTGCAGCCCGGCGAACAGCGGCACGGAGGCGTTGAAGCTGCCGTCGTCGCCCACCGTCTCGGGCACCGCGATGCCGTGCGCGCGGCCCAGGGTGAAATCTTCCTCGCCATGGCCGGGCGCGATGTGCACGAAGCCGGTGCCGGCCTCGGTGGTGACGAAATCGGCGGTGAACACCGGCACGTCATGATCATACCCGCGCCCGCGCAGCGGATGGGCGCAGACGAGCCCGGCCAGCGCCGCGCCCTTGTAGAGATGCACCACGTGGTGCAGCGAAATCCCGGCGGCCTCGCACAGGCCCGGCAGCAATGGCAGCGCGACCATCAGCCGCTCGCCCACACGGGCCAGCGAACCCTCCGCCACCCCGTCCACATGGATCAGCGCGTAGTCGAAACCCGCCCCGCAGGCGATGGCGCGGTTGCCGGGCATGGTCCAGGGCGTGGTGGTCCAGATCACCACCGATGCCCCGGCCAGCGCCGCCGGCCCGGCAACGATCGGGAACCGCACCCAGATCGTGGTGGAGGTGTGGTCGTGGTACTCGATCTCGGCCTCGGCGAGCGCGGTCTTCTCCACCGGGCTCCACATCACCGGGCGCAGGCCGCGGTACAGCGCGCCGTTCAGCAGGAACTTCCCGATCTCGGCGGCGATCGCGGCCTCGGAGGCGAAATCCATCGTCGCGTAACGGTGCGCCCAGTCCCCTTCCACGCCCAGGCGGCGGAACTCGGCGGCCTGCACCTCCATCCACTTCCGGGCATAGGCGCGGCACTCGGCGCGGAAGGCGAGCACCGGCACCTCGTCCTTGTCCTTGCCGGCCTTGCGATAGGCTTCCTCGATCTTCCATTCGATCGGCAGGCCGTGGCAGTCCCACCCCGGGATGTACAGCGCATCCTGCCCGGCCATCTGGCGGGCGCGGTTGATCACGTCCTTGTGGATCTTGTTCAGCGCGTGGCCGATGTGCAGGTGCCCGTTCGCATAGGGCGGGCCGTCGTGCAGGATGAACTTCTCCGCCCCCGCCCGCGTGGCGCGCAGCCTCTCCCACAGCCCCATCCGCTCCCACCGCGCCAGCATGGCGGGCTCGCGCTTCGGCAGGTCGGCCTTCATCGGGAAGGGCGTGGCGGGCAGGAAAACGGTGTCGCGATAGTCTCGCTTCGGCTCGGTCATCGGCTCAAGGTCTCGTTCAGCCCCATGGACGGAAAGCGGGGGCGGCAAAGGGATGCGCGTGGCGGCGGCCCGGCCCTCAGCAGGGGGCTGGGCGGCGAATTCGCGCGGATGCCGGCCGTTTCATGCGGCCGACTATGGGGAGGGGGGTGCGGCGAGGTCAAGCACGCCCCGCGCGGCGGCCGCATCTGCGGCGATCTGCGCGCGCAGCTCGTCAAGCCCGGCGAACTTCCGCTCCGCCCGCAGGAAGGCATGCAGGGAGACCGCCAGTTCCGCGCCGTACAGGTCTCCGGCGAAATCGAAGATGTTGACCTCCAGCCGGCTCTCGGCGGTGCTGGCCACCGTGGGGCGCCGGCCGATATTGGCCACGCCGCGATGCAGGCCGCCATCCGGCAGGCGGACGCGCACCGCATACACCCCCCGCGCCGGCTCCAGATGCCGGCCGAGCGGGATGTTGGCGGTGGGAAAGCCGATGGTCCGCCCGCGCGCATCGCCATGCGCCACCACGCCGCGGATCGCCCAGGGCCGGCCGAGGGCCGCTGTCGCGCGCTCGGGGTAGCCATCCTGCAGTGCGCGGCGGATGCGGGTGGAGGACAGCGGGCCTTCCGCATCGGCGAGCGGCGGTACCAGCGTCAGCCCCATGCCCAGCGCCTCCGCCCGGGCGGCGAGGAAATGGGCATCGCCGCCGCGGCGGTGGCCGAAGGCGAAATCCGCCCCGCAGGCCAGATGCCGCGCGCCGAGGCCGGCCAGCAGCACCGCGTTCACGAAGTCCTCGGCACTCATCTCGCTGAACGCGGCATCGAAGCGGAACTCGAACAGCAGCCCCACGCCGAGGGCTTCGAGCGCATCCGCCCGCTCCGCCGGCAGGGTGAGGCGGAAGGGCGGATCGTCCGGGCGGAAGAACTCGCGCGGATGCGGCTCGAAGGTCAGCACCGCGAGCGGCGCATCCGGCCGGGCCGCGTGCGCGGCGCGGACCACGCTCGCATGGCCCAGATGCACACCGTCGAAATTGCCGAGCGCGATGGTCGCGCCGCGCGCGGCCGGCGGCAGGTCGGCCCAGTGGTGGAAGACGCGCATCGTCAGGCGCGGGAGGCGACCAGGACCGTCGCCTCGCCCTCGATCACCGGCTTGCCGCCCACCGTGCAGGTGGTCTTCAGCGTGGCGCGCTTCTTCCCGGGGTCGAGCGCGGTGATCTCGGCCGTCGCCGTCACCGTGTCGCCGATCTTCACCGGGGCGCGGAAGCGCAGCGTCTGGCCCAGGTAGATCGTGCCGGGGCCGGGCAGCCGCGTGCCCAGCACCGCGCTGATCAGCCCGGCGGAGAGCATGCCATGGGCGATCCGCTCCTTGAAGATCGACGCCGCCGCCGCTTCGGCGTTGATATGAACGGGGTTCGTGTCAGTGGAGACGGCGGCGAACATCAGGATGTCGGCCTCGGTGATGGTCTTGCCCAGACTGGCCGACTGGCCGATTTGCAGGTCTTCGAACATCATGCCGTCCATGCCCATCCCCTCGGGTTGCCGGAATCGGACAAGCCACGGGGCGGATGCAACGTCAAGCGGAGGATGATGCAATGCAGCAAGCCCTGATCGTCGGTGCCGGCTCCGGCATTTCGGCAAGCCTCGCCCGCCGCCTGGCCGGCCGGGGGTACCGTGTGGCGCTGGCCGCGCGGGATGCGGGCAAGCTCGCCGCGCTGGCCGCGGAGACCGGCGCCAGCGTGCATGCGTGCGACACCGCCGAGCCGGCGCAGGTGGAAGCCCTGTTCGCCGCCGCCGGCACGCCGGACGTGGTGCTCTACAACGCGAGCTTCCGCGTGCGCGGGCCGTTCCTGGAGCTGGACCCGGCGGCGGTTGCGCGCACGCTCGCGGTCAGCGCGTTCGGCGGCTTCCTGGTCGCCCAGCAGGCGGTGAAGCGGATGCTGCCGCGCGGCGCGGGCTGCATCCTGTTCACCGGCGCCTCGGCCAGCGTGAAGGGCTATCCGCAGTCGGCCCCCTTCGCCATGGGCAAGTTCGCCCTGCGCGGCCTGGCCCAGAGCCTCGCGCGGGAGATGCACCCGATGGGCATCCATGTGGCGCATGTGGTGGTGGATGGCGGCGTGCGCTCCGCCGCCCGGCCCGATCCGGCCGCCGACAGCCTGCTGGACCCCGATGCGATCGCGGACGCCATGATCGGCCTGATCGACCAGCCGCGCAGCGCCTGGAGCGACGAGATCGCGCTGCGCCCCTGGGTGGAACGGTTCTGACGCCGCGGCCCGGCCGCTACTTGCCCGCCAGCATCATCGTTCCCGGCGCGAACAGATAGAAGCCGACCCCGATGATGATGAGATAGCCCAGCAGGATGAACGTCCAGCCCATGTTGTGGCGGATCACCTCGCCCTCGTTGCGGACGAACCGGCTGGTCGAAACGCCGACGCTCGCGGTCTGCGGCGCGACCGGCTTGCCCACCTCGGCCCCCACCGAGTTGAGCGAGGGCAGCAGCAGCACCGGGAAGCCGAGCAGCCTGCCGACCGTGACCTGGAAGAAGCCGAACATCGCGTTGGTGGAGGTGTTGCTGCCCGACAGCGCCACCCCGATCCAGCCGAGGATGGGCGCGACCACGATGAAGGCGACCCCGATCTTGGAGAAGCCGGTGGCAAGCGAGGCGGCCATGCCGGAGAAGTTGAAGATGAAGGCAAGGCCGAAGATGAAGATCCCCACCAGCAGCGCGCCCCACATCTGATGCCAGGTACGGCGGAACGTTTCCGCGTACTGGCTTCCGCTCATGCCGAGCAGCAGGGTGATGATCAGCCAGGCGGCAAAGATCGCCGTGCCGCCGATGAACGGGGAGAAGATGAACGCGGCGATCACCTTCGTGCCGTGATGGATGGATGAACCGGACGCGACCGCGAGCTTGAACCAGACGATCCCCGGCAGCGGAGACCACGGGCCGGTCCAGAGCACGACCACCACGATCAGCACGATGAACGGCAGCCAGGCGCGGAAGACCTCGGCGCCCGTCAGCCCGTGCGGCTCGTTGCCGAGCGCCGCCGTCGCCGCGTCCACGGGTGCGCCGCCGTAGCCGAGCACCTGGCGCGGCCGCCAGAATTTGAGCAGCAGGAGCAGCGCGCCGAAGCTGACGATCGCGCCCGTCACGTCCGGGAGGTAGGGGCCGAGATAGACCGCGACCGGATACTGCCCGGCGATGTAGCCGAACGAGGCCACGATCGCGAGCGGCCAGCCATCGCGGAAGCCGGCCCGGCCGGTGACGAGATAGATCAGCACCCAGGGCGGCAGCAGGGCCAGGACCGCCACGATATGGGCGATGGAGGCGGAGAGCGCGAGCAATGGCAGCCCGGTCACCGCCGCGAGCGCGATGATCGGCACGCCGAGCGCGCCGTAGGAGACCGGCGCGTTGTTGGCGATCGCCGCGACGCGGATCGCATCGAGATCGGGGATGCCGAGGCTGATCAGGATGGGGGCGACGAAGGCCCAGGGGTAGCCGAACCCGACCAGCCCTTCGAGCAGCGCGCCGAACGCCCAGGCGAACAGGATCGCCTGCACCCGCACATCCGCCGTGCCCTGGGCGGTGAGCCAGCGGCGGAACTGGTCGAACACGCCCGTGAGCGTCAGCGAATTGAACAGCATGACGCCCCAGAAGGTGATCCAGTCCACCGCCCAGATGCCGGTGAGAGAGCCGTAGACATAAGCCCGGATGCCGCTGCCGACGGGCATGCCCCAGACCAGGACGGCGAGGATGAAGGTCACGATCGCGCCGATCAGCACCGCGATCCAGGCCGAAACCCTGAACACGGCGAGCAGGACCAGCAGAACGATCACCGGCACCAGGGCCAGCAGCCAGGTGATGAACAGGTTGCCCGCAGGATTCAGGGCTTGCTGGAACATGATTATACCCCCCGCTCGACGAGTAATGTATCGTTTCCCGATAGATGGTTACGACATCTTCCTGGAGTCTGTCATCAAAAATCACCGTTCACTTGCGCGGCTCCTTGGTCTTTCTTTGCAAATCGGCCGCGGCACCGGGAATCATGGAATTCGCTGCATGCGGTACGCCATCATCCGCCGGCGCGAGACATTCCGGCGACAGCGCGGGCCGGCGACAGCGCGGGAGAAGCCAATGGCTGCGGAAGGCGCTGCACCACCGAAACCCCGCGTCGTCATCGTCGGTGGCGGCGCCGGCGGGCTGGAGCTGGCGACCAGGCTCGGCAGAACCCTCGGCCGGCCGGGGCAGGCCGAGGTCACGCTGGTGGACCGCTCCCCCACGCATCTGTGGAAGCCGCGGCTGCATGAGGTGGCGGCCGGCCTGCTGAACTCCAGCGAGGATGAGATCAGCTACGCCGCGCAGGCGTTCGCCCACGGATTCCATTTCGCGCTCGGCCCCATGGCGGGGCTCGATCCGGAACGGCGGGAGGTGCTGCTGGGCCCGGTGCGGGAGGCCGAGAGCGGTGACGAAATCCTGGCGGCGCGGCGCATCGGCTACGATCTTCTCGTCCTGGCCGTGGGAAGCCGGGTGAACGATTTCGACACGCCGGGCGTTGCGCGGTTCTGCTATCTGCTGGACGACCCGATCCAGGCCAACCGCCTGCACCGGGCATTCCTGGCGCGCGCCTTCCAGGTGCAGATGGGGGCGGCGGACCGGCTGCGCGTCGCCATCGTCGGCGCCGGCGCCACCGGGGTGGAACTGGCCGCCGAACTGCACCATGCGGTCTATGAGCTGCGCGCGTACGGCGGGCTGCTCAGCCCGGACAAGCTCGATGTCACCATCGTCGATCTCGCCGGGCGGGTCTTGCCGGCGGTCGGGCAGACGATCGCCGATTATGCGCTGGAGGAGCTGCGGCGGCGGCGCATCCAGGTCGTGCTCGGGATGCGCGTGGTCGCGGTGACAGGCGATGCGCTGCACCTGTCGGACGGGCAGGCCATTCCGGCCGATATCAAGGTCTGGGCCTCCGGCGTGAAGGGGCATGATTTCATCGCCGCCTGCCCGGGCCTGCGCTGCACGCCGGGCAACCAGATCAAGGTGGACGAAACGCTGCGATGCGTGGGCGGCGACCGGATTTTCGCCATGGGCGATTGCGCGCAGTTCATCGATCCGGCCGCCGGCGCGCCGTTGCCGCCCACCGCGCAGGCGGCGCACCAGCAGGCGAACCTGCTGGCCCGGTCATTGCCGCGCGTGCTGCGGGGGCAGCCGCCCCTGCCGTTCCGGTTCCGCTACCGGGGCACGCTCGTCTCGCTCGGCAAGGGGCAGGCGGTGGGCGATCTTCCGTCCTTCCGCCGGGATCGGGGGCAGGGCCTGCACCTGCGCGGCTACGGGGCGAAGTTTCTCTACGTGTCGCTCTACCGCATGCACCTCGCCGCCCTGCACGGCTGGCCGCGCACGTGCGCCCTGCTGCTGAGCCAGATGCTCCGCCGTTCCACCCGGCCGCCGGTCAAGCTGCATTAGAGAACCTCTGATCAGTCGTTGTCTGATGGTCGGCCTGGGTTCGTTGGTTGCCGGGATGGGCGACCCGGCCCGGCAGGCAGCGGATAGCCCGCATTTCTGGCCGCACGCGCCGCGGTGGGCCGTGCGGTGGACGCACTACGCCCCTCGGAGCCGCGGCAACCGGTCGCGCAGCAGGAACAGATTGGCCAGCGCGCAGGTCACGAACAGCCGGTGCGCCTTCTTGTCCAGGCCGCGGCAGCGCACCTTCGCAAAGCCGAACACCCGCTTGATCACCCCGATGCTGTGCTCAACCTTGGCGCGCACCTTCGACTTGGTGCGGTTGCGCGCCCGCTGCACCTCAT
>DATKQI010000195.1:0-3679 GCA_035532755.1 Acetobacteraceae bacterium
ACGCTCTATGTGTCCGACGCGATCGGCAACCGCATCGTCGCCGTCGCCGACGCCGCGACGCGCACCGCGAGCGCCGGCACCGGGCGCGAGGTGACGAAGGACGGCTTTTTGCACCGGCCGCTGGCGCTGGCGATGGCGCCCAACGGCCATTTGCTGGTGCCGAACGCGCTGAACGGGCAGGTGGTGGAGGTCGATCCGGCGACCGGCAGGCAGATCTATGCGCGGTGGATCGACGCCGACAAGGCGCAAACCCCGCCCGGCAGCGGCGACCTGTTCGGCATCGCCATGACGCCCGCCGGCGACGGTTTTTATTACGTGGAGGACGACGTGAATACGCTGGTCCTGGCCCATTGAGCGGGCCGGGCGAGCCGCCGGGGTCGTCGCGGCGCAGTTTTCTGGCCGCGGCCGGCGGCGCGGTCGCGGCGGCCGGCACGGCGCTCGGCGCGCGCGCCGCCGAAACCGCCGATCTGGCGAAGGCCGCCGGCCCGGCCCTGACCGCGCCGTTCTGGGGCGAGCACCAGGGCGGCATCGCCACGCCGCAGCAGAGCCACACTTATTTTGCCGCGTTCGACCTGACCGCGACACGGCGGAGCGATGTCGCAAAACTGCTGCGGGCCTGGACCGAAGCCGCCGCCCGGATGGCGGGCGGGCAAACGGCGCGGCCGATCGAACAGGATTTAAGCGTCCCGGCCGGCGACAGCGGCGAGGCGCTCGGCCTGGCGCCGGCGCGGCTCACCGTGACGTTCGGTTTTGGGCCCGGGCTGTTCGTCAAGGACGGACAGGACCGATATGGGCTGGCCGCGCGCCGCCCGGCGGCGCTGGTCGACCTGCCGCGCTTCAACGGCGATCAGTTGGCGGCCGAGCGCACCGGCGGCGACCTTTCCGTCCAGGCCTGCGCGGACGATCCGCAGGTGGCGTTCCATGCGGCGCGGCAACTGGCCCGGCTGGCCTACGGCACGGCGCGGCTGCGCTGGACGCAAACGGGTTTTCTCTCCCGATCCGCCGACGGCACGACGCCGCGCAACCTGATGGGTTTTAGGGACGGCACCGAAACGCCGCGGAATTTGGACGCGGCGGTCTGGGTCGGCGCCGAGGGGCCCGAGTGGATGGCGGGCGGCAGCTACCTTGTGGTCCGCCGCATTCGCATGGCGCTGGAACACTGGGACCGGACGGAGGAGGATTTCCAGGAGCAGGTAGTCGGGCGGCGCAAATATTCCGGCGCGCCATTGGGCAAGCAGAACGAGTTCGACCCGCTGGACCTGGACGCGGCCGACCAGGACGGCAATCCGGTCATCCCCGACAACGCGCATGTACGCCTGGGCGCGGCGGCGAGCAACGGCGGGGCGCAGATTCTGCGGCGTGGCTATTCGTACAACGACGGCACGAACGTCACCGCCGAACGCTGGCCGCCGTGGCGGCAGGGGCTCGAGTACGATGCCGGACTGCTGTTCCTGGCCTATCAGCGCGACCCGCGGACCGGGTTCATCAAGATTTTCGAAAAGATGGCGAAGCTCGATATGCTGAACCAGTTCGTGACGCACACCGGCGGCGGAATTTTTGCGGGCCCGGGAGGCGTGGCGGAGGGCGGGTTCATCGGGCAGGGGCTGTTCGCGACAGCCTGAGGGCGCGGACACCGGCTACTTATACCAACCGCCCTAAGTTCTGACCTTCGCCCAGTCCCGGAGGGTAATTGATTTGATCCGCTTTGGATCGCCCATCAGGAAGTTCCAGGCGTTCCGGCAAGCGTCGAGGATCGCTTCGTAGCTCTCCCAGACGCGCATGCTGAGCTGATTGGCCCGGAGATACTCCCACACGTTCTCGAGCGGGTTGAGTTCCGGCGCATAGCCGGGCAGCGGCAACAGGCTGATGTTGTCGGGGACCGGCAAACGCTCGCCCTTCTGATGCCAGCCGGCGCCGTCGCACACCAGCACGGCGTGCGCGCCCGCAGCCACCTGGCTGCCGATCTCCCGCAAATGCTCCGCCATCGCCTCGCTGTTCACCGTGGGCATGATGATGGCGGCGCCGACCGCCCGATCCGGACAGATGGCACCGAACAGATAGGCCGAATCATGCCGGTTGTCGCGCACCGCGGCCGGCCGCGAGCCACGCGGCGCCCAGATATACGACAGGGTGCCTTGCTGACCGACCCTGGCCTCGTCTTGGAACCAGATCTCGAGCGGCTTGCCGGACGCCGCGGCCGGCACGACATCGGCTACCAGGGCGGCGAAGTTTTTTTAAAAGCCTCCTGCGCGGCTGCGTCTTTCTTCGGATGATACGGACGCGGCTGCAGGCGCGTCAGCCCAAGGCGGCGCAGCAACTTGCCGACCGTCCGTTCATGCACCTTCACCTCATAGCGCTCGGCGATCACCGAACGCAGGTCGACGCAGCGCCAACGAACCACGCCGTCACGCGCAGGCTCCGGCCCCTCGACCACCAGCTCCTTCAGTTCCGTCATCTGCTCCCCCGACAGCGCCGGCGGACGGCCGCTGCGGGGACGATCGCTCAGCCCGGCGATGCCCTGCTCGTTGTAGCGATGCACCCAATCCCGCAGCGTCTGCCGATCCATCCCGCACGCCCCCGCCGCCTCGCCACGGCCGGCACCCTCCAGCAGCAGGGCGATCGCCAGCATGCGACACGCCACCCGCCCATCGTCGCTCTGCACCGCTGCCGCCCGCAATTCCGCCGCCGACACCTCCCGCCGCGTAAGCGCAACCGCCTGACCCATCTCCTGATCCCCGCGAATCGTACACCCTCGCAGCGAAGCGGAAATCAGCGCCGGGGGGAATCCCCCGACCCGCCAGAGTCAGGACTTTCGGCGGTTGGTATTACAGACCGACAGGAGGCTAAGCGCATCAATAGATTTGTGGTTCGCTTCGGATATCGCTTTGTTTTTTCGCGAGATCGCACCCATGAAACCCTGGTCATCAAGCATGCGCGCACATCGCCCATTATGAAGACCACTATCATGCCAAGTCCAAATGACGGCGTCCTCATCGTGGGCGGATTCGTGTTCGGAGATCGACCAATCAAGCCGAAATGGACAGGCTGAGCAGTTAGCCTTCGACTACCCTCAGTCCCCCGGAATGTACGGGATCAGCCCCTTCGCGAACGCGATCTCCTGCACCTCGCGGGGCATGTCGCGCAAATCGACCAGCAGGCCGTTCACCTCCGCCATCCACAGCAGCGGGTTCCGCTCGGCCAGGCTCCGCAGCATCCAGGTCGGGTCCATGCGGTTGGTGCCGAGCGCGTCCGAGATTACGCGCGCCTTGGCCCATGTGGTGCTCTGGCCGACGCCGAACGCGGCGCAGAGATCGGCCGTAGCCATGTGGGGCTGCATCGAGGGGTCCGACAGGAAATTGAGCTGGCCCAGCACGTAGATGATGCCGCAGGCCCAGGTGCGCGGCTGCCCGGATGCGATCGGGCTCGGCCGCTTGCGGCACAAGGCGGCGGTCATCGCCCGCGCGAGGTCGCGGTATTCAGTGGCCAGATGCTCGCGGCAGACCGTGTCGGTCAGGGTGACCACGGCATCGTGGCGCGCCTGCATGGGTTTGGGGACGGGGCTTGAACGAGCGGGCTTGCTCATGCGGGCTTCTGCCGGTTTGGAGTTTCACCCCCTGGATGCCCCGCCCGCATGGGCCGCCGCAAGCGATTCGGCATCCGCCCGCCGGGGCCGGTCGCC
>DATKQI010000196.1:0-5221 GCA_035532755.1 Acetobacteraceae bacterium
CACCGTCAGCTCCACAACCCCCAGCGACGCACCCAGGTGACCCCCCGTCACCGATACCGCATCCACAACCTCCGAACGCAGCTCATCCGCAACCACACGCAACTGATCCACCGACAAATTCCGCAAATCCACAGGCGAACGAACGGAGTCCAGGTGGGGGGTCGGGACGGGCATCGGTCAGCTCCGGCGTGAGACGGTGAAGGTGGCCAGCGCGCGCAGCAGGGCGGCGGGCGGGCCGAAACTGTCGAGATGCGCGGCCGCCTGCCGGGCCAGCATGTCGGCGTGCGCGCGGGCGCGCTCGACCCCCATCACCGAGACCATCGTGGCCTTGCCGGCGGCGGCATCCTTGCCGGCGGTCTTGCCGGTCTCCTCGGTCGTGCCCTCGGCATCCAGCAGGTCGTCGGCGATCTGGAATGCGCCACCGAGGTCGCGCCCGAAAGCGGCGATCAGGCTGCGCTGCATGTGCGGCGCGCGGCCCAGGATCGCCCCGGCCTCGGCGCTGAACTGGATCAGCCGGCCGGTCTTGAGCGCCTGCAGCCGGGTGATCTCCGGCCCGGTGAGCGTCTCGCCCTCGGCCAGCATGTCGATCATCTGCCCGCCGGCCATGCCGTGCGCGCCGGACGCGGCGGCCAGCGCGGCGACCAGCTCGGCCCGTGCCTCGGGGTCCGAATGGGTGTCGGGCTCGGCCAGCACCTCGAAGGCGCGGGTTTGCAGCGCGTCCCCGGCCAGGATCGCGGTTGCTTCGTCGAAGGCACGGTGGCAGCTCGGCCTGCCGCGGCGCAGATCGTCGTCATCCATCGCCGGCAGGTCGTCATGCACCAGAGAATAGGCGTGCAGCATCTCCACCGCGGCGGCGACGCGCGCGGCGCAGGTGGGGCTGACGGCGAACAGCCCGGCGGTTTCCATCACCAGGAAGGCCCGCATGCGCTTGCCGCCGCCGAGTGCCGCATAGCGCATCGCCTCCACCAGCCGCGCCTCCGCGCCCTGCGGCAGCGGCAGCAGCACGTCCAGCGCCTGTTCCACCGTCTCGGCCACGCGCCTCAACGCATCGGGAAGGGCAGGGGCGGGTTCGATCATCGCATCGGGCACCATGTTCACTCCACCGGCCGCAACGTCTGGGTGCCGTCGCCCTTCTCCACGATCGCCTGGATGCGCGATTCGGCCTCGGCCAGCTTGGCCTCGCAATGGCGCCGCAGCGCGCTGCCGCGTTCGTAGGCGGTGATCGCGTCCTCCAGCTTCTGCTGGCCGCTCTCCAGCCCGCGCACGATGCGGTCGAGCTCCGCCAGCGCGTCCTCGAAGGACAGGCTGGACACCGCATCCGCGGCCGGCTCGGGTCGTTTCGTCTCGGGCATGCGCGTCTCCCTGGTCCCGCTACGGTTTCGTAATCCCTTCGCCATCCCCCGCCAACCCTGCCGGTCGCCGGGGCGGCTACAGCGGCAGGCGGATCATCGCCCGCAGCCCGCCCAGGGGGCTGTCCTGCAACAGGATCTCCCCGCCATGGGCGCGGACGATATCGCGCGCGATCGTCAGCCCGAGCCCGGTGCCGCCCGCCGCACCGCTCTCGAACGGGCGGAACACGCTCTCCCGCCGCTCGGGCGGGATGCCGGGGCCGTCGTCATCGACCGTGAGCTGCACCCGGCTGCCCTGCAGGCTCATCCCCAGGGCGACACGGTGGGCATGGCGGCGGGCGTTGTCGATCAGGTTGGTCAATGCCCGGCGCATGGCATCGGGGCGCAGCGGCACGGTCAGCTCCGGGATGGGGGGCAGGTCGATCGCCGCCCCCGCGCGCCGCGCGCCCGCGGCGACCTCCTCCAGCATCGCGGCGATGTTCACCGGCTGCGCCTGTTCCGCCCCCTCGCCGCGGGCGAAGGCCAGATAGCCGCCGATCATCCGGTCCATGTCCTCCACGTCCGCGGTCATCTCCGCCACATCCTCCGCAAGCTCCGGATGCGGCGGCAGCATGGCGATCGCGAGCCGCAGCCGGGTCAGCGGCGTGCGCAGATCGTGCGAAACGCCCGCCAGCATCTCCGTGCGCTGGGCGAGGAAGCGGCGGATGCGCTCCTGCATCCGGTTGAAGGCGGTGGCGGCCTGGCGCACCTCGATCGCGCCCTCGGGCTTGATCGGGCCGCGATCCCGCCCCATGCCGAACGCCTCCGCCGCGGCGGCGAGGCGGCGGATGGCGCGCACCTGGTTGCGCATGAACAGTGCGGCGATGCCGAACAGCAGCAGCGCGGTGCCGACCAGCCAGACCAGGAACAGCCAGATGGACCCTGCATAGAGCCGCTTGCGCGGGGCGAGGATGCGCACCACCGCATCGGGCAACTGCACGCGCATGACGACCGAGTGCGGGTGGCTGATCCAGTCCATCTGGAACGGCCGCCGCACCTTCTGGCGCAGTGCGGCCGCCAGGTCGTCATCCATCGGGCCGATCACGTTGACGGTGCGCCGGTTCGGCAGGATCGCACCCGGCTCGATCGCGATCCGCAGCTCGAACTGCTTCCAGGCGGTGCGCAGGATGCGCCGCCGGCTCGTCGGATCGGGGTGGTTGTGCAGCATCTCCAGCGTGAACTCGACCTCGCCCGCGATCGAGGCGGCGAAGCGACGGGAGACGACGCCGAGATGGCTGCCGTAGAAGATCTGCAAGGCCACCGCCTCCAGCAGTACCAGCGGCAGCAGGATGATCAGCAGGCTGCGCCCCAGAAGGCTGCGCGGCAGCACCCGCCGTATCCACCGTTCGGGCAGCCGCCGGTCGGCCATATCGCTACACTCCCGGCCTCAGCACATAGCCGCGGCCGCGGATCGTGTGCAGGAAGCGCGGCTCGCGCGGGTCCGTCTCGATCTTCCGGCGCAGCCGTGTCACCTGCACGTCGATCGCCCGTTCCCCCAGCTCGTCCATCCCCAGCGCCTGGGCGATCTCCTCGCGGGAGAGCACCTCGTTGGGTTTGCGGGCCAGCGCGCCCAGCAGCGCGGCCTCCCCGCCGGTCAGCCGCACCGGGCCGGCCGGCGTGCGCAGCTCCCCCCGCGCCGGATCGAACTCGGCCGGCCCGAGACGCACGGGGGCGGCGGCCATTGCCGGCGCGGTCCGGGCGCGGCGCAGCAGGGCGCGGATGCGCAGGACGAGTTCGCGCGGCTCGAACGGCTTGGCCAGATAATCGTCCGCCCCGGCCTCGAAGCCCGCGATCCGGTCCTCGGGCGCGCCGCGCGCGGTCAACAGCAGTACCGGCAACGCCGCGTCATGGCCCCGGCGCAGGAATTCCACCAGCTCAAGCCCGGATTCGCCCGGCATCATCACATCGAGCACCACCAGATCGGGGCTGAGAAAGCCGAGCTTCTCGCGCGCCGCCGCGGCATGCTCGGCGACCGTCACCCGGAAACCCTGTTCCAGCAGGTAGCGCGACAGCAGCGCCCGCAGCCGCGAATCGTCATCCACGACCAGGATATGCGCGTCCTCGACCATCCGGCTCCCCTAGAGCATGTTCGCTTCAAGCGAACCTGCTCCAACTCATATTTCACGAGCATTTTCATCGGCTTGGAATCGCTGCGCGATTTCCATTTGAGCCGATGATGCTCTAACGCTCAGGCCGAGCGCGCGTGCGGCTCCCGCGCCGGCGGTTCGGCGCAGGCAAGAAGGCTGCGCCCGGCCTGGGCGGCCGCCTGGCCGGTCAGCGCGCGCAGCACCTTGCGGAACCCCTCGACCGCCGCGCCCCCCGCCTCCCGATAGGCGGCGGTGAGCAGTTCGCGCTGGCGGTCGAACAATTGCCGCTCCAGCGCGGCACCTGCCGGCGTGAGCGTCAGCAGCCGCTGCCGCCGGTCGGCGCGGCCGGCGCTTTGCGCCACGTAGCCCCGCTCCATCAGCACCGACAGCACCCGGGCGAGGCTCTGCTTGGTGATCCGCAGGATACCGAGCAGTTCGCTGACCGTGATGGCGGGGTTGCGGCCGATGAAATGCAGCGCGCGATGATGTGCCCGGCCGAGCCCCAGCTCCTCCAGCCGCGCATCGGCCGCACCGGTGAAATCCCGATAGGCGAAGAACAGCAGATCCTGTGCGGCGCGGATTTCCTCCTCGCGCAGGAACAGCAGGCTGGCGCCGGCCGCCATGGAGGTCGGTCTCGCTTCGAGCGGACCAGGTGCGCCCTTCGGATCGGGCATGGCTGGCATTCCTCCGGCTTACGGCAGCTTCGTTGACTTAATAGCAATGCCATTATACCGTCAGCCTTGCAATAGAAACAATCTTGCGGAAACACGATCCATGGCGCTTGTTCCTTTCGACGACCGGGATGGCACGATCTGGCAGGACGGCGTGCTGGTTCCCTGGCGGGATGCCAAGCTGCATCTTCTCTCGCACGGTCTGCACTACGCCTCCGCCGTGTTCGAGGGGGAGCGCGCGTATGCCGGCAACATCTTCCGCCTGCGCACCCACACCGACCGGCTGATCAATTCCGGCCGCATCCTCGGGTTCGAAATTCCCTACTCGGCCGACGAGATCGACGCCGCGTGCCGGCAGGTCCTGGCCGCGAACGGGCTGATCGATGCCTATGTGCGCCCGATCGCATGGCGCGGGGCGGAGCAGCTTTCGGTCTCGGCGCAGCAGACGAAGATCCATCTGGCGATCGCGACCTGGGCGTGGCCCAACCTGTTCGGCGCGGACCGGATGAAGGGCGTGCGGCTCGGCATGGCCGCGTGGAAGCGCCCGCACCCTGAAACCGCCCCCACCGCATCGAAGGCGGCGGGGCTGTACATGATCGGCACGCTGTCCAAGCACGCGGCCGAGGCCGCCGGGTTCGACGACGCGCTGATGCTGGACTGGCGCGGGCAGGTATCCGAAGCGACCGGCGCCAACGTGTTCTTCGTGCTCGACGGCGAACTGCACACCCCCACGCCCGACTGCTTCCTGGACGGCATCACCCGGCGCACCGTGATGGCGCTGGCCCGCAAGCGGCAGATGAAGGTGGTGGAGCGCGCGATCGGCCTTGACGAGATCGGCCGCGCGAGCGAGGTGTTCCTCGCCGGCACGGCAGCCGAGGTGACGCCGGTGCGCCAGATCGCCGAGCATGCCTACACTCCGGGCCGGATCACCGAAACGCTGCTGAAGGATTACGACGCGCTGGTGCGCCTGCCGCCGGAAGAGGTGGCGAAGCTGGCAGCTTAACCCCAGCGCGCGGTGGCGGCATCATCGCCGGCGGCGGCGGCCACCCAGGCCGCTTCGCCGCCGGCGAAATGC
>DATKQI010000197.1:0-8594 GCA_035532755.1 Acetobacteraceae bacterium
AGGGATGGCGGATGAGGTTCTGATCCTGCTGCCCCCGGTGCTGCTGCCGCTGTTCCCCGGCTGCCCGCGGCAGATCGCACTCGCGGCCGGCACGGTGGCCGAGGCGATCGCCGCGCTGGACCGGCGCTGGCCCGGCATGAAAGACCGGCTGTGCGACACGCGGCCCGGCATCCGCCGGCACATCAACATCTTCGTGGAAGGCGAACGCGCCAGCCTGGCCACGCGCCTGCCGCCGGGGGCGGAGATGTGGGTGATGACGGCGATCAGCGGCGGATAGCGCCGGCTTCGGCACGCCGCCCCACCCTCATCCGTCACCCCGGCGCAGGCCGGGGTCCAGGCATTCAGGTCGCCGGCCCGGGCGGGCGGGCCGGGATGGCTTTCAAGGCGCTTTGGCCGCGCCCTTGATATTGGTCAGCTTGACGAATTTGCCGTTCATCATGTGCCCGACATCCCCCGGAACGACGCCGGCGGGGCATGCGCCCAGCCATTTCGAGTTGCTGACGATGTGGCCGGACATGTGAGGCGATTTGGTGACTGATTCCATATGCATCGCCGTGTGGCTCAGAATCGTGAACGTGGTGTGGGTCGTCAACTTCCCGGTGCCGCCCATGGGATCGGCGCAGGAGCTGGTCATCGTATAGGTCTTGCCGGAACCTGCTATATGGGCGTTGGCGCATTGGTCGCGATTGCCGGTCAGCTTCTTCATCTCGATGGCATCGGTCGCCGCATCGGTGCACATGGCGGTGACGGTGGGCGCGCCCTTGGGAATCGATTTCCCGTTCAGCGTCATTTCCATCGTCATGGTGGTCTGCCAGAAGCCGGGCCTGCGCGGCGGCAGGGTGGCGGCCGATGCCGTGGCGCCGAGCACCGCCACGCCGACCGGGGCAAGCATCGCCGCGCGGCGCAGGCTTCTTGCGAGAAACCGATCGTGCACAGCCAGCCTCCCTTCCAATCCGCTCCGCGGGCGGGCGCTATCGTATCGGTTCCAATACCATATTCCCCGCCGCCCGCACCAGGATTCGCCGGCCCCACCCGTCACCCCGGCGCAGGCCGGGGTCCAGGCATTCAGGTGGCGGGCCTGGGCTTGTGAGCCTGGATGCCGGCCTGCGCCGGCATGACGGTGGGGAGGTGTGCGTGTCGCCGGCCTGCCCCGCGCCTAATTCGTCGTGAAGTCCGCGCTCGTGAGGTGGGAGACGTTGGTGAACGTGATCTTCGTGCCGTCGGACAGCGTGAGCAGGGTGGACCCGCCGTGGTGCTTCTGGTGGGCGAGATCGCGGCTCACCTCGTCGGCGCTGTAGCCGTGCAGGTTGATCTTGTCGGCGGCGGGGTTGAACCCGTCCACCTTCATCATCCCGCCGGCCTGGCCCTTGATGAAATCGAACACCGCCGGCCCGAACCCGGCCACCACGGTCGCGTGCCCGCTGCCGGCCACCAGCGTATCCGCCCCGAAGCCCAGCACCGCGAGGTCCTTCCCCGCGCCCAGCTCGTCGAGGTTGTTGCCGGTGGCGAGCCCGCCCATCAGCGTGGCGTTGCCCGGCCCGGCGATCAGCGTGTTGTTCGCGCCGCTGAAGTTCAACTCCAGCGTGCGCCCGCCGCCGCCCTGCAAGGTGGTGGCGGCGGAAGCATCGGGGCTGGCGACGAGCAGGTTGCGGCCCGATCCGCCGCCCACCAGATCGCCCCCGCCGGTGCCGCCGAATAGGGTGGTCGCACCCGACCCGCCGATGACGGTGCTGGCCGACGCCCCGCCGATGAACGTGAGCTTGCCGGTGCCGCCGAACACGGTGGAGGCATGGGCATCGCCGGCGGCGAACACCGTGCTGTGGCCGGACCCGGCCTGCACCGTATCCTCGCCCTGGAGCAGGACCATGCTGTCCGAGGCTTGCAGGCTGATGAAATTATGCCCGCCGCCCATCTTGATCAGATCATGGCCCGACCCGGCGAGCACCGTGTCGTTCCCCGCCCCGCCGATGAAGACGTTGTTGCCGCCGTCGGCCGGCGCGCCGACGAACAGGTTGTTCCCCCCGCCGGCGAGGACGAGGTTGTTCGTATCCGCCCCGGCGAGGAAGGTGAGCGAGCTGGTGCCGGAGGAAATCACCTCCAGATTCGTGCTCCCGCCCATGATGATGGCGGGGCCCGTGCCCTCGTTGATCAGCGTGGTGTAGCCGGCCGGCGGGGTGAACGCGACGGGTGTGGAGGAATCGACCACCAGCGTGGCGTTGCTGCCCACGGCGGGCGGAATGGCGCCGGATGTGTAAGTCTCGACAGTCGTGCTGCCGGACAATTCTTCGGAAGTGATGGTATTCAGCAGGTTCTGCGCAAGAACAGCGTTGCCGGAACCGAATGGAAGCGTGATGACCGATGTCAGATGACCGCCGGATGCACCACCTCCAACCGTGACGGTTGTCAGTGCCATCTACTTCTCCTGCCGTTTGTGTCGCAACGAGTGGCAGGACAGAGGTAACGCAGGCGTATGTTGCGGTGCAAGCAAAAAAGGGACTAGGCTAATTTTTAATTCTTTTGTCTCGATATTGGACATTCATGATGGCGAATATGTGTCATTGCGAGAGGATGAGACGAGCTGCGGACGCCCCTCCACCACACCCCGCCCCTCCACCGTTATGCCGAAACGGCGAGACGATCCCGGGCGACCGACAGGCGGATGACCAATCCATCCCGTTTCCACGTGCGCGAGATGACGCCATCGAACTGCGTCTCGATCGTCGCGCGCGCGAGCAGGCTGCCGAAGCCTTCGCCGCCCCCTTCGTACTCCACCGGCGGGCCGCCCTGCTCCGTCCATGTCAGGACGAACCGGTCCGCCTCCTCGGCGCAGGCGATGGCGACACGCCCCGTGGGCGTGGCCAGGGCGCCGTATTTGGCGGCATTGGTCGTGAACTCGTGCAGCATCAGCGCAAAGCTCGTCACCGAACTGCGCGGGAGCGGCACGTCCGGCCCGCTGATGGCCACGCACGCCGGGCTTTGCCCCGCCTGCTCGCCAGCCCCCTCGTCATAGGGCGCCACGATCGTGCGGATCAGGGCATGGAGCGTCACCGCCGGTTCCGGGCCGCCCGCCGCACCCGCGTCTTTCGGGGCCCTGAGCGTCAGCGCATGCGCGCGCGCCAATGCGGTCAACCGCTGGCGGACATCGGAGGCCAGCCCGGCCGGCGTGGTCGCCGTGCGCGCGCTCAGGCTGACGACGCCGCCGGCCAACGCGAACAGGTTCTTGATGCGGTGGTCCATTTCCCGGAGCAGCAGTTGCTGCTGCTCCTCGGCGCGCCGGCGCTCGGTGATGTCCCGCGCGACCTTGGATGCGCCGATGATCCTGCCCTCCGCGTTCCTGATCGGGGAGACCGTGAGCGAGATATCGACGAAGCTGCCGTCCTTCCTTTGCCGGACGGTCTCGTAATGGTCGATGCGCTCGCCCCGGCGGATGCGGGCCAGGATGGAAGGCTCCTCATCATGCCGGTCGGCCGGGATGAGCAGGGTGACCGGCTGGCCCACCGCCTCCTCGGCGGTGTAGCCGAACAGCCGCTCGGCGCCGTGATTCCAACTGGTGATGACGCCGTCGAGGTCCTTGCTGACGATCGCGTCGGCCGAGGAATGGACGATGGAGGCGAGCTGCCGCGCGGAATCCTCCGCCTGCTTGCGGTCGGTCAGGTCCACCAGCATGTTCACCGCACCGGTCACCGCGCCGGAGGCATCGCGCAGCAGCCTCGGGTACGGCATGAACGGAACCCGGCTGCCGTCCGGCCGCTCGGCGATCAGTTCGATGCTGGCAGAGGGGCCGGCAGAGGGGCCGGCAGACGGCGACAGGCCGCGCAGCGCCGCCGCCATGGGGCATTCGTCGTGGGGCAGCGGCGTCCCGTCCGCGCGATACAGCTTCCACGAACCGCACCACCGGGATGTGCCGATATCCGGCCGATGGCCCCATAACGCGACGGCGGCCTCGTTGTAATAGGTGATCCGCCCGTCCGGATCGGTCGCATAGACGGCGGCGGGGAGCGCGTGCAGGATTTCGCGGAAAGGCACCTCGCCGCCGCCGGGCGCGTCGGCGGCCGGCCGAAGGATCGGCTGGGAGGCCTGCCGCGCCCCTGCCGCAACGCTGCGCACTATGTCGCTCATGGGGAGCCGCCATGCGGGCGGCGGGCGCCAGCCACAATCCCGGCAAATCGGCTTCTTGACATCACCCAGGCCTCCGAAAAGGGGCGAGAGTAAAGATCCTCCCAGCCGTCCATGCCCGGGAAGACCGGCAGACGATGCGATCTTTTACGCCCGCCCGGGGCTTCATGCCAAGTTCGCCGGCAAGGCCCCGCCGCCACGCAGCCGGAACTCCCCATGGTCCGGGGCGTTTCCCATCCGCCTCGGCACATGCGCCCGGGCCGAAGCCAACGGCTTCAACTTCATCCGCAACAGGAGAATATCGTGAACAACATCGACAATCCCGGTCACACGGGCGGCCGGCTCATCGCGGCCAGCAAGGTGAACGGCACCAATGTCTACAACACGGCCGGCGAGAAGCTCGGCAGCGTGTACGATGTGATGCTCGACAAGGCTTCCGGCAAAACCGAATACGCGATCATGAGCTTCGGCGGCTTCCTCGGCATCGGCGACAAGTACCACCCGCTGCCCTGGAGGCAGTTGAAATACGACACCAATCAAGGCGGCTACGTCGTCAACATCGACCGCAGCACGCTGGAGGGCGCGCCGGTCTATGCGGCAACCGAGATGACCGGCTGGGATGACACGCGCGGCCGCGCGGTTGACAGCTATTACGGCACCGGCCGCCCCGGCAGCCTGGTTCCGTAACGCCAAGGCAGGCCGGGGGCGCGGCGCTGCCACCACACGCTCACGCCCCCCGGTTGCCACCCCCGTCCACCACCCCCGTCACTCCGGCGAAAGCCGGAGTCCAGGCTTTCAGGTCGCCGGCCTGGGCCTGTGTGCCTGGATGCCGGCCTGCGCCGGCATGACGATGGGGAGGTGGGTGTGGTCGGGCGTACGAGGTGCAGGCGCGCGCCGCCCCAGCCCCACCCGTCACTCCGGCGAAAGCCGGAGTCCAGGCATTCAGGTGGCCGGCCTGGGCGCGCGGGCCTGGATGCCGGCCTGCGCCGGCATGACGGTGGGTGTATTGCAACCCCTTGAGCGGACAGAAGAAAAGGGCGAAGCACGCTGCTTCGCCCTCTGCCCGTCGCGGGCATGACCGTCAGGAAGAGACGGTCAGTTCATCGTACCCCGCTGTCGCGATCTATTTCTTGGTCTGCTGGGTGCTCGCAGTGTGCGCGGTCTGGGAATGCTCGTGTGCGGCCTTCGCGTGCTGCATGGCCTGGGTCGAATGCTCCAGCCCCTTCGCGTGGTCGCCCTTGCCGTGCTGTTCCGCGGCCATCTTGTGGGCCTTGGCCGCGTGCTCGTGATGTTCCGCGGCCTTGTTGTGTGCGTCTTTCGACATGTGCGCTCCTCTCGGTTTTCGGCGGTAGTGGAGGCAAACGCACACAGCGGACGATCGTTCCTGCGCGCCGCCGCCGCCTCAGCTCATCGCCGCCTTCACCCTGGCCGGGCGGAACGGGGTCTGGCGCAGGCGCACGCCGGTGGCATCGAACACCGCATTGCCGATCACCGCGGCGGTGGGGCAGGTGGATGGCTCGCCCGCGCCGTAGGAGGGGTATTCCGGCACGTTGTTGACCAGCACGATGTCGATCCTGTCCGGGATCTCCTCGAAGCGCAGGATCGGGTAGCCCTGCCAGTCCCGGCTTGTCACGTGCGCGGTGTCGAACGTCACTTCCTCGTGCAGGGTGCGGCTGAGGGACTGGATCACGTTGCCCTCGATCTGGTTGCGCAGCCCGTCGGGGTTCACCACCAGCCCGCAATCATGCGCCACCACCACGCGCCCCACCTTGATCTGCCCGCTGGCGCGATCCACCGTCACGTCGGCGATCGTCGCCACGCGCACATCGTCCCGGTTCACCCAGGCGATGCCGCGGCCGTGGGCGGGGCCGCCGCCGGCGGTGGCCTTGGCGGGGGAGGGCCGGCTGTCCCACCCGTATGCCTCGGCGGCGGCGCGCAGAACGGCGATCGCGCGCGGGTCCTTCAGGTGTTTCAGGCGGAAGGCCAGCGGGTCCTGCCCGGAAGCCGCCGCCATCTCGTCGATGAAGGATTCCATCGCGAACGTCGTCTCGAACTGCGCGGGCGAGCGCAGCCACGCGGTCAGCAGCCCCACACGCCCCACGCCGTGGCAGGCCACATCGGCATTGGGGAATTTGTAGGCATAGCCGATGGCCGCGCGCCCCTGGCCGGTGGAGCCGGTGATGGCGGGCTTGCCGATCAGCTCCGCCGCGATCAGGTGGGTATCCCCGGTGGTGGGCACCCACATGTGATGCTGCCACACGCTCACGTGGCCATCCGCGTCCAGCCCGCCCACGAGGTCCTGCACGATGGCCGGGCCTTTCGGCTCCCACCCATGCTCGTCCCAGCGCATCCATTGCACGCGCACCGGGCGGCCGACGGCCCGGGACATGATCGCCGCATCGGGGATCACGTGTTCGAGCCCGTTGCGGCCGTAGGCGCCCGAGGCCTCGAACCAGCGCAGCTCGATCCGCTCCGCCGGCATGCCCAGCAGCTTCGCCATGTCCCGCCGCATCTGGTGCGGCATCTGCGTGCCGGCCCAGAAGATCGCGCTGTCTTTCCGCACATCGGCGATGGCGCAGGAGGGGCCGATGGAGCCGTGCATCTGGAACGGGGTCTTGTAGGTCGCTTTCAGCGTTTTCGCCGCCCCCGGCAGCGCGAGCGCGACCGAGCCGTCGTCGGCCACCGTTGTGTTGGTGCCGGGCGTGGCGCGCACCGCATCCCAGATCTTGTCCATCGGCGGCAGGCCGTTCCAGGCGGACCATTTGGCCCCCCCGGCGGTGGGGCCCGCGGGATCGAGCGTGGAGCCGAGCTTCGCCGCCGCCTGGATCGCGCCCCACTCGGTCTTCGCCACCACGCCCAGGAAATTGTCCTGCCGGACGATCCGCACGAAGCCCGGAATGTCCTTCAGGCCGGTTTCGTCCACGCTCAGCAGCTTCGCGCCCACGCCGTAGGGGCGCACCACGCGCCCGTGCAGCATGCCCTTCACCCGCACGTCCTGGATGTAGCTGAACCGCGCGGTGATCTTGCCCGGGATGTCCTTGCGCGCCACCGACTGGCCGACGATCGTGTAGGTGGACGGGTTCTTGATCTTCGCCGTGGGCGCGACCTTCATGGCGAAGCGCGTGCCGCTCGCGCCGATCTCCATGTCCAGCCGCTTGCCGCCCACGAGTTCGCCGTAGGTGATGGAGCGGCCGGGATAGCCGATGACCGAGATCGTGCCTTTCGCCGCCACGAGCTGGCTGGCCGGCGCCTTGAAATGCGCCGCCGCGAGATCGAGCAGCGCGGCCCGCCCGGCCGCCGCCGCGTGGCGGATCTGCGGGCCGGCGTAGCGGATCGTCATGCTGCCGTAGGTCGGCCCCTGGTCCACGGTTTCCGAGGTGGTGCCCATCGTCACGGCGAGCCGGTCCACCGGGAAATCCAGCTCCTCGGCGGCGATCTGGGCGAGCGCGGTTTCCGTGCCCGTGCCCACCTCCACCTTGCCGGTGAACAGGGTTGCCGTGTTGTCCGGATGCACGGCGAGCCAGGCGTAGAGCCGGCCCGCGGGCGGCGGCGGGATGGGGGTGGATGCGGTTTCGGTGGCCGCCTGCGCCCCGGCGGGGCCGAACAGGCGGAAGGCGATGAACAGCCCGCCGGAGGCCTTCAGAAGCCCGCGGCGGCTGAGCGAGGGGGTGCCCACGGGGGCGTTTGGCGCGATCATGTTCATGGCCCTAACCCTCCTGCTTCGCCGCGCGCTCGATCGCGCGGACGATCCGCATGTGCGTGCCGCACCGGCACAGATGGCCGTTCAGCGCCTGCTTGATGTCGTCCCGGCTCGGGTGGGGCTTGCTGCCCAGCAGGGCCGCCGCGCTGATGATCATGCCGTTGATGCAGTAGCCGCACTGGGCCGCCTGCTCCTCGATGAACGCCTTTTGCAGCTTGTGGGGATGTTCGGGCGTGCCGAGCCCCTCCAGCGTGACGATCTTGTGGCCGGCGGCGGCGGAGGCGGGGGTGATGCAGGACCGGATGGACTGCCCATCCAGCAGCACCGAACACGCGCCGCATTCGGCGAGCCCGCAGCCGAACTTCGGCCCGCGCAGGCGCAGGTTGTCGCGCAGCGCATACAGCAACATGCTGTCCGCCTCGGCCTCGACCGTCTGGTCCTGGCCGTTCACGTTGAGTGTCATTTTTTGGGGCATGCGAGGCTCCTTGCCGAGCGTGTGCTCATGCAGTCCACCGATCGGGATGCCGGGGGAGCCTAGTCCCGCGGGGGGCGGGGGAGCAACCTGGAGTTGGTGTTCGCGGGGGGGCATCGCCGGCGTGCCCCGCCTCTCCCCGTCATGCCGGCGCAGGCCCTCCAGGCGTGGGGCGCGGGCGGATCGGCGGGGAGCCCTGGACCCCGGCTTTCGTGTTTTATCTCGGCTGATTGTGTAGAGTTGCCTGGTATTGCGGCCGGTTTGGCCCATCTCGCCAAGCGAGGATACCCATGCAGCTGAACTTGC
>DATKQI010000198.1:0-13281 GCA_035532755.1 Acetobacteraceae bacterium
AGGATGCGCAGCGCCCCGCCCGGCAGATGCAGCGTCACGTCCGCGCCGCTGCGCAGCGGATAGCGGGCATAGGGATCGGTATCGAGCGCGGTGAAGTCCCGATTGGCGGTGAAGGCGATGCCGCGCCGGATGGCCAGCCCGACCCGCTGCACCACATGGTCCCGCGTCAGGTGCAGCACGTAGCGGCGAGGGCTGAACACGCGCGCGGCCACACCCGGCCCGTCCACCTCCTCGAACGCCACCACATCGGCGTTCAGGATGTTCGCGTAGCCGTGCAGCAGCGCGATGTCATGGGCGGATTTCGGCCGCACGTCACGCGGCAGAACGGGATCCCCGGCCGGCTTCGCGGTCAGCCAATCCAGGTTCCAGGTGGCGATTTTCAGCGCACCCACCTTCGATGCGCTCGCCTGGGCCGCGCCGATCTGCAAAATGCAGACCGCCAGCACGGCCAGCAGCAGGCTCGTCATACGGCGCATGGCGTTTCCCCGATTCGCGCGAAAGTTGTTCTCGCGCAACCTTGGCCGGGCAGGCGCACTCCGTCCAGGGCGCGCATCAGGATGCGATGCGGCGGGGCGGGCGCAGGGCTTCCAGCCCGCGGAACTCGATGAAGCGCGTCATCAGCGCCCAGAGATGATCGCCGTACAGCACGGGCGGGAACGCAGCCCGCCCGGGCAGCGGGGCGATCAGCGCATCCACCCGCGGTTCGTAGAAGAACGGCACCGAATGCCGCTCCCGCCCGGCACCCACCACCCGATGCTCGGTGGCGCGGATGCGCCCGCCGCTCCAGGTTTCCAGCAGCTTGCCGAAATTCACGGCGAGCGTGCCGGGCGCCGGCGGAACGGTGATCCATTCGCCCGAATGCGCCCGCGCCTGCAACCCCTCCACCCCATCTTGCGCAAGCAGGGTGACGAACCCGGAATCCACGTGCGGCGCGCCCACCAGATACATCCGCCGCCCCTGGTGGCTCACCCACATCTTGTCCTCCGCGACGCCATCGAGCGACTCCGCCGGCCGCTCCGGATAGCGGATCAGCCGCAGTGTGGAGATGCCGCCGGCGAAGGCTGCGTCGAAGAATCCCTCGGGCAGATCGAGGCCGCGTGCCAGCGCGCGCATCAGCGCCTGCCCCGCCGTTTCCATCGCGCGGTAATAGGCCGCGGCCTGCGCGCGCCAGCCGGGCAGCGCCGCCTCCTCCGGCAGGGGCGTCGGCTCCAGCAGCGGGTCCTCCGCTCCGGCCCGGGCGGGGCCGGCGATGTCCGGCCCCATGTCGATGCCTTCCTTCCAGGTGGCGCTGCCCGGCTGCAGCGGGAACCAGCCGCGATAGACGTTCGCATGATCGGGCGCGAACGTCTGCCGCCACAGCCGCCGCTTCTCCGCCTCCGGCAGCGAAAAAATGCGCAGCAATGCCGACGGCGGCGGTGCGGCGAGCGCATCGAACCCGGTGACGGTCATGAACCCCGCATCGGCGGCGGCCGCCATGATAGCGGCATCGGCCGCGCGGCGGGCAGGGGAGTCGGCGCCGAACAGCGCGGCGATGTCGATGAGCGGGATCATGAGAGCCTTCACGCCAGGGTCCGGACAGGTCAGCGCCATCCGGTGCGGATGGCAAGCCCGCGCCGGAGGGTGCAGATTGCCATTTTCCAGCCGTGCCGCAGGAGCCGCCTTCCATGTCCCGTCCCGCCGATGCCGTCATCGCCGCCGCCCGTGATTTCCTGGGGGAGCGGCTGACCACCAACCAGAGCCTGCGCGAACAGCATGGCCATGGGGAGGACGCGTACAGCCCGGTGCCGCCGGATGCGGTCGCCTTCGTCGAAACCTCGGAGGAGGTGGCGCGCCTGCTCGCCCTGTGCCACGCCCACGGCGTGCCGGCGATCGCCTTCGGGGCGGGAACGTCGCTGGAAGGCCACGTGACGCCGGTGCGTGGCGGCATCACGATCGACCTCTCCCGCATGAACCGCGTGCTGGGCGTGAACGCCGCCGACATGGATTGCCGCATCGAGGCCGGCGTGACCCGCCAGCAGTTGAACGAGCATCTGCGCGACCAGGGGCTGTTCTTCCCGGTCGATCCGGGCAGCGAATGCACGATCGGCGGGATGTGCGCGACCCGCGCCTCCGGCACCGCCGCCGTGCGCTACGGCACCATCCGCGAGAACGTGCTGGGCCTCACGGTCGCCCTCGCTGATGGGCGGGTGATCCGCACCGGCGGGCGGGTGCGCAAATCCGCCACCGGGTATGACCTCACCCGGCTGTTCATCGGCTCCGAAGGCACGCTCGGCATCATTACCGAAATCCAGCTTCGCCTGCACGGCATCCCCGAAGCGATCTCCGCCGCCACCTGCCAGTTCGAGGCGCTGGGCCCGGCGGTGGAAACGGTGATCGCGGTGATGCAGGCCGGCATCCCGGTCGCGCGGATCGAACTGCTGGACGAGGTGCAGATGGGCGCCTGCATCGCGTTCTCGAAGCTTGATCGCCTCGCGCCGCTGCCCACGCTGTTCTTCGAATTCCACGGCACCGAGGCCGCCGTGGCCGAGCAGGCGCAACTGGCCGAGGAGATCGCGCAGGCGCTGGGCGCCCGCGGCTTCGCCTGGGCGACCGACCCGGAGGCGCGGGGCCGGCTGTGGAAGGCGCGGCATGATGCCTACTGGGCCTGTCTTGCGCTGAAACCCGGCCACAAGGGCATGACGACGGATGCGATCGTCCCGATCTCCCGCCTCGCCGAGGCGATCCTGGGCGCGAAGGAGGATATCGCCGCCTCCGGCCTCGTCGCGCCGATGGTGGGCCATGTGGGCGACGGCAATTTCCACACCGTGATCCTGGTGCCGCCGGAGCCGGACGGGATTGCCCGCGCCTTTGCGCTCGACCGCAAGATCGTCGCCCGCGCGCTCGCCCTCGGCGGCTCGTGCAGCGGGGAGCATGGCGTGGGCCTCGGCAAGCGCGAGTTCCTGGAAACCGAGCACGGGGCGGAAACGCTCGCGGTGATGCGTTCGGTGAAAACCGCGCTCGACCCGCGCGGCATCCTCAACCCCGGGAAGATGTTTCTCAACGCGTGAATGGCCGATTGCCGGCCAGCTTGCCCGTATCGAACTGGTGCGGTTCCGGCCGGTGACGGTCCTGTGGAGCCGCTGCCTGCCTGCGGCCTGAAACCAGGTCGTGCAGGCTTTGCTGGAAACCCTTATTGGAAGCGCCTAGCTTTGATGCCGGGCGCGCCGTGACACGGTGACATTCTCCCTGCCGTAGGACCGCCTTCGGGCGGGATCGCAATGTGAGGTTCTGCGGGAGGCCTCACCGGCGCGTCCACTCCGACTGATTGCCGAGTTGCTCGCCCCTCGTCATGCCCGCGCAGCCGGGGTCGGAAGCTGCGAGCAGATCGAGCACTTCCGCGGTCGGCCGCACATCGCCAAAAGATCGATATATCGTGTGCAGAGCGGCATTGTGGTCCTGGTCACGCGGCGCGGCATTCGCATCCGCGACCATGATGACGCGAAACCCCGTCGTGCTCGCGTCGCGTGCCGAAGATTCGCAGCAGACATTGGTGACCGTGCCGGTGATGAGCACGGTGTCGATTCGACGCGCTTCCAGCAAGAATGGAAGCGGAGAGGCGCCGGGAAAGAACGCGCTTGCGGCCGATTTTTCCACCAGCAGATCGTTGGCATGAACATCGAAGGCCGGCCACAGGCGCGCCTTCAACGGGCCGGCACCACCGGACAAGCCATATAATTTCGCGATATTGGGGCCGAAGAATTCATCGGCCAACGCCGGGTGCCGATGCCCGGGTGCCGGTACGACCCAGGCGACAGAACCGCCAGCCGCCCGCAAGGCGTCGGCAAGGCAGGCAATGTTTGGCACGATGCCGCGGCAATATGCGTTCTGCGACACAAAGAACGGCACCATGTCAATCACGATCAGCGCGGTTCGGGTGGGGGTTGCGTGCTGGAACGCGTGCCGTCGGCCGCGCCGCTTCTCGTGGCGGGCGTATTCGCGCGGCGCGATATGCCACGCATGCGTTTTCGCTTCCTCCTCCGGTTCCATGCTGTTCCCCCTCCGCCATGCATCGGGGGCACGGCGCCTCTGTCGGATCGCAAAATCCATTATGCCACCCTGGCGGAACGTGCAGCCAAGCTCGGGAAGCCGCCAAAGTCCTGGCGTGCTTCCCGGTGGCTTCGGCTCAGCCTGCGGTGCAGAGAAGCACCATTCCTGGTAAAAGGCCGCCTGCTCACCCGGCCGCCGGCTCGGGCGGCGGTTCGGGGTGTTCGCGGCGTTCGGTCATGAACGTGTCGAACTCGGCCTTGTCCTTGGCGAAGCGCAGGCGGTCGAGGAAGGAGGCGAACTCGCGCTGCTCCTCCTCCAGCCGGCGCAGCGTGTCGGCGCGGTACTCGTCAAAGGCGCGGTTCCCGCTGGACGATGCCTGTCGGGCTTCACCGGACGATGCCTGCCGTTCCGCCCCGTAGCCGTTCTTCCAGCCGGTCCACCAGCTCGTTCCGTCGCCGGCCTTCCAGCCGGCACACCAGCCTGCGTCGTTGCCGGCCTGCCCCCGGTAGCCATGCCATCCGCATCCCATCCGCCTGCTCCCGATCATGAACAACAGCACAGCAAGCCCAATCGGCCACCATGCCATGAAGGCCAGAATCGTTACCGCGATCCACAGCATCCGGTGGCCGAACGCCGGATGCCAGCCGCCCCATGGCGGCCCCCAGGGTGGGTCACTCCAGGGTGGCCCGTTCCTGTGCGCACCGTTCCCGGGCGGGCCGAACCGGCCGGGCCCGCCCGCCCAGGGCGGGACGCCGTATCCATCGTGAGTTGCCGTGCCGTTCATGTGCCTCACCATGTGAATGTAAGATACATTTACTTATGGGCGTATCGCCTGCCTCCGTCAAGACCCGCTGCTGCCCGGCGGCTTGCCGCCGGCAAGGCCGAGGCTTTGCAGGTAGATCAGCACTCCTGCCTCCAGCAGCTCCTCCGGCGGCATCGGCAGCGGCCGGCGCACCCGGTCCGGCCGGCAGAACAGCGCGGCGATCCCATGCGACAGCGCCCATACGTGCAGCGCCATCATCAGCGCCGGCGGCCGGCCGGGCGGCGGGATCTGCGCGGCAAGCTGCTCGGCGGCGCGGCGCAGCAGGTTGAACGCACGATCCGCCGCGGCGGCAAGCGGCGGATAGGCCTCGGGCGGCACCCGCGTTTCGAACATCGCGGCGTAATAGGCGGGCTGGTCCCGGGCGAAGCCGAGATAGGCCCGGCCCATCGCCTCGAACGCGGTCATCGGATCGGGCCGGCCGTCTTGCCACGCGGCGGCGAGGGATTCCGCAAGCTGGTCGAACCCGCGCAGCGCCACCTCGGCCAGCAGCGCCTCGGCATCGCGGAAATGGCGGTAGGGCGCGCCGGAACTCACGCCGGCCAGCCGGGCCGCCTCGGCGATGGTGAAGCCGGCCGGCCCCTTCTCGGCGATCAGCGCCAGCGCGGCATCAATCAGCGCCTCGCGCAGATTGCCGTGATGATAGCCGCGCCGTGCGCGGTCGCTGTCCGTCGGCCAGGTCATGTAACGCAGGCTTACATCAAGCGGGCGGCAAATTCACGCCCCGGCCCCGGCCGGCGGAAGCGCGCCAGCCCATGCGCGCGGAACTCGGCGAGCAGCGCGGCCTCGTCGTACTCCTCCCGCACCCAGTCGAGGAACCCCTTCCGGCCTTCGGCGTCGCGGATGTAGGACAGCAGGAATGCATCCAGGATGCCGGTCCTGGACTGGCGGAAATGGAGGTGGCGCAGCGAAAGCTGGCCCAGCGCCTCGGCCGGGCTCGCGCCCTCCAGCAGCAGGAACAGCCCGGCGGCGAGCCCCGCGCGGTCGGCGCCGGATTTGCAGTGCAGCAGCGCCGGCTCGCGCATCGTACGGAACGTCTCGGCGAGCTTCAGCACCTCCGCCCGCGGCGGCGGCCCGCGGCTGAACAGCGTCACATCCACGAAATCGACGCCAAGCCGCGCGGCCATCTCCCGCGTCAGCGCATCCGAGCCGTTGCCGGCCAGCCCGCGCAGGTTGATGATCGTGCGCAGCCCGTGCCGGCGGCAGGCGCGCGCAAGCCGGCCGGGCGTGGGGTGGTTGCAGCGATACACCCGGCCCGGCGCCACCACGCCCCAGTTGGTCCAGCCGAGGCGCAACAGGCCATGGTCCGCCACCAGGCTGTCCAGCCAGGCGTTGGCCCGGCCCCGCCGCGTCGTCATGTCGCCGTGAAATGTCACGCGCCGCGCCTGCTCCCGTGCTTTGCCGCCCCCTGGGCGGGATAGAGGCTGGGCCGCGCGGGCGCAACCGCGCCGGCGCATGGACGGGTCGATCCGGCACGATTATGGATGGATGGATGCGCGTTCTTTTCGTCACCTCCCGCTGGATCGGCGATGCGGTTCTCGCCACTATCCTGCTCGACCACGTGATCCGCACGCATCCGGATGCACGCATCACCGTCGCCTGCGGCCCGGCGGTGGCGGGCGTGTTCGCCCGCATGCCGAATTGCGAGCGGATGATCATCTATCGCCGCCGCCACTGGAACCTGCATTCGCTGCTGCTGTGGGCCCGCTGCGTGGGAAAGCGGTGGGATCTGGTGCTGGACACCAAGCGCACGATCCTCGGCCACACCCTGCTCGCGCGCCGGCGCGCGGTGCGGCGGCTGCAGCCCGGCCGCCATCTGATCTCCGCCCTGGCGGCGATGCTCGATCTCGATCCGTCGTCCTGCTTCCCGGTGGCATGGACCGCCCCGGAAGACGAGGCGCGCGCCGCCGCCCTGCTGCCGGCGGACCGGCCGGTGGTGATACTTGGCCCCACCGCCAACTCGCCGGGAAAGATGTGGCCGGTGGAACGGTTCGCCGAGCTGTTCCGCGCCCTCGCCGCGGGGCCGCTGCCGGGGGCCGTGCCCGTCATCCTCGCCGGCCCCGGCGAGCGGGAACGGACGATGAGCCGGCCGCTGCTGGAGGCGCTGCCCGGCGCGATCGACCTCGTCGGCCGGCTGAGCCTGCCGGAGGTGGCGGCCTGCCTCGCGCGCGCCACGATTTACGTCGGCAACGATTCGGGGCTGATGCATTTCGCCGCCGCCACCGGCGCGCCCACGCTGGGGCTGTTCGGCCCCACGCCGCTGGAGAAGGGCACGCCGATCGGCCGGCGCACGGCCGCCGCCGTCGCCTCCGGCAACCGGATGGAAGACCTGCCGGTCGCGGACGCGCTGGCGGCGGCCGAGCGTTTGCTCAGCCCCGAAGCCTGACGGCGAATTCCGCCACGCGCTTGCCGAACTGGCGGGCCGTTTCCAGATCGCCCGGCACCGGGCCTTCCTCGGGCGAGGAGTCCGATGGCGATTGCGCCAGCAGCCCGGCCGAGCCGGCGAGGTAGTTCACGTCGTTGCGCGTGGCGGCCTTGGTGTTCGCCGGCTTCATGCCGGTGCCGATCCACACCATCCCATGCTGCATCGACAGGTGGAACAGGTAGTCGAGCGTGAGGTGCTTGTCCCCGTTGATCGAGGCGGAGTTGGTGAAGCCGGCGGCCACCTTGTCCTTCCACACCTGGGAGAACCAGGGCTTGGAACTCGCATCGGCGAATTTCTTGAACTGCCAGGATGCGCCGGCCATGTAGGTCGGCGATCCGAACAGGATCGCGTCCTGCCCCGCCAGGGTCTCCCACGCGTCCTCGGGCAGGTTGCCCTCCGCGTCGATCGTCAGCAGGCTGACGTCCGCGCCGGCCGCGCTTGCAGCACCCTGGTGCACCGCTTCGGCCTGCTTGCGGGTGTGGCCGTAGCCGCTGTGGAACACGATCGCGATCTTCGCCATTCAAGCCCTCCTGTTCATTCGATATCGAACAATGGCGCCAGATGGGGGATGATCCGTCCGATGGCAAGGGCAAATCGTCATCACCGCCGGCCGAACATCCGCTCGATCTCGGCTTGCGACAGTTTCAGGAAGGTGGGGCGGCCGTGGCTGCAGGTGGCGGCGCGCGGCGTGGCCTCCATCCGGCGCAGCAGCGCATCCATCTCCGCCTGCCCCAGCCGCCGTCCGGCGCGGATGCTGCCGTGGCAGGCGAGGCGGGCAATCACGGCGTCGAGCCGGGCTGCGAGTGCCGTGGCTTCCCCCATCTCCGCCAGCTCGTCGGCAAGGTCGCGCAGCAGCGGCCCGGGGTCGGGCGCGCCGAGCGCCGCCGGCAGCGCGCGCACCAGCACCGCCCCCGGCCCGAACGGCTCGACCAGCAGGCCGAGCTGCGCGAGATCCTCCGCCCGTGCTGTCAGCCGCGCCGCATCGGCGGGCGGCAGATCGACCACCGCGGGCAATAGCAGCGGCTGGCTGGGCACCCCGCCGGCGAGAAGCTGGTCGCGCAGCGCCTCATGCGTCAGCCGCTCGTGCGCGGCGTGCTGATCCACCAGCACGAGCGCCCCGTCGGCCGCGACCGCGATCACATAGGTATCCAGCACCTGCGCCACCGCGGCACCCAGCGGATGCCCGGACGCGGGTGTCGCCGTGGGCAGGGCGCGGGCGGAGGGGGCGTCGTGCAGCGCGAGTTGCGATTCCGCGAGCCCGGAAGGCGGAGCGGCCGGGGCCGGCCAGGTCGTCGCGAGGGGCGCGCGGGAGAACACGGGGCGCCGCAGCGGCGGCGGCAGCGCTGCCGGCCGGCCCAGCACGGATTGCAGCGCGGAGATCACCAGCCCGCGCACGGCGGTCGCATCCCGGAAGCGCAGCTCGGTCTTGGCGGGATGAACGTTCACATCCACCTCCCCGGCCGGCAGATCGAGCCGCAGGGCCGCGACCGGATGGCGGCCGGCGGGCAGCACATCCCGATACGCCACGCGCAGCGCGATCTTCAGCACCGGATCGACCACCGGGCGGCCGTTCACCACCAGGAACTGCGCGATGCCGCTGGCCCGGTGCAGGCTCGCCGCCCCGGCGAAACCGGCGAGGCGGAGCGCGCCGCGCTCGGCGTCCACCGGCAGCAGCGCCGCCGCGGCCTCCGCTCCCAGCAGGGCGGCGATGCGGGCGGCCTCATCCTGCGCCGGCAGATCGAACAGCGTCCGCCCGTCGCTGATCAGCCGAAACGCGACGGCGGGCGCGGCGAGGGCGAGGCGGCGCAGCGCGGTCTCCGCATGGTCGGCCTCGGCGCGGGGGGAACGGAGGAACTTCCGCCGCGCCGGTGTGGCGAAGAACAGGTCTGCCACCACCACCCGCGTGCCGGGCACGCCGGCGGCGGGCGAAACTTCGGATACCGCCCCGCCCTCCACCCGGATCTCATGCGCCTCCGCCGCCCCGGCCGGCCGGCTGATGATGGACAGCCGCGCCGCCGCGCCGATGCTGGGCAGCGCCTCGCCACGAAAGCCCAGCGTGGCGATCCGCACCAGGTTCTCGTCGGCGAGCTTGCTGGTGGCGTGGCGCTGCACGGCGAGCGCGAGTTCGGCCGCATCCATCCCGCACCCGTCGTCGCTCACCTCGATGCGGCTGATGCCGCCGTCTGTCAGCGAAACGGCGATGCGGGCCGCGCCCGCGTCCAGCGCGTTCTCCACCAGCTCCTTCACCGCCGCCGCCGGCCGCTCGATCACCTCGCCCGCCGCGATGCGGTTGACGATGTGCTCGGGCAGCAGGCGAATCCGCGGGCTCATCCGCCGATGCTACCGCAGAAGCGGCGGCGCTTCACCCGGGGGCCGGCCGAGGGGTGTCGGCTTGGGTCTCGGAGCCGCTGCCCGCCGCCGGGGCCCGCCTGGGCCGGCGGACGGCTCTCACCTTCCCGCTCCGTGCTCCTCCGCAGAAGAACTGATCGCCGCCGTCGGACTCGAGCCCCGACACGACCATTCCGGGCGGCATGTCGAGCCGCTCCAGAACCTCTCCCGTTCGAGGATCGATCCGCCGCACATCGCTCTCGTCACCTTCCCAGGTGCCGTGCCAGAACTCGCCGTCCACCCAGGTGACCCCGGTGACGAAGCGGTTGGACTCGATGGTGCGCAGGATCGCCCCTGTCCGGGGATCGACCTGATGGATCTTCCGGTCCCGGTACTGCCCCACCCAGAGCGTCCCTTCCGCCCACGCGAGCCCCGAATCGCCACCGCCGCCGGGCGCGGGGATCGTGGCGAGCACACGGCCGGTCTTCGGATCGATCTTCTGGATGCGATCCTCGGCAAGCTGGAACAGGTGCCGGCCGTCGAAGGCCGTTCCCGCATGCGCGGCGACGTCGATCGAGCGCACCGTCCTGCCGCTCGCCGGATCGAAGGCGCTCAGCTTGTCTCCGGCGGCAAACCAGACGTGCTGACCGTCAAACGTGACCCCGCCCACCTGATCGACACCGGGAAAGGGCCCATACTCACGGAGGATTTCGGCCGCTGATCGTTTCATACTTTCATCCTAATCACTCGGCAGCGGAGCGGGGAGCAACAATGTCGTCGTGAATCCCGGCACCGGCGGGGTCACCCACCGGCGCGCCCGCCCGTGACCGAACCATTGCGCCTTGCCTGCTGCCGCAAGCGAGTCGAGCGCCCGCTGCACGGTGCGCTGGCTGGCGCCAAGCGCAAGCGCCAGGGCCGAGCTCGACCACGACTCGCCGTCGGCAAGGAAGGCGAGCACCGCCGCATGCCGCTCCTCGACGGGCCGTGCCAGCACGACGACCTCGCATGCGTGGCGCGGCGAGAGCGCGAAACCCTGCTTCGTTGCGCTCACGCGGGCGATTGACCGCAGCAGCCTGCGCAGCCGCCCGATCTCGACTCGCAACCGCGCGCGATGGGATTCGTCGGCGTGCTTCGCGCCGAACACGCGGGTGAGCAGCACGTCCCGCGGCACGTCCCCGGGCCACGCCTCGCCGAGGGTGCGCGCAAGCGCGAACAGCATCGGACGCCTTGCGAGCGGCACGAGCATGTTCCGCTCGCGCACGAGATTGCGGCAGGCGTCGATGACAAGTGCCTTGGACGCCAGGAGCGCCTCGACTTCTTCCAGCAGGACAGGGCGCTCCGCGCCGCGCGCGATCAGCCGCGCCGCAGGCTTGTCGAGGACCGTGAGGGCCTGTTCGACCTCCGCCGCGAGCGCCGGAATGCGCGCCCAGCGCGCGGCTTCCTCGGCGCGGGCGAGCGCTGCCCGTGCTGCCTTGGCGCGGACACGTCGCATGGAAATCCCGGCGACCGCGAGCTCATGTATGGCACGCAGCGCAGGCGTAAGAGCGGAGAGATCGAGCTGCGCAAGCGTATGCTCGGCCTCGTCGAGGCGCCCGATCAGGAGGAGGCGCCGGGCCTGCAGATGCCGCGCATGCGCGGCATTCACCCGATCGCCATGCTGTTCGAGCGTCGCCCGCGCCGCGTCGAGCGCCTTCGCGGGCCAGCCCAGGTCGCGCGAGGCGAGGGCGATCTCCGCCTCGGCGACGACGCACCGCGCACGGGCCACGGCTTCTTTCGAACCGAAGGCGCGCGCCGCATTGCGCACGAGAGCCTTCGCGCGAACGAGATCGCCGAGCTGCGCCATCGCGATGCCGCGCAACGCGAGAGCCGGCGCGTCGTCGCGCAGCGCGACCCGCTTCAATGCGCCGAGGGGATCACCCGCCGCGAGCGCCCGCGCCGCGGCCGTGATCAGCGAGTCCATCGGAATCCCGCCACACTTGTCACTCCCACCGTTCGATGCCCCGGCGCTAGCTCTATCTCACGACACCTGACGAATGGAGAGAAAACGATGACAACACACATGACCGGAACACGTGAAGCGTGGCTGGCGGCACGGCTCGATCTGCTCGAGGCGGAGAAGGAGCTCACGCGGCGCGGCGACGAGCTGGCGCGGCGGCGGCAGGAGCTGCCGTGGGTCGGGATCGACAAGGCGTATCGATTCGAAACCGACGAGGGGAGCGCCTCGCTGGCGGATCTCTTCCAGGGGCGCTCGCAGCTCCTCGTCTACCACTTCATGTTCGGGCCCGACTACACCGCAGGGTGCCCGACATGCTCGACGATCGCGGACGGGTTCGACGGCTTCGCCATCCACCTGGCGAACCACGACGTCACGCTTTCGGCGGTGTCGCGGGCGCCGCTTACGAGGCTGCAGGCGTTCAAGCGGCGGATGGGCTGGGCGTTTCCCTGGGCATCCTCGCTCGACGGCGACTTCAACTTCGACTTCAACGTCTCGATCACCGAGGCGCAACAGCGGCAAGGCGGCGTCGAATACAACTACCGGCGCGGCGGCCACGCGATCGTCGCGACAACGCCCTCGGAGCGTGTCGTCCAGAACGCGGCCATGGTCGGCGCCGACGCGGCCGCGTTCATGCGCGAGAGGCCGGGCATGAGCGCGTTCGTGCTGGAGGATGGTGTCGTCTACCACACCTATTCCACCTATGCGCGCGGGCTGGACGGCCTGTGGGGCATGTACCAGTGGCTCGACCGCGCCCCCAAGGGGCGCAACGAGAACGGCATCTGGTGGCGCCATCACGACAAGTACGACAAAGGCTGAGCGAGGTCGCGGGCTTCGTTGGCGCACCGGGACGGGAGGTCTCACGACCATGGCTTCCGAGCGAGCTTCCGAGCGGGCCTTCTTCGGCGTCTTGGCGCTGCTCTTCGCCGCCGGCGCGGCGGGAACGATCGCCCGGTGCGCGTCCATGTCAACGATGGGCGGGATGCCGATGCCCGGCGGCTGGGCGATGTCGGCGGCGTGGATGCGGATGCCCGGGCAGACATGGCCGGGCGCCGCGGCGTCGTTCCTCGGCATGTGGGCCGTGATGACGGTGGCAATGATGCTGCCGTCCCTGGTTCCGATGCTGGGGCGCTACCGCCAGGCCATCGGCGGGGCGGGAAAGATGCGGCTCGGTCGGCTGACCGTGCTGGTGGGCATGGGGTATTTCTTCGTCTGGACCCTGTTCGGAATGGCCGTCTTTCCGCTGGGTGCCGCGCTGGTGGCGGCCGAGACGCAATGGCCGGCATCGGCGCGCTCCAGTTCACCGCGTGGAAGGCGCATCATCTTGCCTGCTGCCGGGAGGCGCCCGGGCGCGGCCGCACGCTGCCGGCAGACGCCGGCACGGCCTGGCGGCACGGCCTGCGCCTCGGCCTTCACTGCGGCTGCTGCTGTGCCGGCCTGATGGCGATCCTCCTGGTCATCGGGATCATGGACCTGCGCGCGATGGCTGTCGTGGCGGCGGCGATCACCGCCGAACGCCTCGCCCCGGCCGGCGAGCGTGTCGCCCGGACGATCGGGGTCGTCGCCGGCGGAGCAGGGCTGTTTCTGATCGCGCAAGCCGCCGGGCTCGGATAGCGCATCCCGCGCAGTATTTGCGTGCCCGACGCTCGCGCCGAGTCCTGCTGAAACGATGCGAACCGTTTCGTGTCC
>DATKQI010000199.1:0-2436 GCA_035532755.1 Acetobacteraceae bacterium
AGCAGCGCGCGCGCCTGCGCGGTCGTGTAGGTGAACGCGATCGGGCAGCCCTGCTGCGCCTCCGGCTGGTCGAGCCCGGCCTCGATCATCGCGTCCTTCCACGAATCGCGGGCATAGGCCATCACCCGCAGTTCGCCGTCCGGCCGCACCAGGCGGCGTGCGTGGCGCAGCACCGCGTCGGGATGTGGCGTGTGGTGGATGACGCCGAAGGAATAGACCAGATCGAACGAACCCGCTTCCCCCACCGCGTCCAGCGCCTCGGCATCCGCGTGCCGCAGGTCCCCGCTCAGGCCGAGCAGGGCGAAGCGCCGGCGCGCCAGCGCCAGGCTCGCCTCGGACAGTTCCACGCCGGTGTAATCGGCGCCGGCGCGGGCGAAGCTCACCGCATCGGTGCCGATCCCGCAGCCGATTTCCAGCACCCGCTTGCCGCGCCGGCGCGGGAAGTCGGCGAAGGCGGGGATATGCGGCTCGACGAAATACTTGCGCTCCTCGACCTCGTCGAAATACTCGCGTGAGCCGATTTCGCGCGGCGAATGCCGCAGATTACAGGGCCGGCGGTTCCAGTATTCGGCAACGGTCTCGATCGTCGGCACGGTGTTCACCACGTATTCTCCCGTCGCCTATCCGTCGGCCGGCGCGCCCCGCCCGATATGGACGATATCCGCCACCTCGGCGAACGCCGGCGGCAGCACCCGCCAGCAATCCACCACGATACGGCGCCGTCCTTCGGCCGTGAAGGCCGCCGGTGCCAGCACGGCGAACGCCGCCGCCGGCGTCGCCAGTACCACGATGTCCGCCATGGCGATCGCGGCTTCCGGGCTCGCCGCCGCCAGCACCGCATCGCCCAACACCGCCGTCGCGCCATCGAGCGCCAGCGGATCCGCCACGATCACCGCATGGCCCGCCTGCGCCAGACGGCGCGCGATCATCACCCCCTGGCTTTCCTCCACCACCGGCGTTTCGGGCTTGTAGGCCAGCCCGAGCACGGCGACCGGCCGCGCCGGGCCGCCCAGCCGCTGCACCAGCGCCACCACGCGGTCCACCTGGCGGCGGTTGATCGCATCCGTCGCCTCGGCAATGTCGGCCGCCGCACCCAGCCGGCGGGCGAGCCGGGCGAAGGCCACGTTGTCGCGCGGGAAGCAGGGACCGCCGTAGCCCAGCGCGCCGCGCAGATATTTGCGGCCGATGCGCGAATCCTCGCCGAGCGCCGCGGTCACCACATCGACATCGGCGCCCGGCAGGTGCTCGCAGATCTCGGCCAGCATGTTGGCGTAGCTGATCTTGGTGGTGACGAAGGTGTTCACCGCGATCTTGGCCAGTTCGGCGTTCACCCAGTTCATCCGCCGCACCGGGGGCAAGGTGCCCAGGGTGATGCGATACGCCGCTTCCAGCAGGTCGCCGGCGCGCCGGTCCGATTCGCCGATCAGCAGCATGTCGGGATGCAGCAGGTCGTGCACCACGCTGCCCAGCGCGATGAACTCGGGATTGTAGGTCAGCCCGAGCGTGGCGCCGACCACCCGGCCACTCGCTTTCTCAAGCGCGGCGCGGATTTCCCCTCCGGTCGATTCCGGCATCACCGTGCTGGTGATGTTCACCACGTGGTAGCGGTCGCTGCCGCGCAGCGCCGCGCCGATCCGCCGCACCGCATCGACGACATAACGGTTGGTGAACACGCCCTCCACGCTCGGCGTGGGCACGATGACGAAGGAGATATCGGTGCCGGGGATCGCCTGCGCGAAATCGGTGCTGGCGCGCAGCCGCGGCCCGGCGTCGTCAATGCACACCTGCAAGCCAGGTTCGACCACCGGCGCGCGGCCGGTGTTCAGCGCATCGACATAGGCGGTATTGAGGTCGACCCCCACGACATCGTGGCCCCGGCTCGCCAGGACCGCGGCGAGCGGGGCACCGAGCTTGCCCAGGCCGATGACAGCAATCTGCATGGTGATCCCGTATCCAGAACGGAAGGAAAGAAACGTCAGGCGGCGTTGCGCAGGACCTGGCGTTCGATCCAGCGATAGGTGGTATCCAGCCCCTCGGCCAGCTTCCGGCCGGGCGCCCAGCCGAGCCTTGCGGCGATCAGCCGGTTGTCGGAATTGCGCCCGCGCACGCCGACGGGGCCGGGGATGTTGCGGATCGCCAGCTCCTTGCCGGCGATCCGCATCACCATGTGCGCCAGCCCGTTGATGGTGACCATCTCCTCCGACCCGATATTCACCGGCCCGGAAAAATCCGAGCGCATCAGGCGCAATGTGCCTTCGACGCACTCGTCGATAAACAGGAACGAGCGGGTCTGCCGCCCGTCGCCCCAGATCTCGATCTCCCCGTCCCGGGGGGCCGCGGCGACCTTGCGGCAGAGCGCGGCGGGCGCCTTCTCCCGCCCGCCGGTCCAGGTGCCCTCGGGGCCGAAGATGTTGTGGTAGCGCGCCACCCGGACCG
>DATKQI010000200.1:0-4790 GCA_035532755.1 Acetobacteraceae bacterium
ACACCCAGGCGGTGACGGATTTCCTGACCCGGCGCCCGGAGATCACCAAGGTGATCCACCCAAGCGTGCAGCAGGGCATCGCACGGGCGCGGGCGGAGAAATACCTCAAGGGCGGCTTCGGCGGCATGGTGGGGTTCGAACTGGCGGGCGGCCTGCCGGCCGGGCAGCGGTTCATCGACTCGCTGAGGCTGTTCTACCACGTGGCGAACATCGGCGATTCCCGCAGCCTCGCGATCCATCCGGCCTCCACCACCCATTCCCAGCTCAGCGCCGAGGAACGGGCGGCGAGCGGGGCGACCGAGGGTTATGTGCGCCTCTCGGTCGGGCTGGAGCATATCGACGACATCCTGGCCGATCTCGACCAGGCATTGAAAGCCGCGGGCGGGGTGCGCGCCGCCGCCTGAACTCACGGAGCCGCCAGCAGCGCGTGGATGAAGGCGTAGATCACCAGCGGCACGGCGATCAGCACATACACGCGCAGCAGGCTCAGCAGCAGGACGACCCCCCGGCCGAGCTTGCGGCGCGGCAGCCGATGCTGCTTCCCCGAAAGGCGCTGCGCGGGTTCCAGGGCGTGGATCAGGGCGGGATCGTGGTTCACGGGCGCCATCCTATTTGCCCAGCAGCGTCGGGAAAACGGTGATGAAGCCGTAGAAAACGCCGATCAGGGAAATCGCGACGACGATGGTTCCCCCGGCGAGATTGGCCCGCCACCCGTTCGCCAGATCGCCCACGATCTCCCGGTCGTTCACCAGCAGCAGCAGGAACAGCAGCGCGGGGGCCATCAGCAGCGTGGCGATCACGTTCACCGCCAGCGTCATCGCCAGCAGCGGCGCGTGCGGGATCAGCACGATCGCCGCCGCGACCACGGTGGAGGCGATGGCCGCGCCGTAGAACATCCGCCCTTCGGCGAAGGTCAGGTTCAGGCTGTGGCGTGCGTGGATGGTCTCGCCGAAGGCGTAGGACGAACTGGTGGCGATCGTCATTGCCGCGACCAGCCCGGCCTCCACCATCCCCAGAGCGAACAGGGCCGCACCGGTCCCGCCCAGATAGGGCCGCAGGGCCGTGGCGAAATCCGCCCCGTTCGCGAAGTTCGACACGTCCACATGGTGCGCGAACAGCGGCACGGCCGCCACCACCGTCGCGATGGCGGCTGCCGCGGCCACCACCGCGCCGAAGGCGGTGTCGATCCGGCCCTGCGGCAGGTCCGCCCGGGTGAGCCCCTTGTCCACCACCGCGCTCTGCTGGAAGAAGATCATCCAGGGCGTCACCGTCGCGCCGATATTGGCCAGGATCAGCATCACGAACGCCGTGCCGAACCCGCCCGGCAGCGGCCCCCAGGTGGCGAGCGCGTGGGCGAGCGCGGCCCCGCTGGGGCGGGCGAACAGCGCCGCCGGGATGAACAGCAGGTTGCCCACGGCGAGGCCCATCAGCACCCGTTCCCAGGTGGCATAGCGCCGCAGCGCCAGCGACAGGCAGACCAGCAGCACCCCGATGGCCACCGAGAGCCAGGAGGGCAGGCCGAAATACAGCCCGCCGGCCTGGATCGCGATGAACTCGGTCACCAGGGTCAGCACATTGCCGAACACGAGATCCGCCATCGCGAAATAGCCCCAGAACGGGCCGAACCGGTCGAAGATCAGCTCCGCATGGCCGCGGTGGGTGGCCACGCCCAGCCGCACCGTCATCTCCTGCACCACATAGGCCATGAGGAAGGTGAGCAGGATGAACGGGACGAAGAAGCCGATCCCGTACGTCGCGCCGGTGGTGGCGTAGGAGACCATGCTGGGACCGTCGTTCTCGCCCAGCATCACCAGGATGCCCGGCCCGGCCAGCAGCCACAGCAGGCGCAGCGACTGCCGCGCGGCGCGGGAGCGGAGAATGGCGACGCGGTTGCGCGCCCGCAGCACATCCTCCCGGGTGAGCGCAGTCTCCTCCCCGTCGCATAGTCGCGGATGCGGCAGGATATCCTCGCTCATCGGTCCGGGCTTCGCACGCAGGCGGAGGGGTGAGACGGCATCATGCGCCACAATGTAGCATAGGCTTCATCATGAGCAAGAGGCTCCTATTTGATCGCCGGTTGATCCTGCGTCGCCCCGGCTGCATGGTGGCCGCAGCGAGGAGGGGTTGGAGTGACCACACATACGGAAAAGGAGCGTGCCGGCCCGCCTGCCGAGATGCCGGCGGAGCCCACCCATGCCCGCCGCTTCGGCAAGGCGCGCACCGCCCAGTCCACCGCGCTGCTGGAAGACTATGCCGAGCTGATCGCCGACCTGCTGGCCACGGCCGGCGAGGCGCGGCCGACCGATATCGCCCGCCGCCTCGGCGTCTCCCACGCAACCGCGATCAAGACCATCGCCCGGCTGAAGCGCGACGGGCTCGCCACCGCCCGCCCCTATCGCGGCGTATTCCTCACCGAGGCCGGCGAGAAGCTGGCCGCGCGGGTGCGGACCCGGCATCGGCTGGTGGTCGATCTGCTGCTGGCGGTCGGGGTGCCCGAGGAAGCGGCCGAACAGGATGCCGAAGGGATCGAGCATCATGTCTCCGACGCCTCGCTGCGCGCCTTCGCCCGTTTCCTGCGCCGGCAGGGTTAGCGGCAGAGTACTTGCCTGCTTACGATTTGACGCCTGAAGGAGAACCGCCGCGATGACCGATGAGCCGCCGATCCTGGTGATGGAGGGGGTCGATAAATGGTTCGGACCGTTCCACGCGCTGAAGAGCGTGGATTTCGCCGTGACGCGCGGGGAGCGCGTGGTGATCTGCGGGCCGTCCGGCTCGGGCAAGTCCACCCTCATCCGCTGCGTGAACCGGCTGGAGGAGCACGACAAGGGCCGGATCGTGGTGGATGGCGTCACGCTGGACCGCGACACCGCCAACATCGCCGCGGTCCGCCGCGAGGTCGGCATGGTGTTCCAGCAGTTCAACCTGTTCCCACACCTGACGGTGCTGGAGAACTGCACGCTCGCCCCGATGAAGGCCCGCGGCATGGGGCGGACGGAGGCGGAAGCGCTGGCGATGACCTACCTCACCCGCGTGCGCATCCCCGACCAGGCCCAGAAATACCCCGCCCGCCTCTCCGGCGGGCAGCAGCAGCGCGTGGCGATCGCGCGCGCGCTGTGCATGCAGCCGCGCATGATGCTGTTCGACGAGCCGACCTCGGCACTCGACCCCGAGATGATCAAGGAAGTACTGGACGTGATGACCGACCTCGCGCAATCCGGCATGACCATGCTGGTGGTGACGCACGAGATGGGCTTCGCCCGCACGGTGGCGGACCGGGTGGTGTTCATGGACGGCGGCGAGATCATCGAGCAGGCCGCGCCGGAGGCGTTCTTCAGCGCGCCGAGGAGCGAGCGGGCGAAGGCGTTCCTGTCGCAGATACTGGCGCACTGAGGTTGGCGCACTGAGGTTGGCGCATTGAAGGCGGGCCGCCGTCAGGTGCGGTCGCCCTTCGCCATGGCGCTGCCCAGCACGGAGCTGCCCAGGCTGTACACCATGTCGGTCGGTACCAGGATGGTCGCGCCCTTGTCCTTGTTCATGTCGTACAGCAGCCCCATTTGCCGCAATTTCAATGCGATGGGGTGCTGGTCGTAGACCGCAGCGGCCTCCGCTACACGCTGGGCGATCTCCACCTCCGCCTCGGCGAGCGTCACGCGGGCGGATTTCTCGCGTTCCGCCTGGGCCTGCCGGCTCATAGCGTCGTTCAGCTCCGGCGGGATCGCCACGTCCTTGATCTCGACGGAGACGACTTCGATTCCCCAGGCCGATGTCTTCGCGCCGATCACCTGCTTCAGCGCCGCGTCGGCCGCCTGCCGGTCCGACAGCAGTCTGGTCAGCACGCTCGCGCCGATCATCTCCCGCATCGAGGTCTGCGCCACGCGCTCGACCGCGGTATGGTAGTTGGCGATCTCCAGCGCCGCGCGCTGCGCGTCCCGCACCTGCCAGAACACGATGGCATCGACATCCACCGAGACGGTATCGCGCGTCAGCGCCTTCTCGGCGACGATCTCGGAGGTGCGGATGCGCTGATCGACGTAGATCGTCGCCGTATCCACGAAGGGCACCAGGAAGAACAGCCCCGGGCCGGCCATGCTGCGGAGCCGGCCGAAGCGCTGCACCACCACGCGTTCCCACTGGTTCGCCATGCGCGTGGCGCTGACGATGCAGACCGCCGCGATCAACAGGACCACCGCCGGCGCCACGCCGATGCCTGCTTTCACGCTCGCCGCCGCAATCGCCACCAGGACGGCCGCGGCCAGGAAGGCCAGGAGGGGGATGCGCATGGCTATGCCCCCTTTGCCGGCGGGGATTTCACCTCCCGGCAGACCTTGAGCCCCTTGGCGAACAGATCACTCGCATATTCAGGATGTTTCATCATTTGCTTCCTCCATTTTTCCGGCAGGAACGGTAGGATTTGTGTTTCCCCCCGGCAACCTGCTTCACTGGACGGCCGGGACCGGAGCACACCATGCACGCAATGCCGCCGCCCCTCATCATGATCCTGGCCTGAGCGCGATGCGCCGCGTCTTCCGGCTGCTGCGCCGGCTGCTCGTCGTGCTCGTCGTGGTGCTGCTTCTTGCCGCGGGCGGCATCGGCGCGCTGCTGTGGGATACGCTGCCGGACGCGAACCAGACGCTGCGCCTGCCCGGCCTGTCCGCGCCGGTGACGGTGCGGCTGGACCGGCACGGCATCCCGTTCATCCATGCGGCCAGCATGCTGGATGCGGCGACGGCGCTCGGCTATCTGCATGCGCGCGACCGGATGTTCCAGATGGAGCTGATGCGCCGCGCCGC
>DATKQI010000201.1:0-6275 GCA_035532755.1 Acetobacteraceae bacterium
TGGCGTCCCGTACGGGATTCGAACCCGTGTTACCAACGTGAAAGGCTGGTGTCCTGGGCCTCTAGACGAACGGGACAGAGGGCGCTGGGTGGGTAGCGGAGTGGTCGGCCGGAATCAAGCCCAGGCGGCATCGATCACCACGAAGCTCACGCTCACCGATCCGTTCCACGCCTCCGCCCGCAGGTGGCCGGCCAAGTGCAGCGGGCGGCCGCCGGAAGCGAGCAGGGCTTCGGCCAACGCGCCATCACGCGCGCGGAAATGCAATGCCCGCAGGCGCGGCCCGCCGCCCTCGCCTTCGATGAACAGGCGCAGACTCGTGCCATCCCGGCCGATCCTGTCGGCGCGCACCACGCGCACCCGTGGCAGGGCCAGAACCGGCTCCTCGTTGGCGGCACCGAAGGGGGCAAGGCGGCCGATCTGCTGCGCCAGCTCCACGCCCGCGCCGGCCACAGCCAGCGTGCCCTCGACGGCAAGATCCGCCGCCGCGGGCAGCGTGGCGGCGGCTGCCAGCCGCTCGTTCAGGAAGGCATGGAAGGCCGGCAGGTTCCCGGCCGGCAGGGCGAAGCCGGCCGCCATGGCGTGGCCGCCGCCCGTGGCCAGCAGTCCGGCCTGCCGGGCCGCGATCACCGCCGCCCCCAGATCGCACCCCGGCACCGACCGGCCGGAGCCGCTCGCCCGGCCATCCGCCACCGCCGCCACGCAGGCGGGGCGGTTGAACCGCTCCCGAATGCGCCCGGCCACGATGCCCACCACGCCCGGATGCCACTCCGCCCCGCTGACCAGCAGCACCGGATGGCCGGCCTCGGCCTGGATGCCCGCCGCCGCCAGCGCGGCCTCCAGCATCCCCGCCTCCACCACCTGGCGCTGGCGGTTCACCCCATCCAGCCGCTCGGCGAGTGCCGCCGCCTCGGCCGCATCCTCGCTCAGCAGCAGGCGCAGCCCCAGCCCCGCCTCGTCGATCCGGCCGGCGGCGTTGATGCGCGGGCCGAGCGCGAAGCCGCAGGTGAAGGCAGACAGCGGCGGCTTCGCCTGCGCCACGTCCAGCAGGGCGGCAATGCCGGGCCGCGCACGGCGGGCCATCACCCGCAGCCCCTGCACCACGAAGGCGCGGTTCAGCCCGGTCAGCGGCATAACGTCGCACACGGTCGCGAGTGCCACGAGGTCGAGCAGCGCGAGCAGATCGGGCTCCGGCCGGCCGGCGAAGAAGCCGGCACGCCGCAGCGTGCGCAGCAGCGCCACCGCCGCCATGAAGGCCACCGCCGTCGCGCACAGCCCGCCAAGGCCGGAGCTGTCATCCACCCGGTTCGGGTTTACCGTGGCGAGCACCGGTGGCGGCGGGGCCTCGGATTTGTGGTGATCCAGCACCACCACATCCGCCCGCCCGCGCACGCTCCCCAGCGCCTCTTCCGCCGCCGTGCCGCAATCCACGCAGACGATCAGCCCCGCCCCGCGGGCGACCAGGGCTGCGAGTGCGGCGGCATTGGGGCCGTATCCCTCGGCCAGCCTGTCCGGCACATGGGAGATCACGGTGCAGCCCAGGGCGCGCATCAGGGAGACCATCAGCGCGGCGCTGCATGCGCCATCCACGTCATAATCGCCGAACACCGCCACGGTTTCGGCCCGCTGTGCCGCCTCGGCCAGGCGCGCGGCCGCGGGCTCCATGTCGGCCAGCACCGAAGGGTCCGGCATCAGCGCGCGCAGCCGCGGATCGAGGAAATCCTCGGCCGCTTCGATTCCCACGCCACGCCCGGCAAGCAGCCGGCCGATGATTTCCGGCACCCCCAGCCGCTGCGCGATGCCGAGTGCGACCCGCCCCTCCGCCTCCCGCCACAGCCACCGCCGCCCGCCCAGGCTGCGGTGCACGCCAAGTGCCGCGGCCTCCGCTGCCTCGATCACTGCCCCGATTGCCGCCGCGTCAGGCAACGGACCACGTCTTGGTCGTGAAATCGTGGTGCGCCTCGACATAGCGCACGGTGCCGGATTGGCTGCGCATCACGATCGAATGCGTGACAGCCCCGCTGCCGAAACGGCGCACGCCGCGCAGCATCGGGCCGGTGGTGATGCCGGTGGCGGCGAACATCACGTGGCCGCGCGCCATTTCCGCAACGCCGTACACCCGGCGCGGGTCGGTCACGCCCATCTCTCTCGCGCGCGCCTCCTGCGCGGCATCCTCGAAAAGCAGGCGCCCCTGCATCTGGCCCCCGCCGCAACGGAGTGCGGCGGCCGCCAGCACGCCTTCCGGCGCCCCGCCCGAGCCCATGTAGATATCGACCCCGCTTTCCGGCTGGGTGGTGGCGATCACGCCGGCCACATCCCCGTCGCCGATCAGCATGATGCGCGCCCCGGCCTCCCGGCATTTGGCGATCAGCTCGGCATGGCGCTCGCGTTCCAAAGTGCAGACCACGAGATCGGATACGTCGCGGTGCTTGGCGCGGGCGAGGTTGCGCAGGTTCACCCCGACCGGGGCATCCAGCTCCACCACCCCTTCCGGCAGCCCGCCGCCCACCGCGATCTTTTCCATGTACACATCGGGCGCGTGCAGGAAGCCGCCGCGGTCTGCCAGCGCGATCACCGCCATCGCGTTCGTGCCGCCCTTGGCGACGATGGTCGTGCCCTCCACCGGATCGACCGCGATATCCACCTCCGGCCCGCCATGGCCCACGCGCTCGCCGATATAGAGCATCGGCGCTTCGTCCATCTCGCCCTCGCCGATCACGACCGTGCCGCTGATCGCGACCGAATCGAACGCCTGGCGCATCGCCTCCACGGCAGCACCATCGGCCTCGTTCTTCTGCCCGCGCCCCATCCAGCGGGAGGCGGCAAGGGCCGCCGCCTCGGTCACGCGCACCAGCTCCAGCGCCAGGTTCCGGTCATTGTGCTGGCCGGCCGCCGCCACGGATGCCGCTTCCATCGATTGTTCTCCTCTATGGCCTGCGTATCAGGCGGGCTCGATTCGGATCAGCGCCGGTTTTTCCAGCACCGTCTCCAGCGCCTCGATGCGCGCGAGCGCCGCGTGCATCGCCGATTCCCTGGTCTCATGCGTCACCAGCACCACCGGCACCGCCTCGCCGGGGCTGCGGCCGCGCTGCAGCATGGATTCGAGCGAGACGCCGGCATCGCGCAGCGCCGCCGTCACGTCCGCGATCACGCCGGGCCGATCCACGACCATCAGCCGCAGGTAGTACGCCCCCACATGGGCACTCATCGGCACCGAAGGCGCGTTCGACAGCGCACCCGATCCCGCGCCCCACACCGGGGTGAACCGCCCGCGCGCGATGTCGATCAGGTCCGCCACAACGGCCGAGGCGGTGGGACCGGCACCGGCGCCACGGCCTTCCAGCATGATGCGGCCGACGAAATCGCCCTCCGCCACCACCGCATTGAACACGCCGTCCACCCGCGCGATCGGGGCGGCGGTGGGCACCATCGCCGGGTGCACCCGCGTCTCGATCCCCTCGGCATGGCAGCGGGCGATGCCGAGCAGCTTGATGCGGTAGCCGAGTTCGGCCGCGAAAGCGATGTCGAGCGCGGAGATCGCGCGGATGCCCTCCACGTGCACCGCATCGAACGCGACCGGCCGGCCGAAGGCGAGGGCAGCGAGGATCGCGAGCTTGTGGGCGGCGTCGATCCCGTCGATGTCGAACGACGGATCAGCCTCCGCGTAGCCCAGGCGCTGCGCCTCGGCCAGCACGTCGGAAAATTCGCGCCCGCGTTCGCGCATCACTGTCAGGATGTAGTTGCAGGTGCCGTTCAGGATGCCGGAGACGCGCCCGATGCGGTTGCCGGCCAGCCCCTCCCGCAGCGCCTTGATCACCGGGATGCCGCCGGCCACCGCGGCTTCGAAGGCAAGCGGCACGCCGGCCGCCTCGGCGGCGGTGGCGAGTTCGGCGCCGTGTACGGCCAGCAGCGCCTTGTTCGCCGTCACCACCGGCTTGCCGGCCGCAATGGCCGCCTGCACCAGCGCGCGCGCCGGCCCGTCGGCGCCGCCGATCAGCTCCACCACCACATCCACCGCCGGGTCTGCCGCCAGCGCCACCGGATCGTCGAACCAGCGCAGCCCGCCGATCGGCACGCCGCGGTCCCGCCCACGATCGCGCGCGGAAACGGCGGTGACGGCGATCGGCCGGCCGGCGCGGGCGTTCACCACGTCGGCGTTGTCGCGCAGCAGCGTCAGCACCCCCGCGCCGACCGTGCCGAGGCCGGCCACCGCCACGGAAACGGGGCGGGTCATGCCGAAGCCGATGTCAGAATGGCGGCCGGTTCGTCGGGCGGCCCGGCATTGTCGGCGTGGAGGAAGGCGCGGATGCTGCGCACCGCCTGCCGCAGCCGCTGGGTGTTCTCCACCAGCGCGATGCGCACGTGGCCGTCACCGTATTCGCCGAAGCCGATCCCGGGCGCGACGGCGACCTTCGCGCGCTCCAGCAGCAGCTTGCTGAACTCCAGGCTGCCCAGATGGGCGAAGCGCGGCGGGATGGGCGCCCAGGCGAACATCGATCCGTCGGGGCTCGGCACGTCCCACCCGGCGGTGGCGAGGCCCTTGATCAGCACGTCCCGCCGTTCGCGGTACAGCGCGCGCATCTGGTCCACGCAGTCCTGCGGGCCGTTCAGCGCGGCGGTGGCGGCGACCTGGATCGGCGTGAAGGCGCCATAGTCCAGATAGCTCTTCATCCGCGTGAGCGCGTTGACCAGCCGCGGGTTGCCGGCGGCGAAACCCATCCGCCAGCCGGGCATGGAATAGGTCTTCGACAGGGAGGTGAACTCCACCGCGATGTCCTTCGCCCCCGGCACCTGCAAAACCGAAGGCGGCGGCTGGCCGTTGAAGTAGATCTCGGCATAGGCGAGGTCCGACAGGATCCAGATCTCGTGCTTCCGGGCGAAGGCGACCAGCTCCCGGTAGAAATCCAGCGTCGCGAGCATCGCGGTGGGGTTGGAGGGGAAGTTCACGATCAGCGCCGTGGGCTTCGGCACCGAATGCCGCACCGCCCGGTCGAGCGCGCGCAGCATTTCCTCATCCGGCGCGGCGGGGATGCTGCGCACGCCGGCGCCGGCGATGATGAAGCCGAACTGGTGGATGGGGTAGGACGGGTTGGGCACCAGGATCGTGTCCCCAGGGCTCGTGATCGCGGCGGCGAGGTTCGCCAGCCCCTCCTTCGAGCCGAGGGTCGCGATCACCTCCGTCTCGGGGTCCAGCGCCACGTCGAACCGGCGGCGGTAGTAGCCGGCGAGCGCCCGGCGCAGCCCGGCGATGCCCTTGCTGACCGAATAGCGGTGGGTGCGCGGGTCCGCCACCGCCTCGATCAGCTTCGCCACGATGTGTGGCGGGGTCGGGCTGTCGGGGTTGCCCATGCCGAGGTCGATGATGTCCGCCCCGGCGGCGCGGGATTTCGCCTTCGCGGTGTTCACCTCGGCGAACACGTAGGGCGGCAGGCGGCGGATGCGATGGAATTCTTCGGGCATGGGGGCCGCTTCGCGATTCGGGATGAAAACTACTCTACCAGCCGGACGAGCCCGCCGCGACCCGCGGCACCGGCAGCGATGCGCAGGCTGTTGGCCGGCACGCCGGCGGCGGCCAGGGCGTCGGCGATGGCGGCGGCCCGGTCGAGCGCGAGCGGCATCGCCGCCGCCTGGGCGCCTGGTGCTGCCGATGCGGCATCGCCGAAGCCGGTCGCGACGATGGCGGCCGCCCCGCGCTTGTGGGCGAACCCGGCCAGGGCATGGACCATGCGCGGCGGCAGGATCGCCGAGCCGCGAGGAAACGCCACCGCGAGCGGCGGGACGTTCGGCACCGCCACCGGCGCCGGCCGCGCCGGCAGGGCCACGGATGCCGCCGCTACTGATACCGCGGGGGCCGACGGGATGGGCATCCCCGGAATCCGCGGCGGCGGGGGTGGTGCCGCCGGCAGGGCGAGAAGCGCTGCGGCCTGCGGGCCCGGCGGGATGTTCGCGGCGCTGGCGGAGCCGGCATTGGCGGCCACGGGCGGAACAGGCGGAGGAGCGGGCGGATTGGCAACCGCTGGCGGCGCTGTCGCCGCCACGAGCGAGGCAGTAGCGGTGGGCGTGCCAGCCGTGGCCGCCGCGGCAGGCGGCGGCGGCAGGGTGGTCGGCGGGCCGGGCGGCAACGGCGTGTCGGCCACGATGCGGTGCGCGGCCGAGCGGTCGGCCGCGAGCCCGGCGGCGATGCGCGCCCGGTCGGCCGCCGAGGGCACCGGCGGGGCGCCCGGCACGGTCGCAAGGTTCGGATAGGGCGCATTCGCCCCCGGCGGCGGCGGCCGCTG
>DATKQI010000202.1:0-17491 GCA_035532755.1 Acetobacteraceae bacterium
TGCTGCCGCAGCGCGGTGCCGGCACGCCGCGCCTCGCCGATCCCGACCTGCGTCAGATCGACATCGGTCCAGCCGGTGAACCTGTCTTCCAGGTTCCATACGCTCTGGCCATGGCGAAGCAGAACAAGCACGCCGCTCAGATCAGCAACCCCTTGCGCAGCATGCCGTGCACGCCCTTCTCGCCGTTCACCGTCTGCGTCACCCTGAAATCGACGGCGAGGGAGCAGAAGGCATAAGCCTCCTCGCGCGTGAGGTTGGACCGGGTGCAAATGAAGCCGATCATTTCGCGCAGCGCCTGCTTCATCGCGAGGTCGAGGTCCTCGTTCATGCCCATGGTGATGAAATGGGTGGGCGTCTCCGCGCGCGGGTGGCGCAACAGCGGCGTGGCGGGGTCCGATGCCTGGTGCAGGATCAGGGTGAAGGTGCCGGTCAGGCAGATTTCCAGCGCGTTGATGCACACCTCGCCGTCGCCCTGCACGCCATGGCCGTCGCCGGCGGAAAAATTCGCGCCCGGCACCCATACCGGCAGGAACAGCGTGGTGCCGGCCACCAGCTCCTTGTTGTCGATATTGCCGCCGTGCTCTCGCGGCTCCTTGGTGGACAGCGCGCCGTAACGCAGGCGCGGGGCGACACCCATCACGCCGAAGAACGGCGCCAGCGGCAGGTCCGTTCCCCAGGGCAGCCGCGCGACACCGGCCGCGCGGTCCACCGGAATGTGCATCAGGAATCGTTCGGGGAAATCCTCGGGCAACGTGCCGGCCAGGGGGCGGAAGCCGCAGAAGCCCCAATCCGCGCCCAGCTCGATCGCCTCGATCCGCACCTCCAGCATGTCCCCCGGCACCGCGCCGGCCACGGCGACCGGTCCGGTGAGGATGTGCGGGCCAAGCCGCGGCGTCGCCGCATGGATCGCGGCAAGCGCCGGCGGCACCGCCAGCCCCGCTGATTCCGGCGGCATCACCTCGGGCGGGCCGGAGACGCATTCAAGGACGACCGTATCGCCGGAATTGATCGTCAGCAGCGGCGGAATGGCGGCGTCGAACACGCCCCAGCGGACGGTTTCGGGCGTGGCGGCAATGCGATGCTTGGCCATGGGTCGCTCCCACCTTCTTCGCCGCGGGCTGAACACCACCTGCGATGGCGGGGGTTCGCGCGCGGGGATCAAGATACTCCCTCAACAATGGGGCAGATCGAAGGCCCTTGCCACCGCGATGAAATCCGCCGCCGTTGGATGCCGGGCGGAGGGGATGGTGCCATCCGCCGCCCGCACAAGCTGGCAGGTGCGCAGGCCGGCGGCTGCGGCTGCGTCCAGCTCCGCTTCGATGTCCGACAGGAACAGCATCGCCCCGGCCGGCTGCGTGGTGGCGTGGGCGATCCGCTCGTAGCTCGCCGCCTCCCGCTTGCCGCCGATCCGCGTGTCGAAGAACCCGTCGAACAGGCCGGCAAGGTCGCCGCCACGCGCATGGCCGAAGATCAGCCGCTGCGCCGCCTCCGAGCCGGAGGAATAGACGTGCAGCCGAAGCCCCCCCGCCGCCCAGCACCGCAGGCAGGGCGCCACGTCCTCGTACATCTCGCCAAGCAGCGCGCCGCTGCGGTAGCCATCCCGCCAGAGAATGCCCTGCAATGCCTTCAGCGGCGTGATTTTCGCATCCGCATCCATCCAGCCCAGCAGCGCGTCGAGTGGCGGCTGGCCGGGCGCGAGGCGCCCCACCTCCGCCAGTTCCGCCGCCACCTCCGGTTCCCCGGCACGCTCCGCCAGCAGGGCGGGAAGGCGGGCGCGGGCGAAGGGGAACAGCACGTTCTTGACGAAGGCGATGGGCGATGTGGTGCCCTCGATATCGGTCAGGACCGCCGCAATCGAAAGCATCAAGCCGCCGGGAACCGCTCGCTGATGGCATCGCCGGTGAAATGCGGCACCCAGCCGGAGGTGTCGGTGAAGATGCGCAGCGCGGTGAAATACGGCTTCTCCCCGGCATCGAACCAGTGGCGGGTGTTGGCCGGCACGCTGATCAGGTCGCCCTCGGTGCAATGCGCATCCCAGATGCGGCCATCGACATGCATGATGAAGTTGCCCGCGCCGTGCACGAAGAAGCGCACCTCGTCCTCGGTATGGATGTGCTCGGCGAGGAACTTCTGCCGCAGCGCCGCCGCCTGCGGATGATCCGGCGTGAGCTTGATCACGTCGGCCGAACCGGCGCCGCCGCTGCCCATCAACCGGTCCAGATAAGGGCGATAGGCGGCCAGGATGGCCTCGGCCGGGTCGGCGGGCGACAGGTTCACCGGGCTGTCCCAGCGCTCGAAGCGCACGCCGATGCGGGCAAGCTCGCGGCCGATCTGCGTCGCGTCCTCGGTGCGCAGCACCGGCGTGCCGGGCGCATCGTCATGATAGACCGTCAGCCGGCTCATGGCGCGAGCCTCCTCCGTTCGAGTTCGCAGGCCAGCAGGAATTCCAGCGCCTCCAGCCGGGTCAGCGCCGCATCCATGCTCCGCCCCCAAACATACACGCCATGGCCGCGGATGAGATAGCCGATCGGCGCGCCTCCGCTTTCCAGCACGGGCTCGACCGCGCGGGCGAGGCGGGGGATGTCCTGGTCGTTGTCGAACACCGGCAGATCGACTGCCGCCTCATGCGTGGCCTGCCCCTCGAACGCCTTGATCACCTCATAGCCGGCGAAGCGGATGGGCTGCCCCGGGAGCAGCGCCATCGACAGCACGGTGCCGGCGACGGAATGGCCATGCAGAACCGCACCGGCCGTGGGGAACAGGCGGTAGATCTGGCAATGCAGCCCGGTTTCCGCGCTCGGTTTGGCAACCGGCGGCAGCGGGTCGCCCAGCGCGTCCACTTGCATCACATCGCCCGGGGTCAGATGGCCCTTGTGGCAACCGCTGCGCGTGATGGCGATGCGGCCCGCGGTTACGCGGATGCTGATATTGCCGGCGGTGGCCGGCACCCAGCCCCGCGCATCCATGCGCCGCCCCGCCGCAATGATGGCCTCGGCCGCCGCAGGCGGAACCGGCTGCCCCTCGCCGTCCATGGCTTGTTTCTGCTCCGCCGGCCCGCTCAGCCCTGGTGGGCGTTCACCGGCGGCGCTGCGCTGACGGTTCCGGCGCTGGCAGTCGTCGTGCCCGCGGCGCCGATGGCACCGGCCGGCCGATCCGTCGTGGCGCCGGGGGCGGGCTCGGGCTTCGCGTCCGCCATGTTCTCCTTGAACGACTTGATGCCCTTGGCGACGTCGCCCATGAGCGTGCTGACCTTGCCGCTGCCGAACAGCAGCAGCACGACCAGCAGCACGATCATCCAGTGCCAGATGCTGAATTCACCCATCAATCTGCTCGCTTCCCGCGTCCGGCTTCGGCAGGGATCAGCCCTGGCGGACGCCCGTGGTGGTGTTCGTGGTGCTGGCCGTCGTTCCGGCGGGGGCGCCGATCGAACCCTGGGCCTTGTCGGCGCTGGCCGCCATCGAGGCGTCCGTCTTGCCGTCCGCCATGTTTTCCTTGAACGACTTGATGCCCTTGGCGAAATCGCCCATGAGCGTGCTGACCTTGCCGCTGCCGAACAGCAGCAGCACGACCAGCAGCACGACCATCCAGTGCCAGATGCTCAACGAACCCATATTTCCTCCGATCCGGACACCCGTCCGGAACTGTTCGCGGCCACACTAGCCGCCACGAGGCCCGCTGCCAACGACCCCCGCAGCCATCGACATGGCGCGCGCCGCCGCCCGGCGCAAGTAAAACAAACGAGGGCGCGCGCGACCGCTTGCGGCCCGTCCATCGCCGCCCAATTTCGTCTCCATGAGCGACGAACCATCGGTGCCCCCGGCCGATCAGCCGGCAAAGACACCGCCCAAGCCCGATAAACCGAAGGAAATCGGCGGCCCGGCAGGCCCCGAGCCGACCCGTTACGGCGACTGGGAGCAGAAGGGCCGCTGCACGGATTTCTAAGTCCGAGCCGCTCGCCGGCGGGTCGCCGCCAGCACCGTGTTCTCCAGCAGGCAGGCGATCGTCATCGGCCCGACCCCGCCGGGCACCGGGGTGATCCGGCCCGCGATCGCCAGCGCCTCGGCATGGGCCACGTCACCGGCCAGCGTGCCGTCGGGCCGGCGATTGATGCCGACATCGATCACCGTCGCACCCGGCGCGATCCAGCCGCCCCGCACCATCTCCGCCCGGCCCGCCGCCGCGATCAGGATCTCCGCCCGGCGGCATTCGGCCGGAAGATCGCGGGTGCGCGAATGGGCGAGCGTGACGGTCGCATCTGCCGCGGTCAGCAGGGCGGCCATCGGCCTGCCGACCAGGACCGAGCGGCCAAGCACCATCGCGCGCGCGCCAGCCGGATTCACGCCGGCCGCGGCCAGCAGCTTCATCACCCCGGCCGGCGTGCACGGCACCAGCCTTGGGCGGCCGGCGGCCAGCAGCCCTGCGTTCACCGGCGTCAACCCGTCCACATCCTTCGCCGGATCGATCGCCTCGATCACCGCCTGGGCGCGGATATGTAGCGGCAGGGGCATCTGCACCAGGATGCCGTCGATCGCCGCATCGGCATTCAGCGCGCAAACCGTGGCGAGAAGCGCTGCCTCGGTCGTGTCGGCCGGCAGCCGCAGCGTGCGCGCGGCAATGCCGGCCGCCTGCGCGGCGCGGTCCTTGTTGCGGACATAGACCTGGCTTGCCGGATCATCCCCCACCAGCACCACGGCAAGGCCGGGGCGGAACGGCAGGGTGGACACGCGGGCGGCCACCTCGGCTCGCAGCGCCGCGGCGACCGCCTTGCCATCGATGATGGAAGCGGCGAAGCCGGGCGTCGTCATTACGCCCTCAATCGCGCGGCCGGCGCGGCGGTCGGTTCAGAGGCCATGCATCATGATCTGGATGTACAGGCCGCTCAGCAGCCGCTGCACCGCTTCCAGGACCAGGATGGCGATCAGCGGGCTGATATCGATCCCGCCCAGATCGGGCAGGATGCGCCGGATCGGGCGCAGCGCCGGATCGGTGATGCGATAGAGGAAATCCCCGATCGTCCATACCAGCCTGTTGCGCGAGTCCAGCACGTTGAACGCCACCAGCATGCTGAAGATCGCGGCCAGGATCAGGGCCCAGACATACAGGGTGATCACCCGCTCGACCAGCCAGAACAAAGTCCCCACCAGCGTTCCCGCCATCACCCGTCCGCCCCTTCAAAGGTCGGCGGAAGCTAGCGATCCGCCTGCGCCGATGCAACGCCACGGCCGCGCGGGCGGGCGCTTGACACGGCAGGTCCCCATGACCATTGTCCGCCGCCTGCGGGATGGGGCTGTAGCTCAGTCGGGAGAGCGCCTCGTTCGCAATGAGGAGGTCAGGGGTTCGATTCCCCTCAGCTCCACCACCATTCCGCATGAAATCCTGTCACGCCCGGCAGCCCGTCATCCTCGCAGCAGGCGGCGCGCGGCAAGGTTGCGCATCAGCGCGCCCGCGCCGAACACCCAGGGTTCGCAGGCATTCGCCGCCGCCATCCGGTTGACCAGGGAGCCGAGCTGCGGCGCCTCGATCGTCACGATGTCGCCGGTCTTGTGGGTGAAGCCCATTCCCGGCGCGTCGCGGTCTTCCACCGGGGCGAACATCGTGCCCAGGAACAGCACCGCGCCGTCCGGATACTGATGCTCGGCGTTGAGCATCTGCGATACCAGGTCGGCAGGATCGCGGCTGATCCGGGCGATGGAGGAATGGCCTTGCAGGCGGAACCCCTCCGGCCCCTCCACCGTCAGCGTCACCACCGTGCGGCGGATGTCGTCGAGCGAAAATCCGGCATCGAAGAAGCGCAGGAACGGGCCGATGGCGCAGGAGGCGTTGTTGTCCTTCGCCTTGCTCAGCAGCAGCGCCGAGCGCCCTTCGAAATCGCGCAGGTTCACGTCGTTGCCGAGCGTGGCGCCGACGATCCGGCCGGTGGAGGCGACAGCGAGCACCACCTCCGGCTCCGGGTTGTTCCAGGCCGATTTCGGGTGCAGCCCGGCCTCCGCCCCGGTGCCCACCGCCGAGAGCGGCTGCGCCTTGGTGAAGATCTCCGCATCCGGGCCGATGCCCACTTCCAGATACTGGCTCCAGGCCCCCTGGCTGATCAGCACCGCCTTCAGCGCCGCCGCCTCGGCCGAGCCGGGCTTGAGGCGGGCGAGGTCGTCGCCCACCAGCCGCTGCACCTCCGCCCGGATCGCCGCGGCGGCACCGAGATCGCCGCGCGCGCGCTCCTCGATCACCCGCTCGATCATCGAGACGACGAAGGTGACGCCGGCCGCCTTGATCGCCTGGAGGTCGATCGGGGCCAGCAGCCAGGGCCGGTCCGCCCGGCGGGAGTCGCGCGGGGTGTTGGCGAGCAGGGCGGAGACCGGCCCGAGCGCCTCGCCCGCCGCGGCCCGCAGCGCCGCTGCCGGATCGTCCGCCTCGCACAGGTCGCGCATGGTGGGAAAGCTGGCGGAGACGTCCACCGCCTCGCCGCCGCGCAGCGCCACCACCGACGGGCCGCCCCGATCCGGCCGCCACACGCGCCCGGCAAGGGCGGCCTGCGCGGCATCGGCCGGGAGCGAGGCTTTCAACGCGTCGTGCAGCGTGATCATCGGCGGCGAGTCCTTCCCATGCGTGGGGCGGACTATTCACCGCTTCGAAGGTTGCGGAAAGGGTGGGGCGATCAGTCGTTCAGCGGATAGGACGCCATCAGCCGCTTCTGCTCGCGCCACAGCCGCCACACCTGCCGCACGCGGGCGGGGCGGTAGCCGCGGGCGCGGTTGACCGCGCCGATCTCGAAGGCGAGGCGATAGTGCATGAACTGGGCGGCATAGGCTTCGCTGAGCGTCGTCGTCGGGTCCCAGATATGGGTCGCCTCCGATCCGGTGCCGTTCACCTCGATGATGCGGAACCCCTCGCCCCGGCGCAGCTCGGCGATGGAGCGGTAGCGCAGGTCGAACCGCCCGAAGTGGAAATCGGGCATCGAGCGGGCGATGGCCTCCATCCGCGCGGTCAACGCCGGGGTGACCACGTGCGCGCCATTGCGGAAGATCGAGCCTTTCAGATGGTTGCCCACGAACACCAGCCGCACCACCTCGCCCGCCGCGGGCACCTCGTGCAGCCGGCCCGCGAGGCGGGGCAGGTACAGATGCGGGACAAGGCCCGCGCGGGCATCCGCCAGCACCAGCTCACGCAGCGTCGCCCGCCCGTCACCGATCACGATCGGGGCGGATTTCAGCGTGACGGAGGTGATCCGCCCGGTCTTCTCGCCCGGCCGGCGGATGTAGAAGACGCCGGCCTCCCCGTCATGCGGCACCAGGGCTTGCAGCACCACGCGCCGGGCGCGCGGGAAGGCGGCCAGATAGCGCGCCAGTTCGGCCCGGCCGGCTACCACCCGCACGCCGGTTCCGTTGCAGCCCACGTCCGGCTTCACCACCAGCGGATAGGACAGCCCGGCGGCCGCCATCGCCGCCTCGGCCACGCGCAGATCATCGGCATCGGGGAAGGCGCCGGTCGCGGCCACGGTATAGGGCGCGACCCAATCGCGCCCCGGCCCGCCCATCTGGTCGAGGATGGAAACCTTCGATTCGCCGCACAGGCCGCCGGTTTCGATATGCGGGTTGGCCGCCGTCATCACCCCGAGCCCGCGATGGCGGATGGCCAGCCCCAGCCAATGGAGCACCACCGGCGCGTAGAACACCCAGTCGGGCCAGAACTCGAAGAACGAGACCGGCCGCGCCACCGCGCGGCGCGCCCGCAGCCGGGCCAGCAGGCCCTGGGCCAGCGGGGCATCACTCATCGCTCGTCCGCCTTGTTGAAATGACTGGCAACCATTCGCCCGGCGATGATGAGCACGATGCAGAACCCCGCGGCACCCGCCCAGCGCCAGGCGCCCAAATAGGTGAACAGAAGCTGCCCGACTCGCAGCGACACGCCGAACAGCAATGTCGTCCATACCAGCGTCGCCGCGATCGCCGCCAGCGCGAAGATGGTGAAGGAGGCGCGGAGAAACCCGCAGGTGGTATAGGTGGGCAGCCGCAGCCCCGGCAGGAACCGGCTGACCAGCACCACCCGCGCCAGCCGCCCTTTCAGCCAGTTGTGCCCCAGATCGCGCCGGTGCGGCGGGATCCATTTCTCCGTCCAGGGCACCGCGGCGGCGAGCCGCCCCATGCCGTACAAGCCCAGATCGCCCATCACGATCCCGACATACAATGCCCCGAGGGCCACGGGCAACGATACCGCCCCGGCCTCCACCTGCATCGCGGCGAGCACCGTGGCCGCATCCTCCAGCACGAACGTCCCGCCAATGATGGCCGCCGCCTGGAACAGCGGGAAGCGGGCGGCGGCGTCCAGCAGGAACGTGAGGTAGGTGAACATCAAGGGCCTGATGCAGTGGGGGCGGGCAGCACGGCCCGACCGAACCGAAACCGCCCCGGCGCGCCCTTCAGCAGACTACAGGATGAACATATCGCCTGAACCCCCCGATTTTCCAAGCCCCATGCCGTTCCACGTCACCGATGCGTGAAACCGGCAGCCCCTGGACGGGGCGAATCCGGATGAGGCGGGTTTTCGCGGGCTCGCCGCGCCATGGTAGGGAGCGGGGGTGGAAATCCTGCATCGCTTGCCGCAGTTCGCGGCCGTCCTGATCTTCCTGGCGACGTATCTCGTGGTCGCGATCGGCCGGCTGCCGGGCTTCCGGCTCGACCGGGCGGGGGCGGCCTTCCTGGGCGCGGCGCTGATGGTGGCGACCGGGGCGTTGAGCATGCAGCAGGCGCTGCGGGCGGTGGATTTCGACACCATCGCCCTGCTGCTGGGCATGATGATCCTGGTGGCGAACCTGCGCCTCGCCGGCTTCTTCCGCGTCGTCACGTCCCTGGCCGTGCGCCGGGCCGGCCATCCGCTGCTGCTGCTGGGCGCAATCGTGCTGGTCTCCGGCCTGCTGTCGGCGTTCCTGGTGAACGACACGATCTGCCTGGTGCTCACCCCGCTGGTGCTGGACGTGGTGCTGAAGCTGGAACGCCAGCCGGTGCCCTACCTGCTCGGGCTTGCAATGGCCTCCAACATCGGCAGCACGGCAACCATCACCGGCAACCCGCAGAACATCATCATCGGCAGCCTCTCCGGCATCTCCTACGGCCATTTCGCCGCCGTTCTGTCGCCGGTCGCGGCGATCGGCCTGGTGCTGACGGTGGGGCTGATCGCCCTGGTCTGGCGCGGCGAATTCCTGGTGCGCGCCCGCTTCACGGCCGATCCGCCACCTTCGCGGGCGCACGCGGGCATGATCGTCGAATCGCTGCTGGTCGCGGCCGGGCTCGTGGTCGCGTTCTTCGTCGGCGTGCGCCCGGCCAAGGCGGCGGTGGTCGGCGGCGGGCTGCTGCTGCTGACGCGGCGGGTGAAGAGCGAGAAGGTGTACGCCGAGATCGACTGGACCCTGCTGCTGATGTTCGCCGGCCTGTTCATCGTGGTGGCGGGGCTGGAGAAGGCGCTGCTGACCCCGGCGCTGATCCATCGGGTGGGCGCGCTGCACCTGGATCGCACGGCGGTGCTGAGCGGCATCACTGCCGTGCTCTCCAACATCGTCAGCAACGTCCCCGCCGTGCTGGTGCTGCGGCCGTTCATCGCCGGGCTCGCCGATCCGGCGCATGCGTGGCTCGTAGTGGCGATGGCGGCCACGCTTGCCGGAAACTTCACCCTGCTGGGGTCGGTCGCCAACCTGATCGTCGCGCAGAAAGCCCGCGCGCGGGGGGTGGAGATCAGCTTCCGCGCCTATTTCCTCGTCGGCGCGCCGCTGACGGTGCTGACGATCCTGGTCGGAATCTGGCTGGTGTAGCCGGGCCTGCGTGCCTGCCGGCCTTTCAGCCCGCCTCCAGCCAGTCCTCGATCAGCCGCCGGGCGATCGAATCCCCCCGCGGCAGGCTGAACCCGCCCGCCGCCGGGTCGGCCAGCTCGGCGCGGGTGAACCAGCGCGCGTCGGCCAGCTCGTCCCGGTCGATGGTGATGGCCTCGCTCAGCGCCTCGGCGTGGAAGCCGAGCATGATGGAGGCGGGGAACGGCCAGGGCTGGCTCGAATGGTAGAACACCCGGCCCACGCGGATGCCCGCCTCCTCCGCCACCTCGCGCGCCACCGCTTCCTCCAGGCTCTCGCCCGGCTCCACGAAGCCGGCGAGGGTGGAATACATCGTCGCGTTCGGAAAGCGCTGGGAATGGCCCAGCAGGGCGCGGTCCTCATGCACCACCAGCATGATCACGGCGGGGTCCGTGCGCGGGAAATGCTGGATGGCGCAGCCGGGGCAGGTCAGCACGTTGCCGGCGCTGCGCAGGGTGAGCGCCTCGCCGCAGGCGCTGCAGAAGCGGGTGCGCGCGCGCCAGTGCATCAGCCCGCGCGCATGCGCCAGGATCGCCGCGTCATCGGCCGGCAGCAGCCCGGCGGTGCCGCGCAGGTCGGCGAACGTCGCCTCCGCCGGCGGCAGCAGGTTCGGCGGCTCCGCCGCGGCGCTCAGATCCACGGCGAAGACGGGCCGCTCCCGCCACAGCCCCAGAAAGGCCCAGGGCGCATCGTCCCCCTGCAACGCGGCAGCGGCCTCGCCGGAGAGGAACGCCGCCTCCGGCCGCCCGGCCTCCAGCCCGCGCAGCAGGAAGCGCGCCTGCCACACCGGCACGAACACGCTGTCCGCGCCCGCGCGCGCCTGCGCGATCCATTCGGCGGCCTCGCGGCGGATGGAGGCGCGGTCGAGCGGGCTGCCGGTATAGGCATTGGGGCGGCTGGGGCGGATCGGGAACATCGGCATCGAGATTTCGCACGCGCGCCGCCGCAGGGCAATGCGGGGTATCTTGTGGTGTTCGCACCGAACGCGGGCACCTTGTGGCGTTCCCACGGAACCATGATATGAAGCGGTCGGGAGGTCGGCGGCGGACGAGCGCCTCGCCAACCCGGTCAGGTCCGGAAGGAAGCAGCCGCAACGAGTTCCCGCCCGGGTCGCCTGTCCGGCCTCCCACCCGGCAAACTGGCAGAAGGTGGCCGCCGCGGCGGCTGATGGCAGCCCCGCGCATGGCAAGCCTGTTCGAGACCGATCCACCCCCGCCGCCGCCACTGCCATCAGGCCCCGGCCTGTTCGGCGAGGACGCACCCGCGGCTCCCGCGCCCCAGGCCCCGGCCTACCGGGTGCTGGCGCGCAAGTACCGCCCGGCGAACTTCGCCGACCTGATCGGGCAGGACGCGCTGGTCCGCACGCTGCGCAACGCGTTCGCGATGAACCGCATCGCGCACGCCTTCATGCTCACCGGCGTGCGCGGCGTGGGCAAGACCACCACCGCCCGCATCATCGCCCGCGCGCTGAACTGCATCGGGCCGGACGGCGCGGGCGGCCCCACCGCCGATCCGTGCGGCGTGTGCCCCAACTGCACCGCGATCCTCGCCGACCGCCACCCGGACGTGGTGGAGATGGACGCCGCGAGCAACACCGGCGTGGACGACGTGCGCGAGATCATCGAGGCGACGCGCTTCCGCCCGCTGCAGGCGCGCGCCAAGGTGTTCGTGATCGACGAGGTGCACATGCTCTCCCGCAACGCCTTCAACGCCCTGTTGAAGACGCTGGAGGAGCCGCCGCCGCACGTGAAGTTCGTGTTCGCCACCACCGAGATCCGCAAGGTGCCGGTCACCGTGCTCTCCCGCTGCCAGCGGTTCGACCTGCGGCGGGTGTCGGTGGCGGAGCTGTCCGCCCATTTCGCCCGCATCGCCGCGGCCGAGGCGGTGGCGGTCGATCCCGCGGCGATCGATCTGATCGCCCGCGCCGCCGACGGCTCGGTGCGGGACGGGCTTTCCCTGCTCGACCAGGCGATCGCCACCGGCGCCGAGGAAGGCCCGATCACGGCCGCGGCGGTGATCGACATGCTGGGCCTCGCCGACCGTTCGGTCGCGTTCGACCTGATGGAGGCGCTGATGGCCGGCCGCCCGGCCGAGGCGCTCGCCATCACCGACCGGCTGCACGAATGCGGCGCGGACCTGGGCATGGTCCTGCACGACCTGCTGGAGCTGGCTCACACGCTCAGCCGGCTGAAATCCGTCCCCGCCCTGAAGGAGGGTGCGGAATTGCCGGAGGCCGAGCGCACCCGGGGCGCGGCGCTGGCTCAGCGCCTGTCGATCCCGGTGCTGGGCCGCGTGTGGCAGATGCTGCTGAAGGGTGTCGCGGAAGTGGAAGCCGCGCCGGACCGGCGTGCCGCGGCCGAGATGGTGCTGATCCGCCTGTGCCACGTGTCGGACCTGCCGCCGCCCGGCGAACTGGTGCGCCGGCTGTCCGCCCCGGGCGCGGATGCCGCCGCAACGCCGGCCGGCCCGCTGCCGCCGGGGCCGTCCGGCGGAGGCGCCCGCGCCGTCGTCAACGGCGGGCTGATCGCCGCGCCCGCCCCGCAGCCGGAAGGCCCGCGCCTTGCCGGCTACCGCGATGTGGTGGCGCTGGTCGGCGCCCGGCGGGAGGCGATGCTGCATGCGCATCTGCTGCATTCGGTGCATCTGGTGCGCTTCGCCCCGCCGGTGATCGAACTGCGGCCCGAGCCGGAAGCCCCGCGCGACCTCGCCGCCCGCCTCGCTGCGCTGCTGGCGGAAGCGACCGGCAGCCGCTGGACCATCGCCGTCTCCGCCGCCGAGGGCGAACCCACCCTCGCCGCCCAGGGCACGGCCGCCGACACCGCCCGCCGCGCCGCCGCGGCCGACCATCCCCTGATGCGCGCGATCCTCGATGCCTTCCCCGGCGCCCGCATCCAGGCGGTGCACGACCGCACCGCCGATGCCTACGGCCTGCCGCCCGAACCCATGCCCGCGCTGGGCGAACCCGACATGCCGGAATTCGCCCCGCTTGACGCCGAGCTTGACGCCGAACCCGCCGATGGGGACCCGGCCGACGACGACCAGGAGGACTCATGAAGAATCTAGCCGGCCTGATGAAGCAGGCGAACCAGATGCAGCAGAAGATGGCGGAGGTGCAGGCGAAGCTGGAGGCGATGGAGATCGAGGGCGTCTCCGGCGCCGGCATGGTCAGCATCACGCTGAACGGCAAGGGCGAGATGAAGCGGGCGAAGATCGACCCGAAGCTTGCCGACCCGGCGGAGATGGAGATGCTGGAAGACCTCGTGCTCGCCGCGCACGCGGACGCGAAGCGCAAGGTCGAGGCGATGGCGGCGGAGGAGATGCAGAAAGTGACCGGCGGGTTGCAGCTTCCCGGCGGCATGAAGCTGCCGTTCTGAACCGCCGCGACCCGCGCTGATGGGCGGCCCCGAGGTCGAAACGCTGATCGGCCTGCTGGCGAAGCTGCCGGGCTTCGGCCCGCGCAGCGCCCGCCGCGCCGCCCTGCGCCTGCTCCAGCAGCCGGAGGCGCGCATGCTGCCGCTCGCCGCGGCCCTCGCGGACGCGGCCCGCGCGGTGCGGCCGTGCGAAACCTGCGGCAACCTCGACAGCCGCAGCCCCTGCGCGATCTGCACGGACCCGGCGCGGGACCGTGGCCTGATCTGCGTGGTGGAAGGCGTGGGCGATCTGTGGGCGCTGGAGCGGGCGCATGTCCATCGCGGGCTCTACCACGTGCTGGGCGGCACCCTCTCGGCCCTCGGCGGCGTCGGCCCGGACGATCTCAACCTGCCCCCGCTGCTGGCGCGGATCGCGGCCGGCGGCATCAACGAGGTCATCCTCGCGCTCGGCGCCACCGTGGATGGCGCCACCACGGCCCATTGGCTCACCGACCGGCTGCGCCCGCTCGGTGTGGCCATCACGCGCCTCGGCCAGGGCGTGCCGATCGGCGGCGCGCTCGACGTGCTGGACGACGGCACGCTCGCGGTCGCCCTGCGCGGCCGCCGGCCGGCTTGAACGGCACCCGCGCGACCGAAACGTGCGCGGTCGATGGCGGCATCCCGCCGCTCGGTGCGCCGCCCCTGTACCTGCCGTTCGCCGACGGGCCGTTCCGCATGGCGATGGGGCTCGTGGCGCAGCCCGCCTCGGCGCTGACGGAGATCGATTCGCACTACCCCGCGCAGATGGCGCTCCGCCGGCAGCTTCTGGCCGAACGCCCGGCGGAGGTGTTCGCCGCGCTGCCGGGCTCCGCGCCTGCGCGGGCGGAGGTGCTGGCTGTGCTGGCGGCGCATCTGGCCACCGATCATCCCGGCTGGTTCGCCCGCGAAGGGGACCGGCTGGCCAACCGGCTGACCGGCGAAAACTGGGACCTCGCGCGGCCGCCCTGCGATCCGCTGGAACTGGCCGGCCGGCTGGTGCAGGAGGATCTGTGCGTGCTGGAACCCTCCGCCGACGGGTCGCGCCTGATCGCCGCGGTGCTGTGCTTCCCCTCGCGCTGGCGGCTTGCTGACAAGATCGGCCGGCCGATGCTGGCGATCCACGCGCCGGTGCCGCTCTATGCGGAGAAGCTGGCCGGCAAGGTGGACCGCTTCATGGCGCTGCTCGGCCCCAGCCGGCTGGTCGAGCGGGTGAACTGGTCGATCCATGATGATCCGACGCTGTTCCAGCCCGCCGGCCACGGCCGCACGGAGGCTGATCCGGCGATCACGGCGGCCAATGCCGGCGCGCGGCTCACGCTGCGCGTCGAACGGCAGACGCTGAGCCGGCTGCCGGAAAGCGGGGCGATCCTGTTCACCATCCGCACGCATCAGCGTGGCGTGGACGAGATCGCCGCCCTTCCCGGCGTCGCCGCGCGCCTCGCCGGCGCGATCCGCGCCCTGCCGCCGGAGATGGAGCGCTACAAGAGCGTACAGCCCTTCCGCGCCGCGCTGCTGGACTTCCTCGATCGGCGGTCGTCTGGCAACGCGGGCGCGTGATCCGCTTCGCCGGCCGTCAGGCCGGCGCCATGGCCGGTGCCAGGCCGTAGCTGTCCACAAGGCGAAGGCTCAGCCGCGTCACCTCCGGCGGCGCCTCGCAGCGCGCGGCCACGTCCTGCGCATAGGTCTTGAAGCTCGGAAGCTCCGTCAGGGGGCTGGAATCGTCCGCCTCGGTATTGATGAACAGATGGACGAAATCGACCCCGTCCCTGAAAAGCGCGTAGGCCACATGGTCCGGCGCCGCGGCCCGGAGTTCGGCGAACACCGCGCGGGACAGGGCCTCGTTCTCCGCGGTGCGGTCCGGCTTGGTCGCGTAGCGCACCAGTGTCACTCTCTGCATGGTCATGGTCCTTGATCTCATCGGCGCGCACCGTGCACGCCGATGAGGTCCAGGACGCCGGGGCGGGCGGGAAGGATTCCCGGCGAGAAAAATTTTCACGGTGCCGAATCCTTCGCCCGGCGTCCGGCGTCCTGGGGATCGGGGCTCGCGGTTCAGCGGCCGGGCGGAAAGGGGCGGGCATGGCGGATGGAAGCCTGGAGCCGGAGGCCTTCGGGCGGCTGATGGCGGAGCTGCGCCCGCGCCTGCACCGCTACTGCGCGCGCATGGTCGGCTCCGCGTTCGACGGCGAGGACGTGGTGCAGGAGGCGCTGGCCAAGGCGGCGGAGGCCTTCCCCGCCGCCGGCCGGATCGAGCGGCCGGAGAACTGGTTGTTCCGCATCGCGCACAATGCCGCCCTCGATGCCCTGCGCCGCCGCAAGCGGCAGGCGACGGTGCATTCCGATACCGACATGGCCGGTCTGGCGGATGCCAGCGCTGCCGCCGATGTGCGGGTGGCGGCGGCCGCGAGCCTGTCCGCGTTCATGCACCTGCCCGCCACCCAGCGGTCGAGCGTGGTGCTGATGGATGTTCTGGGCCATTCCCTGGCCGAGACGGCGGAGATTCTGGGCGTCAGCCTCCCCGCGGTGAAGGCCGCCCTGCATCGCGGGCGCTCCCGCTTGAGGGAACTCGCAGGCGCCTCCGAAGGCGCCGCACCCGGTCTCGCCGCGGCGGAGCGGGACCGGCTGCGCGCCTATGCCGACCGGTTCAATGACCGCGATTTCGACGCCCTGCGCAGCCTGCTGGCCGAGGATGTGCGGCTCGACCTCGTGAACCGCATCCGCCTCGCCGGCCGCAAGGACGTCTCGGTCTATTTCAGCCGCTACGCGGAATCGTCGGACTGGCGGTTCTCGCCCGGCCTCGCCGAAGGCCGCCCGGCGCTCCTGGCCAGCGATCCGGCCGATCCGTCGGGTGCCGTTCTCTACGTGGTCCTGCTCGGCTGGGCGGCCGGCCGGATCGCGGCGATCCGCGACTTCCGATATGCGGGCTACGTGACGGAAAGCCTCACGATTGTGCGGTTCCAGAGCCCGTTATGAACCCGACCCAAGATTGCTTCGTCCGGCAGCCAGACTCTGGATTGGATTTCCGGTTTCGACCCACTCCCGCAGTTCAGCGTGCCGGTAAAGCTCACAGAGTCTCGTAAGCCGCCCGATGCGCTATTGATTGATCTCGGGCTCGACGAGCCTTGCCAGGTTTCGCAGCGACTCCTGCCAGCCGAGATAACAAGCCTCGGGTGGAATGACGTCGGGGATGCCGGCCTGTACAATATCCAGCTCGGTGCCGACCGATACTTTCTTCAACGTCACCGTCACCTCAATGTCGCCGGGCAGGTTGGGATCGTCGAATTTGTCCGTGTAGCGCAGCAGTTCGCCCGGAACGAGCTCGACATATTCGCCTCCAAACACGTGGCTTTTGCCCGTAGTGAAGTTCCGGAAGGACATTTTGAACGTGCCGCCCACTTTCGGTTCCAGATGATGCACGGTGCAGGCAAACCCGTTGGGCGGGAGCCATTTCGCGAGTGCGTCCGCCTCGAGGAACGCGCGATAGGCTTTCTCCGGGCTGGTCGCCAGAACGCGGTGCAGGCGCACGGTGTTGGGCATGCTCGTTTCTCCTTATGAATCGAGGGAACGGACGTTGCCGCCGATCAGGCGCCTGGTATCGGCAGAACCGGCATGATCTCCACGGACTCGCCCGGGAAGATCGTGAAATGCGGATGCTTCTCGAACAGCTTGGCGGCTGCCTCGTGCGATTCCGCCCTCACGACCATGAAGGCGCCCATCTCGTTGCTCACGTCCTCGGTGCCGTGTTCGGCGATCTTCTTCGTCTTTCCGAGCGGCCCGCCCATGACGGAAACCGCCGCGTGGTGCTTTTCGGCCCAGACTTTCCAGGCGGCCATGCCCTCCTGTTCCTTGGCACGCCGTTTGGCCTCGGGAAGCGCCATCCACGCCTTCATGCGCGGGCTGGTTTTGCTGCCGAGAAAGACGGCAAGATAGGTATCGTTCGTGGTCATGCGTTTTCCTTTCCTCTGCGGATTGCGGGCCGAAACAAGTGTTCAACAGAGCGGCGCGGGTGATCGGCGCTCGCGGCGGCGATGTCCGCGCAGTCTTTGGCCTGCGCCAATATGAGCGCGCCTTGCATCACCGCCTGCGTGTGAAGCGTTGGGTGTTGCTTGATCCCGGCTTCCGGGGTTCCAGCCCGTTGCGACATGCCCCTTGCTCCCACGAATTGCCGATCCACTCCTCGAGGACGAACGAGGCTTCGCCAACCCGACACGCGATCGCGGTTTTTTTGAAAGCACCGGCAGCGGTCCATCCGGCCCACGGCGGTTGTTGC
>DATKQI010000203.1:0-10179 GCA_035532755.1 Acetobacteraceae bacterium
TGCCGCCGATATCGCTCCGCCCGCCGCACAGCGCGGCCATCTCCGCCGAAACGTCGAAATCCTCCGGCCCCACGCGGATGCGTGCCATCGGCTTAGAGCAGTATCAGCTTGAGTGGAATCGCGGAGCGATCCGCGAGCTGATGAAACTGCTCGCGAACAATGTGCTGGAGTGTTTTCACCATGGGTGAAAACACTCTAGCCGCCGGTCACCGGCGGGAACAGGGCCACCTCGTCGCCGGGGGACAATCGCGTCTCGGGCGAGGCGAAATCCTGGTTCACCGCGCAGCGGATGACGGAGGCATCCGCAAGAGCCGCCGCGTGCGCGGGGCTGCGGGCGCGCAGCGCATCCAGCAGTGCCGCCACGGTGGCGGGCGCATCGTCCACCTCCTCCTCCGCGTGGCCGATGCGCTCGCGCAGCCAGGCGAAATAGAGCACCCGGATCGGCGCGCTCATTTCCCCGCTCTCATGTCCCCACGCTCATTTTCCGGGCGTCGGCACGGTCTGCACGTTGCCGTTCGGCATGATCAGCGTGCTGGTGCCGTTGCCGTTGGGGATGACGATCCCGCCATTCTGCCCGTTCACGCCAGGGACGGTCTGAAACCGGCTGGTGCCGCCGGCGCTGACCGCCGCGCCCTGGTTGGTGTTGAAGATCGGCGCCGCGTTCTGCCCGGTCGGCGCGACCGATGCGCCCGTTCCGGAAGGGGCCGGGGCGATGCCTTGCATGCCGCCCGTGGTGGCGGGCGATGCCGGGTTGGTGCCGTTCATCTGTTTTTCGAGGTCCGACAGCGTCGGCTCCGCGGGGATCGACCCCGGCCACACGTTCCCCGCCTGGGATTGCAGCGGCTGCCGCGGCACGGGCTGGCCCAGGGCGCGCTCCATGGTCGTGCTGTTGCCGGCCGGCAGGTTGGGGTTGGATTTGAACGTGTGCGTGTCGCTCAGGAAATGGCCGAAACCGTCGCAGCCGGACAGCAGGATGGGCAGCAGCAGGGCGGGCAGCAGCAGGATCGGGCCGGGCAGGGCGAAGCGCCGCATGGAAAAGGCTCCTTTCTGGGCCGGGAAACAGGCCGCATCGTGCAGCGCGCCAAGCGGCCATGATACAGCGGCCAATTATACACAAGATGGGCTTGCGCAAGATGTGCTTGCGCGAGATGGGCATGCAACGCCGGTCATCGGCCGAAGCCGCCGGCATGATGCGCCACGGGTGGCATGGCGGTTTCAAGAAAGCGGACGATCCATGCCGCCACCGCATCCGGATCGTTCAGCGGCAGCACCGGCCGGTCGCACGGGGCCATCAGCACGGGCGCATCGGTCGCCACCGCGATCACGTCCGGCTGGCCGGGCCAGATCGGCGGCCTGGCCAGCGTGGGCCGGTGCACCTCGATCTTCGGGAAAGGCTCGGTCTTGAAACCTTCCACCAGCACGAGATCGACTGCGGCCATCCGCGCCAGCAGCGCCGGCAGCGCCGGCTCCGGCTCCCCGCGCAATTCATGCGTCAGCGCCCAGCGGGTGCCGGAGGCGACCATCACCTCCACCGCCCCGGCCTGCCGGTGGCGGAAACTGTCCTTGCCCGGCTGGTCGAGATCGAACCCATGATGCGCATGCTTGATGGTGGACACGCGCCGGCCGCCGGCGCGGAGCCGGGGCAGCAGCGCGGCCAGCAGCGTGGTCTTGCCGCTGCCGGACCAGCCGACCAGCCCCAGCACGCGCCTTGTGCCGTCGTCGCGGTTCACCCGCGGCTGACCGCGTCCGGCGCCGCCTTGGGGCGCCCCGTGGTCGCGTGGCGCAGCCCCGCGGTGAGGTAATCCCAGCCGGTCACGAGCGTGAGCGCGGCGGCGATCCAGATCAGCATCGCCCCGATGGAGGATACCGGCAGCCACCCCAGGCCGATCGCCCGGCCGCCGCTGTCTCCGGCCAGCAGCACCGTCAGCGCCACCATCTGCACGGTGGTCTTCCATTTCGCGAGCCGCGTGACCGGCAGGCCGATGCGGATGCCGGCGAGGTATTCGCGCAGGCCGCTCACCAGGATCTCGCGCAGCATGATCACGATCGCCGGATACAGGCTCCAGGCCGACAGCCGGCCGAGCCCCGCCAGCAGCATCAGGGTCGCGCCGACCAGCAGCTTGTCGGCGATCGGGTCCAGCATGCGGCCGAAATCCGACAACTGCCGCCGCTCCCGCGCGAGCCGGCCGTCCAGATAGTCGGTCACGGCGGCGATGGCGAACAGCAGGGACGCCGCGAGGTCGGTGCCCGGGCGATGCACCGCCACCAGCACCACCAGCAGCGGGATGGCGGCGATCCGCGAGAGCGTCAGCACGTTGGGAAGATCGGTCAGCATCGCCCCGCCACCGTAGAACCAAACGCCGCGCAGGTCAGCCCATCCCGGCCGCGCCTACAGGGCGGCGAGGATGGCCTCGGCCCGGCTGACCTCGAAACCGCCCGGTTCCTCGACGGCCACATGCGTCACCTTCCCGTTCTGGGCGATCAGCGCGAAGCGCTGGCTGCGCACCCCCAGACCGCGCGCGACCAGATCGAGTTCCAGCCCCAGCGCGCGGGTGAAGGCGCCGGACCCGTCGGCCAGCATCACAAGCTTGTCCCCCACCATCTGGTCTTTCGCCCAGGCGCCCATCACGAACACGTCGTTCACCGCCATGCAGACGATGGCATCCACGCCCTTGGCGCGGATCGCCTCGGCGGACTGCACGAAGCCGGGCAGGTGCTTGATGCTGCAGGTGGGCGTGAAGGCGCCCGGCACCGCGAACAGCACCACCTTCCTGCCGGCGAAGATGTCGGCGGTCGAGACCTCCTTCGGGCCGTCCGGCGTGGCGGTCATCAGCTTCATTTCGGGAATGGTCTCGCCGACCTTGATCATGGGGTTCCGTTCCTCGCTGTCGATTGACGCCACTCCTACCGCCCCTGCCCGGAGGAGTCACGATCCGCCCGCTTGCGCCCCCCGCTTGCGCCCCCGCTTGCGCCCTCGGGCGCGAAGGCCCATTTTTCGCCCATGGCACGGACCGTTCCTTCCCGCCCCCTGACTGATGCTCCGGGATTCCTGACCGGGCAGGTGCTGATCGCCATGCCTACGCTGACCGACCCGCGATTCGCGCAGAGCGTGATCCTGATGTGCGCCCACACCCCCGATGGCGCGATGGGCATCGTGGTGAACCGGCCGCTGGCGGAGCCGCGGTTCGAGGATCTGCTGCGCCAGCTGGACGTGGAGCCCGCGCCGCCCGCGCGGATGATCCGCCTGCATGCCGGCGGCCCGGTGGACAATGGCCGCGGCTTCGTGCTGCACACCGCGGACTGGACGGCGGAGGACAGCCTGAAGGTCGATGACCGGCTGGTGCTGACCGCGAGCATGGACATTCTGAAGGCCATCGCCGGCGGCGGCGGCCCGCGCGCCTGCTTCCTGGCCCTGGGCTACGCCGGCTGGGGGCCGGGGCAGCTCGACGAGGAGATCCAGGAGAATTCGTGGCTCTCCGCCCCCGCCGACGAGGAGCTGGTGTTCGACGGCGACCACGACACGAAATGGCGCCGGGCGATGGCGAAGCTGCGCGTCGATCCCGCGCTGCTGGCCGACCGGGCTGGGCACGCCTGATCCGGCATCAAGTCCTGCCGAGCCGGATGTGGCCCACGATATAGCGGCTGTAGAGCGGCCCGCCCGTCGGCTCGCCGGCGGCGAACCAGTCCTCGACAATGCACGCCTGCTGCTCGGCGTTGTAGCTGCCCCACGCCAGCCCCGGCGCGTAGGCGTAGGCGGCGGACCGCCCGGAGAGCCCGCTGGTGCCTCTGATCCCTGCGCACTGGCTCACGACCGAGCTGATGACGTAGGTCAGCGCAAAGATGCTGTTGCGCCCCTGCCAGACATGCGTGGTCTCGTGCACCAGCAGGCTTTGATAGGCCGGCGAGACCGTCATGTCCGGATAGGCGCCCGTGCCCACATTCATCAGATAGCCGAGATTGACCACGCTCGTGAGGTAATTGCCGCCGATCGCAACCGGGCTGAACCACGTTCCAACCGCGCCGAACACCGTCGTGACCAGCGAAGTGGGGATGGTGAACGGGGCGCCGCCGAGGCCGCTGCCGTTGGTGATCCAGATCCGGATTTTATAGGGAAGGTTCGCGGCCTTGAACACGCGATCGACAATCGCCCACTCCGCGGCATTCATCAGCCGCGCGGATGTCGGAATGCTGACGCCACCGATCATCGCTCCGCCCTCCCGATACCGGAAGCCACGGACAAGCCGTTCTGCACCCGAGATCGTAGCAGAATCGTCTCGTTATGATCAAGCAACTATAACGCCGGTCGCGGCTATCCGCCCCGCATCGGCCAGGCCGGGATCAGACCCGCCCGTGGCAGTATTTGAACTTCTTGCCCGAGCCGCAGGGGCACAGCGCGTTGCGCGGCGTGTTCGCCCAGGTTGACGGATCGTTCGGATCGACCGCGTCCATCCGGATCGGCCGCTGGGCCAGCATGACCGGCTCCGCCCCGGCCATCCCCATCTCCGCCCCCATCTCCATTCCGGCCCCCGCCATCGCCATCGCCATCATCGGATCGGGGTGGCTTTCCACCATGTTCTGGAACGCCGGCTGGAAATCCGCCTCCGGCGGCGCATCCGGGCTCAGCTCCACGCGGGCGAGCATGCCGGTGATCCGTTCCTTGAACTCGTCCAGCATCGCGTTGAACAGGGTGAACGCCTCGGCCTTGTATTCGTTCAGCGGATCGCGCTGACCGTAGGCGCGCAACCCGATGCCCTGGCGCAGATAATCGAGCGCCAGCAGATGCTCCTTCCACACCTGGTCGAGAATCTGCAGCACCAGCGATTTCTCGACGAAGCGCATCAGCTCCGGCCCCATGTTGGCCGCCTTCGCCGCCATCATCGCATCCGCCGCCCGCTCGATCCGCTCGCGGATGCCGACCTCGTCGATCCCTTCCTCGCGGCCCCAGTCCACCACCGGCAGGTCGAGGTTGAGCAGCCGCTGCACGTCTTCCGCCAGCTCCGCGGTCTTCCACTGCTCGGCGAAGGCCTTTTCCGGGATGCGCTGCGCGACCATCGTGGCGATGATCTCGCCGCGCATCTCCGCGATGATCTCCGAAAGATCGTCGGCCTTCATGAACTCGCGGCGCTGCGCGTACACCTCGCGCCGCTGGTCGTTCATCACGTCGTCGTATTTCAGCAGGTTCTTGCGGGTGTCGAAGTTCCGCGCCTCGACCTTCTTCTGCGCCTTCTCCAGCGCCTTGTTGATCCAGGGATGGACGATCGCCTCGCCGTCCTTCAGCCCCAGCTTCTGCAGCATCCCGCCCATCCGGTCGGAGCCGAAGATGCGCATCAGATCGTCTTCCAGCGACAGGAAGAACCGGCTCGCCCCCGGATCGCCCTGCCGGCCGGAGCGACCGCGAAGCTGGTTGTCGATGCGCCGGCTCTCGTGCCGCTCGGTGCCGATCACGAACAGCCCGCCGGCCTGCTTCACCCGCTCGTGCGCTTGTGCGATCTCCGCGCGGATGGCGGCCTCGCCGGCCTCCCGCGCCGCCGGGTCCTCGATCTTCGCAAGCTCGATCTTCACCCGCATCTCGAAATTGCCGCCGAGCTTGATGTCGGTGCCGCGCCCGGCCATGTTGGTCGCGATCGTCACCGCGCCCGGCGCGCCGGCCTGGGAGACGATGGTCGCTTCCTGCTCGTGGAAGCGGGCGTTCAGCACCGCGTGCGGCACCTTCTTCTTCTTCAGGATGCCGCTGATCAGCTCGCTCTTCTCGATGCTGGTGGTGCCCACAAGCACCGGCTGGTCCCGCTTGCGCGCCTCGGCGATCAGGCTTGCCACCGCCTCGTATTTCTCGGCGGCCGAGCGGTACACCTCGTCGTCGTCGTCCTTGCGCGCCACCGCCACGTTGGTCGGGATCTCGATCACCTGCAGCTTGTAGATCTCGTCGAACTCGTCGGCTTCCGTCATCGCCGTGCCGGTCATGCCGGCGAGCTTGGGGAACAGGCGGAAATAGTTCTGGAAGGTGATGGAGGCGAGCGTCTGGTTCTCCGGCTGGATGGTGACGTGCTCCTTCGCCTCCAGCGCCTGGTGCAGCCCGTCGGAATAGCGGCGGCCTTCCATCATCCGCCCGGTGAACTCGTCGATGATGATGATCTTGTCGTCGCGCACGATGTAGTCCACGTCGCGCGCGAACAGCACATGCGCGCGCAGCGACTGCTGCACGTGGTGCACGACCGAGACGTTCTCGATGTCGTACAGGTTGCCCTCGGTCAGGATGGCGGCGGCGCGCAGCATCTCCTCCACCCGCCCGGTGCCCGGTTCGGTGAGGGTGGCGGTCTTGAACTTCTCGTCCTTCTCGTAGGCGGCTTCGTCGGCCACCAGCGCCCTCACCACCGTGTCGATCTGCTGGTACAGGTCGGAAGGCTCGTCGGACGGGCCGGAGATGATCAGCGGGGTGCGCGCCTCGTCGATCAGGATGCTGTCCACCTCGTCCACGATGCCGTAGAAGAAGTCCCGCTGGACCATGTCCTCCAGCCGGTATTTCATGTTGTCGCGCAGATAGTCGAAGCCGAACTCGTTGTTGGTGCCGTAGGTGATGTCGGCCGCATAGGCTTCGCGGCGCTGGTCATCCTCCAGCCCGTGCACGATCACCCCGGTGGTCAGGCCGAGGAAGCCGTAGATCTGCCCCATCCACTCGGCATCGCGGCTGGCGAGGTAGTCGTTCACCGTCACCACATGCACGCCCTTGCCGGCGAGCGCGTTCAGATACACCGGCAGGGTGGCGACCAGCGTCTTGCCCTCGCCGGTTTTCATCTCGGCGATCTTGCCGTCGTGCAGCACCATCCCGCCGATCATCTGCACGTCGAAATGGCGCTGCCCGAGCGTGCGCTTCGCCGCCTCCCGCACCACCGCGAAAGCCTCCGGCAGCAGCTCGTCCAGCGTCGTGCCCTGGGCCAGCCGCTCGCGGAATTCGGCGGTCTTGCCCCGCAGATCCTCGTCGCTCAGCTCCGCGATCACGGGTTCGAGAGCATTGATCCGCGGCACCTGCCGCCGATACGCTTTCAGCGAGCGGTCGTTGTTGGTGCCGAAGATGGCGCGGGCGAGAGGACCGAACATGCAAGGCCTTCCAGGGCGGGGCAGTCTCGAAAACGGGCAGCGTGGGGACAGATAGGACCCGCACCGGGCCGGGTCAACGCGGGCAGGGGCGCGGCTGGCACGCGCCCTCGCTTGTGAGCCGGGGCGGCTTCGGTCATTCTCCGCACTTCCCGATACCCGAGGTTTTCATGCGTCCCTCCCTGCCGATTGCTGCCCTGCTGCTGGCCGCCGCCATCCAGGCCCCCGCGTTCGCGCAAACCGCGACTCCGGCCGCACCCGCCACGCCGCCGGCGCCGGCCCCCGCGGCCGCAGCCGCCACACCGGCCGCGCCCAAGCCGAAGGACCCGGTGGTGGCGAAGGTGAACGGCGAGCCGATCCATCTGAGCGCGCTGTCGGACCTCGCCCAGAACCTGCCGCCGCAGTTGCAGGGCATGCCGATGCAGGCGATCTACCCGCTGCTGCTCAACCAGGCGATCGACGAGCACGCCCTGGCCATCGCCGCCCGCAAGGCCGGCGTGGCGAAGGACCCCCTGGTCCAGCGCCGCATCGCCGAGGCGAAGGATCAGGTGCTGCAAAGCGCCTTCATCCGCAAGCAGGTGGGCCCGCAGATCACCGAAGCGGCGATCAAGGCGCAGTACGAGAAGGAATACGCGAACAAGCCCGGCGTGGTGGAAGTGCACGCCAAGCACATCCTGGTGAAGACCAAGGCCGAGGCCGAGAAGATCATCGCCAAGCTGAAGGCGGGCGCGAAATTCTCCGACCTGGCGAAGAAATACAGCACCGATCCGGGCGGCAAGAACGGCGGAGACCTGGGCTTCTTCAAGAAGACCGACATGGTGGCCGCCTTCGCCGACGCCGCCTTCGCCATGAAGCCCGGCACCGTCTCGCAAACCCCGGTGCACACCCAGTTCGGCTGGCACGTGATCAAGGTCATCGCCCGCCGGACGGACCCCGCGCCCGCGCTGAAGGACGTGCATGACAAGATCCGCCAGGCGCTGATCCGCGCGGCCATCCAGCACCAGATCGCGCTTGCCGTGGCCGCGGTGAAGATCGAGCGGTTCAATCCAGACGGCAGCCCGGTGAAGCCCGCCGCTCCTGCTGCTCCGACAACCCCGGCCACCCCTGCTCCGGCCCCCGCTCCGGCCAAGTCGAAGTAGCCGCCATGGCCAAGCCGCTGCCGATCTCCCCGCTGGCGGTGCCGCTGCCCGGCCTGCCCCCCATCCCGGGGGTCCGGCTGGGGGCGGTGGAGGCCGGCATCCGCTACGCCGGCCGGACAGACCTTGTGATGGCGGAGCTTCCCGCCGCCACCACGGCCGCGGGCGTGTTCACCCGCAGCCGCTGCCCGGGCGCGCCCGTCACCTGGTGCCAAGCCATCCTGCCGGGCGGGCGGGCGCGGGCGCTGGTGGTGAACGCGGGCAACGCCAACGTCTTCACCGGCCGCGCGGGCGATCAGGCGGCGCGCGCCACGGCGGCGGCCGCGGCGAAACTGGTGGGCTGCCCGGCGAAGCAGGTCTTCCTCGCCTCCACCGGCGTCATCGGCGAGCTTCTGCCGCATGAACGCCTCACCGCGGCCCTCCCCGCGCTGCACGCCTCCCTGTCGGAAACCGGCTGGGAACAGGCCGCCCGCGGCATCATGACCACGGATACCTTCCCCAAGGCCGCCACCCGCACCGCCACCGTCGGCGGGGCGGAAGTGCGGATCACCGGCATCGCCAAGGGCAGCGGCATGATCGCGCCGGACATGGCGACGATGCTGTGCTTCGTCTTCACCGACGCGAAAATCCCCGCCCCCGCGCTGCAAACCCTGCTGGCCCGCGGCGTGGACGCCAGCTTCAACTGCACCACCGTCGATTCCGACACCTCCACCTCCGACACCGTCCTGCTGTTCGCCACCGGCCAGACGAAGCACCCGAAGGTGCCGGAGGGCGGCGGCGCGATCCTGCGCGGCTTCCGCACCGCCCTGTTCGAGGTGCTGCACGATCTGGCGTTGCAGGTGGTGCGGGACGGGGAGGGTGCCCGCAAGCTCGTCCGCATTGACGTCTCGGGTGCCACCACCGCCCGTTCGGCGAAGCGCATCGGCCTGTCCATCGCCAACTCCCCCCTGGTGAAGACCGCGATCGCCGGAGAGGATGCGAACTGGGGCCGCATCGTCATGGCCGTCGGCAAATCCGGCGAACCGGCGGACCGGGACCGTCTGGCCGTCGCCGTCGGCGGCGTATGGATGGCGCGCGCGGGCGGCGTGGTGCCGGGCTACGACGAAACACCCGTGGTCGCGCACATGAAGGGCCGGGAGGTGGAGATCGCGGTTGATCTCGGCCTCGGCGCCGGCCGCGCGACCGTATGGACCTGCGACCTCACGCACGGCTACATCGACATCAACGGCAGCTACCGAAGCTGATGGCGAGCGACGCGGCAGCTCCTATCGCGGCAGCCGGGTTCGAACCCCTGGCGACGGACCGGCTGGTGCTCCGCCCGCTGCGCCCGGCCGATGCGCCCACGCTGCACAGCCTCATCAACGATTGGGAAGTCTGCCGCACGCTCTCCAAGGTGCCGTTCCCCTATCCCCGCGCGCTGGCCGACGAATGGATCGCCTCCACGCGGAAGGAGATCGCGAACGGCCGCGCCTACCACCTCGCCATCACCGGGCGGGATGGCGAGACCGAAACGCTGGTCGGCGGCGTCGGCCTGCGCATAGACGCGCCGCGCCAGCTCGGCACGCTCGGCTACTGGGTCGCCCGCCGCTTCTGGGGCCATGGCGTGGCGACGGAAGCCGCGCGGCGGCTGGCAAGCTGGGCGCTCGCGAACCTCGATCTCGATGCGCTGGAAGCCACCGTCGCGCTCGACAACCCGGCCTCCGCCGCCGTGCTCCAGCACATCGGCTTCCGCCCGGCGGAGGAAACGACCGAACGCTTCCTCTCCCGCGGGAACGAGCCGTGCCGCGTGCAGCGCTTCCTCGCCACCCGCGAAACCCTGTTCGCCGCGCCGGAAGCGGAAGGCGAGGCCCCGGCCGAGAAGCCCCTGCTGCTGGTCGCCGCCTGCGCCCTGATCGACACGGACGGCCGGGTGCTGCTCGCCCGCCGCCCGGAAGGCAAGCGCCTCGCCGGG
>DATKQI010000204.1:0-5289 GCA_035532755.1 Acetobacteraceae bacterium
GCCGGTTCAGATCGATGACAGGACGGCGGGGGCGAGGGCGGGGGATTTGGCGGCCGGGTGGGTGGGGTTTCGGAAGCGCAGTTCGCCGTCGTGCCGGGTGTCGGGCGGGTGCAGGCCGAACAGTTCGAGGCGGGAGGTGCAGGTTACGGCCACCACGCGTCTGGCGTCGGGGTGGGTGAGGAACTGGCGGGTCTCGCCTTCCAGTTCCATGTTGTCGCGCAGGGTGCGCCATTCGGTGCGGTCGGTGTCTTCCACGAACATGGCCAGGATGCCGGGGCGCTGGCCGGTCAGCCGGGTGGGGGCGATGGTGGCGAGGCGGCGGCGGATGGCGGCGGCCACGGCGTTTTCCTGGCCGGCGCGGGCGGCCATGGCGAACACCCCGCCGCCGCTGGCGGTGACGGCGAGGTGCGCTTCGGGGCCGAATTCGTGGCGCAGGTGGGAGAGCAGGCCGAGTTCGTCGGCCTGGGCGCCGGCGAGCAGCAGCGGGTCGAGGCGGAGGATGGCGGCTTCGTCGTGGTCGGCGCGGTGCGGCCCGTCCAGCATGGCGCGGATGCGCCGATGCAGGATGGGAAGCTGGCCGCAATCGGGCGGGGTGCAGCGCAGGCCTTGCGGCAGCGTCATTTTCAGCAGGTAGCGGCCGGGGTGGGCGGCGAGCCAGGTTTGCAGGTCGGGGTCGATCCGATCGACGAGGTGGAACCATGCGCCGCGGTGCATGCCGCGCCCGTCCTCGGCGGAGATCACGTCGCAGGCGAGTTCGGCTTCGCTGCCGTCGCGGGTGATCAGCAGGTCGAACGGCGTGCCGTCGTTCAGCCCGGCGTGGTGCACGGTGAAGCCGCGGGCGCGTTGCAGGGCGGCGCTGCGCATCAGGTGGAACAGCGGCACCAGCGTGTTGCGGGCGGTGAGCGCGGTGGCGAGCTGCTCGCGCAGCCGGATGCGCCCGGCCTCGCCCAGCGCCTCGTGCGTGCGCATCGTCTCGGCGACCAGCGCGGCCACGCGGATTTCGGCATCGGATGGCGGGCGGCCGGGGTCGGGCTGGCGCAGCCGGTCGATCGCAAGCTCGATGGCGTGGCGCTGCAGCACCATCCGCCCGGCCCTGCGGCTCGCGCCGGCCTGCCGGCGGATATCCTCCAGCCGCGCCCGCCACACGCGCGGCCCGGCCAGGGCCAGGAACTGCCGCAGCCACACCACATCCATCCTGCCCCTCATGAACGCCCTGTCATCCCGCTTCCATGAATGCCCATATAGGGAGCCGTTTCGGCGGACCCTAGAGCCGGCTTCGGCCATGCCCACCCTCGGCACGTCGATAACTCTTGATTCCACTATGATGGAATGTAGGATGCATATATGAGCCTGACCGAAACCGATATCGACGGCCGCATCGGCGCCCGCATCCGGGAGCTTCGCACCGAACGGGGGCTGACGCTGGATGGCCTCGCCCACCTCGCCGACGTCAGCCGCGCGATGCTCTCGCGCATCGAGCGCGGGGAATCGAGCCCCACCGCCCAGCTTCTCAACAAGGTCTGCGGCGGCCTCGGCACCACGCTCTCCGTGTTGTTCGCCGGGGCCGAGGCGCCTGTCAGCCCGCTCTCGCGCCGCGCCGGCCAGCCGGTCTGGCGCGATCCCGAAAGCCGCTACCTCCGCCGCAGCGTCTCTCCCCCCGGAACCGGCTCGCCCGTCGATATCGTCGAGGTCGAATTCCCCGCCGGCGGCAGCGTCGCGTTCGACAGCCAGCGCCTCGCCGGCACGGACCAGCATGTCTGGGTGCTGGACGGCGCGCTGGAAATGGAACTCGGCGAAGAGGCGTTCCGGCTGGAAAGAGGCGATTGCCTGATGATGCGCTTCGACCGGCCGATCCTGTTCCGCAACCCCGCGGAGCGGCCCATCCGCTACGCCGTCATCATCAGCCACGGAGCCGCAAGGTCATGATGGAACCGGCCATGGCGCCCGCCCGGACATTGGTGCGCACGGCGAATGCGATGGAGGCGGAAGCGCGCCTGGGCGAACTGTCCGCCATCCTGGCGGACGCGGTGGCGCACGGCGCCTCGGTCAACTTCATGGCGGGATTCTCGGATGACGACGGGCGGGAATTCTGGCGCAACCAGCTTCCCGGCATCGCCGCCGGTGAAAGGCGGCTCTTCGTCGCCGACGATGGCGCGCGCCTTGTCGGGACGGTCCTGCTCGCCTTCGCCCGCCAGCCCAACGCGCCGCACCGCGGAGAGATCGGCAAGATGCTGGTCCTGTCCTCCGCCCGCCGCCAGGGCCTCGGCCGCCGCCTCCTCGCCGCGGCCGAGGAGGGCGCCCGCGAAGCCGGCCGCACGCTGCTGCTGCTGGACACCGAAACCGGCAGCGCCGGAGACAGGCTCTACCGAAGCTGCGGTTGGACGGAGATCGGCAGCGTGCCGGGCCACTCCTTCACGCCGGATGGGCGCCTCGCCGAAACCACCCTGTTCTGCAAAACGCTTGGCCCGCACCGCCCCCCGCGCGCCGCGGTGCGCTAGAGCATGTTCGCTTCAAGCGAACATGCTCCAGCTCATGTTTCACGAGCATTTTCATCGGCTTGGAATCTCTGCGCGGTTCCATTTGAGCCGATAATGCTCTAGCGATGGACGAGGAGAGGTGCCCACCCCCGCGGTCCGGCCACAACGGCGGCCCGCCCCTGGAAGAGGATGATCCGAACGCATCCTGGCGCCTGTGGTGCTGGCGGCGTGCGCACAAGCGGGCATGGTCCGCCCCGCGGGAGATCGCGCTGCGCCGCCTGGCCCGGGCGGAGGAACTTGGCATGACCTATCGCGCATACACGCTGGAAATCCTGGAGCGCGGCCGGCATCTGTAATGTCGTGGCCAGGGTGCGGGGGTCAAGCGGGGCGGGCGGGCCGCCGGCGATGATCGTATAGGCCGCGCCCGGCTTTCGGGAATCCGGCATGGCGATCCTGAGCCGCGTGCCCGCAGGCAGCGCATGATGGCCCGCCGCCGTCGCCGAACGAGGTCGGGCCGGGCTAAAGGACACGCCGGAATGTGTCAAAGGACCGTCCAAACTGTTGCACCCACCATTACGAAGATAATCTTTGCAGTTTATCTTCGTATATGCTGAGATACGATCATGATCAGGCAACCGGCCAATCCCGATGTCGCGCGCGCACCAGCCCTGGCCGAGGAGCTTCGCATCCTCATCGGCAGGCTGAAGCGGCGGCTGCGCGAACAGATGAATCCCGGAGAGCTGACATGGTCGCAGGTATCCGTGCTCGCCCGCCTGGAGCGTGACGGGCCCGCGACCGTAACGGCACTTGCCAAGGCCGAGGGGATGCGCCCGCAATCCATGGGCACCACGGTTTCCGTCCTGGAAGCGGCCGGGCTCGTGTGCGGCGTGGCGGACCCGAATGACGGGCGGCAGACCATCCTGTCTCTCACCGCCGCGTGCCGGGAGTGGATCAGGGAAGGCCGGGCCGCCCGGCAGGATTGGTTGTCCCGCACCATCGAGGCGAGGCTCGATCCGCGGGAGCGGGACGAACTCGCCGCCGCCCTGGGGCTGCTCAGGCGCCTCGTCGAAGACTGATCTTCCCGCCGCCGCAGGCAGCCAAAGCCACCCCGAGGAAACCATCATGGCCGCCGCCCCGTGAAAGGCGCCTTCCGCTCGCTGAACGGCTTCAACTACCGGGTCTGGGCGGCCGGTGCGCTCGTGTCCAACGTGGGAACATGGATGCAGCGCATCGCGCAGGATTGGCTGGTGCTCACGGGGCTGACGCACCGGAGCGCGGCCGCCGTCGGCGTCGTCATGGCGCTCCAGTTCGGCCCCCAGCTTCTCCTGCTGCCCTGGACCGGCTTTGCGGCCGATCATCTGGACCGGCGGAAACTCCTGTTCGCCACCCAGTCGGCCATGGGGGCGCTGGCCCTGGGATTGGGCATCCTCACCGTCACCGGGTTCGTCCGGCTATGGCATGTGGACGTGTTCGCCTTTCTGCTCGGCTGCGCGGCCGCGTTCGATGCGCCGGCACGCCAGACCTTCGTTTCGGAACTGGTGGGCGATGCGGACCTGTCGAACGCGGTGGCGCTGAATTCCGCATCGTTCAACGCGGCGCGGATGGTCGGCCCGGCCGTTGCCGGCATCCTCATCGCCGGCGTGGGTACGGGATGGGCGTTCGTGGTCAACGCCGCCTCGTTCGTCGCCGTCCTCGGCTCGCTGAAACTTCTGCGCATCGAGAACCTTCATCGCGGCGGCAGGGCCGGCAAGGCCCGCGGGAGCTTCGTGGAAGGTCTTTCCTATGTGTGGAAGCGCCCGGATCTGAAAGCCATCCTGTTCATGCTGTTCCTGATCGGCACGTTCGGGTTCAACTTCCCGATCTTCATTTCCACCATGTCCGTCACCGTCTTTCACGCCGGCGCGGGCGGATACGGGCTGCTCACGTCCATCATGGCGGTCGGAACGGTCGCCGGCGCGCTGCTGGCCGCCAGGAGGGGAACCCCTCGCTTCGCGCTTCTGCCCGGTGCCGCCGCGATCTTCGGGGGCGGCTTCGCGCTGGCCGCGATCGCGCCCGATTACTGGCTCTTCGGCGCGGCCCTCGCCGTCATCGGCGTCTCGGCGCTGACCTTCACCACCTCCACGAACAGCCTGATGCAGCTTTCCACCGAACCCGCCATGCGCGGCCGCGTGATGGCGCTTCGCATCGCCATCGCCCTGGGCGGCACCCCCATCGGCGCGCCGATCGTCGGCTGGGTCGCCGACAGGTTCGGCCCGCGCTGGGCGCTGGGCATCGGCGCGGCCGCGGGATTCGCGGCGGCGATCGCCGGGGTCCGCCATCTCGCGAAATACCGCCGCCGCCCCCGCGATTCCATGGCCGCCCCTCCTGTCCCCGGGCTGTGCGAAAATCCCGAACGGTCGTCAGTGTTGCTGCCGGCAACAAGCGACCCGGCGCCGGCAGCCCAGCCCTCGTTCTTCGGTGCCCGAAAGCGGTCATAGGCAGGCGTCGCACACCTCGCCACCCAATCAAAATCCCGTCGGCAGCCGGCTGCCGCGCCCCCTCTTGCCACGGCCCGGCGGTTATGTTCATGGCCCCACCCCTTGCCTCCACCCCGGCCGACCGCTTCGCCAGGATCATGGAAGTGTTGATTTCCGGCGAGAACTGACCCGGGAGGGTTGGGTTTTTCCACTGAGCACTGACCCATGTTTGCACGCTTTCCCGTCTGATTGGGACGGGGACGAATGGAGTGTTGGACATGGCTCAACCCGTCAGTGGCGAAGCCGGGCCGTCCTCTCACTCTAAAAGGAGGTGTTGGGGGATCTCCCTGCAGAAG
>DATKQI010000205.1:0-6420 GCA_035532755.1 Acetobacteraceae bacterium
CGGGCGGGCGAGCACGACGAACGCGGCCGCTTCCGCGCGCGCGGCGACCACCGCATCGGTCATCCCTTCCACATCCTCCCACGCCATGCCGGCGGCTCCGGCAAGATGGCGCAGCGGGGCGACGCGCTCCGCCTCCTCGGCCTCGATGCGGGCGGCCTGGGCGGCGGTGAGGATTTCCTCCGTCGGCATGATGGTGGATTCCGGCGGCATGCGTACGGCGAGCGCGGAAACGGCGGCATCCGGCTGTGCCATGGCCAGCCGCCGCGCGGCTTCCAGCACGGCGGGGGCGGTTTCGGCCTGTTCGAGAAAGGCGAGGACGGACATCGGCATCAATCCTAGCGACCGGCGATCAGGGCGGGGTTGATCGCGGCCGCGACATAATAGCCCAGCGCGGCGCCGGCCACGCACAGAACCACCGAAAGAACGATGTTTCCCAGCGCCTCGCCGGGGCGGCCGGCGCGCAGCAGGTCGAGCGTTTGCAGGCTGAAGGAGGAGAAGGTGGTATAGCCGCCGCAGAGGCCGACCATGATGAAGGTGCGCACCTCCATCGGTGCGGCGAACCTGCCTCCGGCGGCCGTGAGCGTGGCGGCGAAGGCAATGACGAACGAGCCGCTGATGTTGACGAGAATCGTTCCCCAGGGAAACGCCGGCCCGGTCAGCCGGCCGACGGCGAGCACCAGCCCGTAGCGCGCCATCCCGCCGAGCGCGCTGCCGAGAGCCACCAAGATGTATGCGATCATCGCGAGTCCTCCTGCGCATCCGTTCCATCGGTGCGCGAGACCCGTTCACCGTGAGAATCGCCCTGCGGACGACCCCGACCCGGCAAGGCCGGGACATGCTCCCACCACGTGATCCGGCCGCGCGCGGTAGGAGTCATCAACCCAAACGGGGCGGTTTCGGGGGACTCCATCCCCATCCGTTCAAGAGGTAGCGAGACGGGCGGGGCCTGACAAGCCCCGCCCGATCGATGCCGGCTACTTGCCGACCACGACGTAGCGCAGCGGGAAGTAGTTGTCCGGCTGCGGATGCGCCTGGATGTTCTTCTTCATCGCCCAGACGACGACCTGCTGGTGCAGCGGGATGTAGGCCACATCCTTGCGCAGCAGCGCCGATGCCTGGCCGATCAGCGCATTGCGCTTCGTCTCGTCCGTCTGCACCTGGATCTTGCGCAGCAGGGCATCGAACGCGGGGCTGGAATAGCCGCCGGAATTGAAGATCCCGCGCACCCCGTCCCGCGTGCCGCCCAGGTTGTAGAGGGAGTTCAGCGCATCGTACGTGTCCGGCGCCCAGCCGAGGATGTAGAAGCTGGTGTGGTAGGTCGGTGCGTTGATCTCGGAGAAGAACTTCAGCTTGGTCTGCGCATTCACCGTAACCTGCACGCCCACCTTGGCGAGCATGATGGAAACCGCCTGGCAGATCTGGCTGTCGTTCACATAGCGGTCGTTCGGGCAATCCATCGTCACGCCGAAGCCGTGCGGGTAGCCGGCCGCGGCCAGCAGCTTCTTCGCGTTCGCCGGATCGTACGGGTAGCGCGTGTCCTGCTTCGGATCATACCCGTTCACGCCCGGGCCGTAGACCATGCCGGTGACATGCGACAGGCCGCGCATCACCGCCGTGTGGATCGCCTGATCGTTGATCGCCTCGTAGAAGGCGAGCCGCACCCGGCGGTCCTTGAACGGGTTCTTGCCCTTCACCGTGGATTTCAGCAGCTGCGGGCGGGACTGGTCCATGCCGAGGAAAACCGTACGCAGTTCCGGCGCCTGCGCGATCTTGAAGCCCGGCGCGTGGGACAGGCGGGGAATGTCCTGCGGAGGCACCGAATAGATCATGTCCACCTGGCCCGACAGCAGGGCGGCGACACGGGTGGAGGCGTTGGAGATGACGTAGAAATCCGCCTCCGTCACGTTGCCCTTCTGCTTGCCCCACCAGTGCGGGTTCTTCACCATCACCGTGCGGCGGTCCGGCTCCCGCAGCTTCAGGATGAACGGGCCGGTGCCGTCCGCGTTGCGGGTGGCGAAGTTTTCTTCCCGCTTCGTCAGGTTGGCCGGCATGGCGGCGTTGTGCGCCTCGCACCACGCCTTGCTCATGATCATCCAGTTGGTGATCTCCTGCGGGAAGATCGGGTCGAGCGCCTTGGTCCGGAAATCGACCGTCAGGTCATCGACCTTGCGGACATCCTTCACCGCGTGGAAATAACCCTGGATGTTGGAGTCCGCCGATGTCGCGCGGTGGAAGCTGAACACCACATCATCGGCCGTGAAGGGCTCGCCGCCCTGGAACTTCACGTTCGGGCGCAGCTTGAAGCGCCATACGTCCGGCTTGATCTGCTTCCAGCTCGTGGCGAGGCCCGGCTCCAGCTTCAGATGCGCATCCCGCCGCACCAGCGGCTCGTAGATGTTCTCGTCAAAGGAAAGCTGGAACGTCTCGCTGCGGGTATAGGGGTCGAGCGAGTTGGCGTCGCCGTCATTGGCCCATTTGAACGTGGCGGCGGCGGCCGGCGGCGCGAAGGCCGCGGCGGCGGACAGGCCGATGCCGGCGGACAGCAGCGCGGCCGCCAGGAAGGTCTTGCGGTACATCATATCCCCTGGAAAACGAATTGCCGAACGCAGCGTCGGCGGGGCGAGGATACCAGCCGCCATGCGGGGCGGCCAGGGACGGCGGGCGCGGCATCATCGGTGAATAGAAACGGCCGCTCGCGTGTTGTTCCGCCGGGCAGGTCTGGCGCGATGCGGAGTGAGACGCGGATGGCGCCGGTGCGCGATCGCGGGAAACGCCACCGCGAGCAAAGGAGAGGAAGAATGACGAGCATGCGCGCGGTATTGAAGATCATCCTGATGGCCGGCTTCGTCCTGGGGCTCGCCGGCTGCAACCAGAGCTATCAGCCGGGCGCGGCACCGCCCTATGCGAGCTATGGTCCGAGCGGCGGCGGCTCTTCCGGCGGCATGGGAGGCGGCGGAAACGGCGGCGGCGGCGGAGGCTATTGAGCCGCGAAGCCGGTTCCGGCCGAGGCGCTGCGCACCCGCTGAGGAGTACGGCCGGCTTCAGGCCGCGCGGCGGCCGGCCAGCGCCGTGGGAAGCTGCGCGATCGCCCGATCGATCAGGGGCGCATCCGCGCCCGCCGTCAGGTCGCGGGCCAGCATCTGTTCGGCGGCGCGGGCGGCGATCTCGGCGGCGGCGAACCGCACCTCGTCGGTCGCGGCCTTCTCGGCGGCGGCGATGCGGTCGATCGCCATCCGCTCGCGCCGGCGGGCGGCGGTTTCCGCGTCTGCCGCGGCGGCCTCGGCCACCCGTGCGGCCTCTGCGCGGGCGCTTTCCAGCAGGGTGGTCGCATCGGCCAGGGCCTGTTCCCGCTGCGCCAGCGCCTCGCGCAGCATCACCTGCGCTTCCTGCTTCAGCCGGGCGGCCTCGTCCAGATCGACGCGGATCTTGGCGGCGCGGGCATCCAGCATCGCCGCCAGCGCCGACCAGATCTTGCGGCCGAACAGCAGGACGAACAGGACCACCGCGACGGTGACCCAGAATACCGGCTGCTGCCACAACGGAACGGTGAACGAAATGGTGCTGACCACGGCGGCTTCTCCCTAACCCTGGCCGCGCGCGGACATCGCGGCGCCGACCGCCGTTTCCAGCGCCTGCGGTTGCGGTGCGGTCCCGGTCAGCCGCGTGATCACCACGGCGGCGGTGTCCATCGCCACCTGCCGCAGCGCACCCATGGCCGACTGGCGGGCGACCTTGATGCGCCCCTCCGCCTCGGCCAGTTGCGCATCCAGCCGTTCGTTCAGCACGTGCGACCGCGCCTCGGCCTCGGCCTTCGCCGTGGCGATCGCCGCCGCGATCGAGCTTTGCGCCTCGGCATGGGCGCGCTTCGTCGCCCCGGTCATCTCCGCGACCGCCGTGTCGGCATCGGCCTTGGCCGCGCGGGCGGCATCGAGGTCGGAGCTGATGCGGCGCGCGCGCGTCTCCAGCACGGCCTCCACCTGCGGCAGCGCCACGCGCGAGAGCACGGCGTAGAGCCCGATGAAGATCAGCGCCATCCACACCACCTGGCTGGTGGTGAGGCGGTTGGCGAAGTCGAGCTGCGGCATGCCCGACTGCTGGGCTTCCGCCGCCCAGCCGGATGCCGGCACGAGCAGGGCTGCCGTTGCCGCGACGATCACCGCCGGATGGCGCCTCATGCCGGAACCTCGGGGCATTGCCGGAGCCTTGCTGCTCAGCCGGTGAACAGGATCAGGAACGAGATCAGCAGCGCGTACAGCGCGACCGCCTCGGTCAGCGCGAAGCCCAGGATGCCCAGGCCGAACACCTTGTCGCGGGCGGCGGGGTTGCGGCCGACCGTGTTCACCAGGGCCGCGAAGATGTGGCCGATACCGACACCCGCACCGGCCACGCCGATGGCAGCAAGACCCGCACCGATGTCCCGGGCAATCTGAGGATTCATGGAAAGACTTCCTTTCGAGGGCAATTCGTTAGAGGGTTTTCACGCCGCCGATCAGTGCAGATGCACCGCATCGTGCAGGTAGATGCAGGTCAGCACCGCGAACACATAGGCCTGCAGGAACGCCACCAGCAGCTCGAAGCCGACCAGCACGACGTTCACCACAAGCGGCAGCACCGCCGCCACGAGGCCGACCGAGCCGAGCGCGAAGGCGATCATCAGCATGAAGCCGGCGAACACCTCCCACAGCACGTGCCCCGCCACGATGTTGGCGAACAACCGGACGGAGAGGGAGATCGGCCGGGAGAGAAAGGTGAGGATCTCGATCAGCACCATCAGCGGGATCAGCAGCTTCGGCGCACCCGGCGGCACGAAATAGCTGAAGAAGTGCAGCTTGTGGATCGACAGGCCGACGATGATGGTGAGCAGGAACACCGCCACGGCCAATGTCGCCGTCACCGCGATGTGGCTGGTGAAGGCGAAGAAATACGGAAACAGGCCCAGCAGGTTGCCGAACAGGATGAAGAAGAACAGCGTGAACACGAAGGGGAAGAACCGCTTGCCCTCCGGCCCGATCGACTCGATGCACATGTTCGAGACGAATTCGTAGCCGATCTCGGCGGCCGCCTGCAGCCGCCCCGGCACCAGCGCGCGCGGCTTCATGCCGATCAGCATCAGCGCGAGCACGAGCCCGGCGGTGATCAGCATCATCAGGTTGGAATTGGTGAAGTTTACCGAGGCCCCGACGGGGCCGAGGCTCGTGAGCAGCCGGAACTGGCCCAGCGCGTCGATGGATGGTGCAGCCGCCAACGTCACGCTCCTCCAGACCGCGGCCCCTTCGGGCCGCCCGAACCCTCACCCGTGGAACCCTCGCGCGACGGCCCCATCAGGCGCCACACGTTGCGGATTCCCGCCGCGAACCCCAGCGGCATGAATGCCACCATGAACCACGGCGCCGTATGCAGCCACCGGTCGATCGCCCAGCCGATGGCAACCGCCACGGCGAACCCCGCCACCAGCTCCATGCCGACGCGCAGGCCCATCGCGAGCGCCGATCGCTCCGCCGCCCGCTCGCGCCGGTCCGGCGCCTCGTTCGGCCCCTTGTCGAGCCCCTGCCGGCCACGGGCGGCCGCCAGGCGTTCCTCGAAAGACGGCAACCGGTCCTGCGTCATGCCCACGCCCATCCCCCGGCGGCATGGACCGCCGGAAGCGCGCGGTTCTTAGGGCGGGGCCCCGGCAGTGTCAAGAATGCTTGAGCCGGGAAGACGCCTCTGCCGCGCCCGCTATTCCGCGGCCATCCGCGGCGGATCGACCATCTCCGCCGCGCGCGCCAGATCGACCGAGAGCAGGCGCGAAATGCCGCGTTCCTGCATCGTCACGCCATACAGCCGGTCCATCCGGGCCATCGTCAGATGGTGGTGGGTGATCACCAGGAAGCGGGTGCCTGTCTCCCGCACCATGTCTTCCAGCAGGGTGCAGAACCGCTCGACGTTCACATCGTCCAGCGGCGCATCCACCTCGTCCAGCACGCAGACCGGCGCGGGGTTGCAGCGAAACACCGCGAAGATCAATGACAGCGCTGTCAGCGCCTGCTCTCCGCCCGACAGCAGCGACAGGGTGGCGAGCTTCTTGCCCGGCGGCTGGGCATAGATCTCCAGCCCCGCGGTCAGCGGATCGTCGGACCCCACCATCGCCAGATGCGCGCGCCCGCCGCCGAACATGCGCGCGAACAGCGCCTGGAAATGCCGGTCCACCTCCGCGAACACCGCCGCCAGCCGCTCCCGCCCCTCGCGGTTCAGGTGGCCGATGGAGCCGCGCAGCTTGGCGATCGCGGCGGCAAGTTCCTCGCGCTCGGTGGCGATGGCGGTGATCTGCCGGTCGATCTCCTCCGCCTCGATGTCCGCGCGCAAGTTGACCGGGCCCATCTCCTCCCGCTCGCGTTGCAGACGATCGAGCCGCTTGCGCGCCTTCTCCTCGCTTTCGGG
>DATKQI010000206.1:0-7575 GCA_035532755.1 Acetobacteraceae bacterium
GCAGACGTGCTGGCCGGCATTGTCGCCGGCTACGAGGTGGCCTGCCGCATTGCCCTCGCCCTGCCCGCCGGCGCCCATTACGAGCGCGGCTTCCACCCCAGCGCCACCTGCGGGGCGTTTGGCGCCGCCGCGGCCGCCGGCCGCGTGTTCGGCCTCGACGGGCCTGGTATCGAAAGCACCCTCGGCATCGTCCTGAGCCAGGCCGCCGGCAGCCTGCAATTCCTGGAGAACGGCGCCTGGACCAAGCGCTTCCAGGTCGGCTGGGCGGCGATGAACGGGCTGGCGGCAGCAAGTCTCGCAGCCCAGGGCTTCAAGGGCGCGGCGGCGGCCCTGGAAGGGCGGCTCGGCTTCCTGCGCGCCCATGCCCCGGCGCCCGACCCGGCGCGCGCGGTGCAGGATCTGGGCAGAGTGTTCGAACTGATGAACACGGCGGTGAAGCCCTACCCCTCCTGCCGGTTCGGCCATGCCGGAATCGACGCGGCCCTTGCCCTGCGGGCGGAACACGGGCTGCGCCCGGAGGAGATCGGCCACGTCACGCTCGGCCTGCCACGGGCGGGGATGCTGCTGATCGGCCTGCCGGCGGCGCGGAAGGCCGACCCGCGCAATGTCGTCGATGGCCAGTTCAGCGGCCCGTTCGTGGTCGCCGCCGCGTTGGCCACCGGGACAATGGGCTGGGACAGCTACCGGCTGCTGAACGATCCCACCGTGCGTGGGCTGCTGCCGAAAGTGGCTTGCGCGGAAGACCCGGAGATCGAGGCGGCCTTTCCCGCCGCCATGGCCGGGCGGCTGACGGTGCGGGCACGCGGGCAGGAGTTCATTCGCACGATCATGGTGCCGCTGGGGGAGCCGGCGAACTTCCTGCCTGAGCCCGCGCTGCGCGCTAAGTTCGCCGGCCTTGCGGACACGGTGCTCGGCAGCGCCGGGGCGGCGCGGCTGGCCGATGCCGTGCTGACGCTCGATACGGCCCCGAACCTCGACGGGCTGGCACGGCTGGCTGCGCCGGTACACGAGGCACGGCTGGCGGGAGCGTGAAGGCGCCGCGCAAAACGGGATCGACGGCCTCCCATCCCGTGCGGACGAGACCACATGACGTCCTGGCATGAAGGAAGAGGCGGATGGTGAGCAGTTCCTACGTCGCGCTCGACGGCAGCCACCGCACCATTCCCGCGGGCGCCCGGCGCGTTGCCAATCTCTCCGCGGACGAGCCGGTGGAGGCCAGCCTCTATCTGTGCCGCCGGGATGATCCGGCGGGGCTGGCGGAAACCGCCGATCCGGACCGGCGACGCGCGATCCTGGCGGAACATCGGCGCGCGCAATATGCCGACGACATCCGGCTGATACGGGCATTCGCCGAGGAAAGCGGGCTTGCCGTCGTCTCGGCCGAACCCGCGCGGCGCCTGGTCCGGTTGGCCGGGCCGGCCGGGCGGATGCAGGCGGCCTTTCGCACCCAGCTTGCCCATTATGACGAGAGCGGATCGCCGGATGGCGGACGGCGGTTTCGCGGTCGTTCCGGCATGCTGTTCCTGCCTGAAGATGTGCGGGCCGTGGTGGAATCGGTGCTGGGCCTCGATACGCGCCCGGCCGCGCGGCGCGGGTTGGTGCGAATGCGCGCGACGCAGGCGGTGCCGGGATATCTGCCGAACGCGATGGGCGCGCTGTACGGCTTTCCCGCCGGTGCGACGGGGGCCGGGCAGTGCATCGCGCTGGTGGAACTGGGCGGCGGTTTCCTCAACAGCGACACCGATGCGGCGTTCGGCGCCATGGGGCTGCCTCCGCCCACTGTTGTCGCGGTTTCCGTCGATCAGGCGGCGAACGCTCCCTCGCCGCAAAGCGGGGCGGATGGCGAGGTGGCGCTCGACATCCAGGTGGCGGGCGGCGTGGCGCCGGGCGCCCTCATCGCGGTGTATTTCGCGCCCAACTCCGACGCCGGTTTCGCCGATGCGATCTCGATGGCCGCACAAGACCGCACGCGCCGGCCGAGCGTGATCTCGATCAGCTGGGGCAACGCCGAGAGCCAATGGACCGCGCAGGCGATCCGCACGATGAACAGCATCCTGCAGGATGCGGCCACGCTTGGCCTCTCAGTCTTCGCCGCATCGGGCGACCGGCTTGCAACCGACGGGATTGACGACGGCGCGGCGCATGTGGGCTTCCCCGCTTCCAGCCCCTGGGCGATCGGCTGCGGCGGCACCGCGATCACCACGGCGGGTGGGCGCATCTCCGGCGAGACGGTCTGGAACGACGGGACGAACGGCACCGGCGGCGGGATCAGCGATGTCTTTCCCGTGCCGGCCTTCCAGGCGGCCATCGGCCTGCCGGCAAGCGTGAACGGCGGCGGATCGGGCCGCGGGGTGCCCGACATTGCCGCCGATGCCGCGCCCGAAAGCGGCTATCGCATCGTGGTGGACGGCCAGATTGCCGTGGCAGGCGGCACCAGCGCGGTGGCGCCGCTCTGGGCCGGGCTTGCTGCGCTGATCAACGAGAAGGCGCCGCACCCGCTGGGTTTCTTCCTGCCCGCCCTGTACCGCGCGAGCGGGCTGACACGACAGGTGACCACGGGTGACAACCGGCCGGCCGGCTCGGCCATCGGCTATGATGCGGGCGGCCGGTGGAACGCATGCACCGGCCTGGGCGTGCCGATCGGCCAGGCGCTGTTCGATGCGTTCACGCAGGCCGCCCCAGGCGGTTGACCGCCGCGCGGCAACACGAAGGAGGAATGCCCATGAGTTCCGACACTTCCGCGGCGGCGCAGGCCGACACCCCCTGCTTCGACCCGGTGGCCTACGGCAACGGCCCCGGCGATTCCGTGGCGGATGCGACCGAGAACGCCGCCATCACCCACCACGCCATCACGCTCGGCGGCCGGACGATCTCCTATACCGCGGCGGCAGGCCATCTGGTCACGGTCGATCCCGGCAGTTCGAAGCCGGACGCCAAGATCTTCTACGTCGCGTTCACGGCGGACACGACCGATCGCGTGGCGCGGCCGGTGACCTTCTTCTATAACGGCGGCCCCGGATCGTCCTCGGTCTATGTGCTGCTCGGCTCGTTCGCGCCGCGGCGCATCCGGACATCGATGCCGGATTTCACGCCGCCGGCGCCCTACACGCTTGAGGACAACACGGACAGCCTGCTCGACAGAAGCGATCTTGTGTTCATCAACCCGGTGGGCACCGGCTATTCGGCGGCCATCGCGCCGAAGGTGAACAAGGATTTCTGGGGTGTCGATCAGGATGCGAGCTCCCTCAAGCAGTTCATCAAGCGCTACCTGACGGCGAACGACCGCTGGAATTCGCCGAAATTCCTGTTCGGCGAATCCTACGGCACCCCGCGCAGCGCCGTGCTCGCCTACGCGCTGCACGAGGACGGCGTGGACCTGAACGGGGTGACGTTGCAGTCCTCCATTCTGGACTACGCGCAGGCGGGCAACCCGATCGGCCTGATGCCGACCTGGGCGGCGGACGCGTGGTACCATCAGCGCGTGGGCATCGTGCCGCGCCCGGCCGACCTCGCCGCCTTCGCCTCGGCGGCGGCACATTTCGCCGACACGGATTACGTCACGGCGCTCCGAAGCGAGCCGCATCCCGATCCTGCCACGGTCCGGCAGTTGAGCCTCGACATCGGCATCGATGCCGCCACGCTCGCAAGCTGGGATCTGAATGTCGCCGCCGTCGACCCGCGCGGCACCGCGCTGTTCCTGCTGACATTGCTGAAGGACAAGGGGCTTGCACTCGGTTCCTACGATGGCCGGGTGACAGGCGTGGATACCGGCATCGCCGCCCGCATCGACCCCAAATCCGGCGGGAACGACCCGACGATGACGGCGGTGAACGGCGTGTACACGGCCATGTGGAACAGCTATCTGAACGACGAGCTGAAGTTCACTTCGACCTCCGCCTTCACCGATCTGAACGACCAGGCGTTCCTGAACTGGGATTTCAGCCATATCGACCCCACCGGCGCGCAGAAGGGCGTGGACGGCAAGGGCAACGTGATCCTCTACACCGCCGGCGATCTTGCGGCGGTGATGAGCCTGAATATCGATCTGAAGGTTTTCTCGGCCAACGGCTACTACGATTCCGTGACACCCTTCCACCAGACGGTGCTTGACCTCCAGGCGATGCCGCTCGACGATCCGGCCATCCGGCGGAACCTCATGATCCGCTACTACCCATCCGGCCACATGGTCTATCTCGACGGCCACGCACGCACGGCGATGAAGGCCGATCTGCTGCAGTTCTACGGCAGCACGATGCAGGACCATGGCGCGCGACAGCGGATTCTGTCGTTGCGGGCGAAGCGGCGGAGCTGATCACGATCCGCCGGTTGCAGGAGACTCTTCATGGCACATGCAATGGACATGCCGTTCCGCCGGCTGGGCCGCAGCGGGCTGATCGTATCCCGCATCGCCCTCGGCACGATGACGTTCGGGGACCGGACGGAGGAACCGGAGGCGCGGCGGATCGTCCACGCGGCGGCCGATGCCGGCGTGAATTTCATCGACACCGCCGATGTCTATGCCGGTGGGCGATCGGAGGAGATCGTCGGCCGGGCCATCGCGGCCGACCGGCATCGCTGGGTGTTGGCGACGAAGCTCGGCAACCCCAACGGCGCCGGCCCCAACCAGCGCGGCCTGTCCCGCAAATGGATCATGGACGAAGCGATGGACAGCCTGCGCCGCCTGGGCACGGATTTCGTGGATATCCTGTATCTGCACAAGGAGGACGCGCAAACGCCGCTGGAGGAGACGGTGCGCGCGATGGCGGATCTGCAACGATCCGGCGCGATCCGCTACTTCGGCATCTCCAACTTCAAAGCCTGGCGCATCGCACGGATCTGCGCCATCTGCGACGCAGCCGGCATCGGCCGCCCGATCGTGGACCAGCCGCTCTACCACGCGCTCAACCGCGGGATCGAGGTGGAGGTTCTGCCCGCCTGCGATGCGTTCGGCATCGGCGTTTTCGCCTACAGCCCCACCGCGCGCGGCGTGCTGAGCGGCAAATACGCACCAGGCGCGCCGCCACCGGAGGGCAGCCGCGCCGCGTTGCGGAACCGGCGGATCATCGAGACGGAATACCACCCGGACACCCTGGCCGCCGCCGCCGCCCTGGCGGCCCACGCCCGCAACAGGGGGGCTGACCCCGCGGCGTTCGCCATGGCCTGGGTGCTGGCCAACCCCCTTCTTGCCGGCGCCATCGCCGGCCCGCGGACCATGGAGCAGTGGGAGAGCGCGATCGGGGGGCTGGGCGTCGATGTCAGCCCGGAGGACGAACAGGCGGTGAGCGCACTGGTCCCGCCGGGAACCACCGCAATCCATCAGTTCATCGATCCTGCCTATCCGGTCGAGGGGCGCCCGGCCGGCCGCGTGTGAGCCGGGCCGGCGGTGGTGGCGGGGCGGCCGATTCGAGCGTGTCCGGTCGCCGATCGGCGCTCCCGATGGGACGCAGCAAACCTCCATCGACAATCAGAGATTGATTTACGGTAAAGTTTTTGGATATCTACAACCCAAGGAAGATTTTTCAGGCGCAAAGGTCCAAAACCCCATTCCGACCATCATACGGAATACAACCGCAGCCTGGCTGGCGACCAAGGGACGCGGCCTGTGATCATCGGCTTCGTGGAAGCGGTTCGCCCTTTCCAGGTGCGCGGCTGGGCCTACGATCCGGACCAGCCGGATCTGCCGTTGACGATCGAAGTCCTGCTCTCCGGTCAGCCGGCAGGTACCGGGGAAGCGGCGCTGTTCCGTGACGATCTTCGAACCGCGGGGCATGGAAATGGCCATCACGGCTTCATCCTCAACCTTGACAGCCGGCTGCCGATCGACACGCCCCACCTGATCGAGGTGCGGGCCCTGTCATGTCTGGGCGAGAGCGACGTGCTTCCACAGGTTGCAGCCGCCGCGGAACCGGAGCCGGCGCCAAGCCCCTCGATCCGGCCGGCCCGCAGATCGGCGATCCGGGGGTTCGTCGGCGCCGTGCTGGCACATGAAGCCAGGGGATGGGCTTTCGATCCCAGCCTGCCCGACGCGCATCTGACGATCGAGGTCTATGTCCGCGGAACGCTGATCGGCGCAACCCTGGCCGATCAGCCTCGGGCCGATCTGGTGCAGGCGCTGATCGGCAGCGGCGACCACGGCTTCACGTTCACCACGGATGCCGAGTTGCCGACATCGGCAGGTTCTGTCGAGATCCGCGCCACGTCCCCATCCGGCGAGAGCGGCTTTCTTGATCAGGCCGGCGAGACTCCCGCAACGCCTGCGGTTTCCGGGCTCGCGGCCCCGCCTGAAATCCGCTTTCCCGGCCACGCTGCCGACAGCGCGCAGCGGCCGGTGTTCATTCTGGGCGCGGCACGGTCTGGCACCAGCGCCATGGCGCAGGCACTGGTTCGCAGCACGCGCTATGCCGGGCACGAGGAAGGACATCTGCTCGACCTCGTCAGCCCGTTGCTGCAAATCGTGAACCGCCACTACGAGACGCGCGGGGAGGAATGGAGCGAACGTGCCTCCACGCTGATCGCGGCAGTGCCGAAACGCTTCATTGACGATGGCGTCAGGCACATCTTCGTCGAACTGGCGCGCACGTTGTTCCCCGCCGGCTGGTGGCTCGACAAGACACCCCGCCCCGGCATGATCAGTTGCGCGCCCCTGCTGCGGCAGATCTGGCCCGAGGCGCGCTTCATCTTCATGAAGCGGCGGGGTATCGAGAACATCGCCTCCCGGATGAGAAAATTCCCGATGATCGACTTCGAGGCGCATTGCAGGGACTGGGCGCTCGCCATGCAAAGCTGGGCGGCGGTGCGTTCGTTGCTGGAAGGCGCGGCCATCGAGATCGATCAGCTTCATCTCGCCCGCCAGCCTGGCGAGGCGGCGGGCGCGCTGGCACCGATGCTGCTGCTGCAACCGAAGGAAACGGCGGCCTTCGCGCAGGCACTGGCAATGGATCAGCCGGAGCGGACGTCTGAACGATTCGCATCGGCACACGGCGACGAGGAGCTTGGCTGGACGCCGGATCAGCAGACGGTCTTCCAGTCGATATGCAGCGGGGCGATGAGGCAGTTCGGCTATGCCATGGAAGACAGCTATTTTGCTGCCGGGCAGGAGCAGCAGGCCATCCTCAGACTCTGATTTCGGATGGCGGAGGATGTGCTGAAAGCAAGCACATTCCAGCAAGGCGGCGAACGTGAGGCAGGATGGATGTTTGAACACCGAAGACTGAGGAGGTGGGGTTTTGGCGCGATCCTGTGGGGCGCGGCTGCCTGCATCGCACCAGCTTCGGCCGGTGCGGCAGGCTTCGCTCCGCCGCAGTTGTTCTTCTATCCACCGCCCTACCAGTTGGCAGATGGCTCCCTTGTCGCCTCGCCGGTCACCGTTGCGGCGGCGCAGATCACGACGCAGTTTCCCCGTATCCGGGAAATGAGCGGCGTGGCCCTGCTGGTCTATTGGTCGCGCCTGTGCCCGACAGCCGGCCGATGCGATTTTTCGCTCATCGACAAGGTGCTCCGCTATTGGGGCGCGCGGGGCAAGAAGGTCGTTCTCGGCGTGGCGACCGTCGGTTTTCCGATCAAGACCATGCATGG
>DATKQI010000207.1:0-10338 GCA_035532755.1 Acetobacteraceae bacterium
AACGATGACGATGTCGCTCATGATCTGGCTCCTCCTCGCGCGGTCGTGCCGCCACCGCCAACCTAGGCCGCCGTCGCTAGAGCGCAAGCACCCACTCGGCCAGCGGGCGCCACAGCGTGGCCTCGGCGGTGCCGCCCGCCACCATGCCGATATGCCCGGCCTTCGGCTGGTGCAGCACGGCATCGGGGATCAGCCCGGCGAGCGGCAGCGCGCTTTCCGGCGGCACGATCCGATCCTTCCCCGGCACGGCAACGAAGGCCGGCCGGTCGAACGCCGCCGGCTCGACCGGCAGCCCCGCCACCCGCCACGCCCCGCGCGCGGGGTCGTTGGCGCCATACCAGTCCCGCAGACAGGCGCGCGCCACCGGGGCGGCGAGCGGGATGCCGTCGTTCAGCCAATCCTCCAGCGCCACGAACAGCGCGGCCCGCTCGCTGCCGGGGTCGAGCCGGGCGAAGCTGCGGTATTTCGCCGCCACCCCGAACGGATCGAGGCAGGCGAACATCATTTGCAGCACATCCACCGGCAGCGTCTGGTTGAAGGCCAGCGCCGGCTCCAGCAGCGGCAGCGCCTGGCCGAGCGCGATCGCCCGCCCCGGCTCCGGGGCGTGAAAATCCCACGGCGTGGCCAGCAGCGCGAGCGCGCGCACCCGGTCCGGCCGGCGCAGAGCGGCGGCCAGCGCCAGCAGCCCGCCCATGCAGTAGCCGGCCAGCACCAGCCCGGCGGGGGCGGCGGCCAGGGCGCGTTCCAGCCGCCCGACGATGTAGTCGGTCAGCGTGAAGCCGCGCTCCACCGCATTGGGCCAGCCCCAATCCAGCAGCAGCGGGCGGATGCCCTGGCCGGCGAGCCAGCGGAGCATGGAACGGCCGGGCATCAGGTCCAGCACATGCGCCCGGTTCACAAGGCTCGGCACGAACAGCACCACCGGCCCCGGTGCGCCCGGCGCATAATCGAGCAGCCGCGAACCGCCTTCCTCCCAGATCGCCGGCGGATCGGGCAGGTCCCGCTGCCAGGGATGGCGGCGATAGGCGGCGATGCCGGCGACCAGCGCGCGGTCCTGCCGCAGCGTCTCGGCCAGGATCGCCCGGGCGAAGCCGCCCTCGGCCGTCTCGGCTCCTGCCTCAGCCCCCGGTCCGGCCTGGGCGAGCGCGGCCGCGATGCGATCCCGCAGGGCCGCGAGCGCCTCGTTCGATGCCGGCGAGGCGGCGTTCGAGCTGGGCGATGCGCCGTTCGAGGCGACCGATCTCAGCATCGCGAGCATCAGGTGGAACAGCAGCGGCCGCGGCCCCCGTCGGCGCAGCGGGGCCGGAGCCTCTGCCCGCGCCGTCATCCGCGCCGGCCGCGACCGGATGCGGTGCGGCGCGCAGCATCGCGGTGGCCGCCCCTGCCCACAAGGCCACCAGTGCCGCCCAGCTTTCCTGCAATTCGCGGTCGGCCGCCATGGCGGCAAGCTCGCTCTGCCAGATATCGATCCAGTCCTGCGCGAGGGCGCGCAGATCCCTCTCCGTCTCGTCGCGCCCGGCCGCGCCCTGCGACATCGCTCATCACCCCTCCTGGTCGGCCGGACCATAGGCGGGCCCGCGGCCGGAAGAAACCTGATCCTGCACCGCAGCAAGAAGCGTTTCGCGGTTGCAGCGCCCGCATGCTATTATTTCACCCGGAAGCCTGAGGGGAATGGGATGTCACAGCCGGAACCTCCGCGTGCCAGTGCCGAGGCCGACAAGAAGCCGCCGGTCGTGGTGAAGAAATACGCCAATCGCCGCCTCTACAACACCGAAAGCTCCAGCTACATCACGCTTGAGAACCTTGCCGAGATGGTGCGGGCGGGCCGGGATTTCGTGGTGTTCGACGCCAAGACCGGCGAAGACATCACCCGCGGCGTGCTGACGCAGATCATCGTCGAGGAGGAAAGCAAGGGCCGCGCCCTGCTGCCCACGGCATTCCTGCGCCACCTGATCGGCTTCTACGGCGACAGTCTGCAAGGGCTGGTGCCGCGCTACCTGGAACAGGCAATGAACAGCTTCACCCGCCAGCAGCAGCAGTTGCGCGACACCATGCAGCAGACCATGGGCACCTTGTTCCCGTTCGATATCGAGCAGATGGGCCGGCAGAACATCGCGATGATGGAGCGGGCGATGAGTCTGTTCACGCCCTTCTACCGCGCGCCCGACGGGCCGGAGGCGGATGCCCCGGCCGGGCCGCCGGACCTGCTGGAGGAGATCAACAGCCTGCGCGCCGAGGTGGCCCGGCTGCAGGCCGCGCTGGCAGCGAGCCAGGCAGCGCCAGCCCCCCGCCGCAAGAGCGGAGGCGAATAGAGCCCGCGCTACGGCTCCCCCTCGCCTTCCTCGCGTAGCGCCTCGGCCTCGGTCTTCAGCCGGCGGAAGCTGCGCAGGCTGAGCGGCAGCATGGCCAGGTACATCAACCCCGCAGCCGCCAGCGCGGCCCACGGCTCGGCCACCAGGACCGCGGCATAGGCGCCGGTGCCCAGCAGCATCGGCAGCACGTATTCCGCCGGCACCTTGAAGTTCTTGAAGCTCCAGACCGGCAGGGTGGAGACCAGCAGCAGCGCGGTGCCGATCAGCACACCGGCCGAAACCAGCGGAAACTGCGCCACATCCACCAGCCATGGCAGCCCGAGCGAGCGGCCTTCAAGGCCGAGGAACAGCGGGAACAGTGCAAGCCCTGCCCCGGCGGGCGCGGGCACGCCGGTGAAGAAATTGTACGCATAGGCCGGCGCCGGAGCGGATTCGAGCGCGGCGTTGAACCGCGCGAGCCGCAACGCCATGCACACCGCGAACATCAGCGCCGGCACGAAGCCGATGCCGCCCGCCACCCGCAGCGACCACAGATAGATGATGAACGCGGGGGCCACGCCGAAGCACAGGAAATCCGCCAGGCTGTCGAACTCCGCCCCGAAGCGGGAGGTGCCTTTCAGCAGCCGCGCCAGCCGCCCGTCCAGCCCGTCGATCGCCCCGGCCAGCACGATCGCCACCGCCGCGGCATCGTAATGCGCCTCCAGCGCGAAGCGGATCGCCGTCAGCCCGGCGCACAGGCCGAGCATGGTCATGATGTTGGGGATCACCCGGTTGAAGCTCGGCCCCTTGAAGCGCGGGCGGTGCGCCGGGCGGCGGCGGCGCATCCGCCGGCGCATCGGCCAGACCCGTCCCTCCGATCCCTCCGGCTGGAGGCTCATGCCGGCAGCACCGCGACCACGGTTTCACCGCCGATCATCGTCTGGCCTTCGGCCACCAGCGGCTGCACCCCTTCGGGCAGATAGAGATCGGTGCGGCTGCCGAAACGGATGATGCCGAAGCGGCTGCCGGCCGACACGGCATCCCCCTCCCGCACTGTGCAGACGATGCGCCGCGCGACGAGGCCCGCGATCTGCACCACCGCGATCTCCTGCCCGCCGTGGAGCCGGATCGCGAGCGCGTTGCGCTCGTTCTCCTCCGCCGCCTTGTCCAGATTCGCGCTGAGGAAGCGGCCGTGGCGATAGGCGATGCGGGTGATCGTGCCGTCCACCGGCACCCGGTTCACATGCACGTCCAGCACCGAGAGGAAGATCGACACGCGCCAGCGCGGCGCCGGCCCCAGGCCTAGCTCCGCAGGCGGCGAGGCGGGCGCGACGCCCACCACATGGCCGTCGGCGGGGGCGAGCAGCGCATCGGGCCGGCCGGGCGGAACGCGCTCGGGGTCGCGGAAGAAATACAGGCAGAACAGGGTGAAGATGACCGCGAGCCAGGCGAGCCAGCCAGCCAGCAGCAGGCCGAGCACGATCAGGACCCCGCCGGCGATCAGGAAGGGCCGGCCGGCCGGATGCGGCGGGGCGAGGACAAGACGGATCGATTGCATCAGCGCCATGGGTCAGCCCGGCCTCGCAGCATGGGGTCTCAGCGCCGCTTCACGCTGTCCGGCAGCGCCGGCACGGTGAAGGTCTGCCCGGGATAGATCAGGTTCGGGTCGCGGATCTGATGGCGGTTCGCCGCGTAGATCACGGTGTACTGGATGCCGGCGCCATAGGCGTGGCGGGCCAGCAGCCACAGGCTCTGCCCGGGCTGGACGACGACATCGCCGGGCGCGATCTGCCGCACGCCGATCACCGCCCGGCGGAACGGCAGGGACAGCCGGGCGACCACATGCCCGGTGCCGGAGATCTGGTCGGCACGCAGCCGGTGCGCCCCTGGCGCGATATCCAGCCGGGGCGTCAGGAACCAATGGCCGGTGGCATCCGCCCGCGCATCGCCCACCGGATGGTTGTCCACATACAGCCGCACCGTGCTGCCCGGCTGGGCGGTGCCCCCGAAGCGGAGGCGGCCATGATCGTTGTACTGCACCACGTTCAGCCCGAGGCGTGGCGCGCCGTGGGGCGCCGCCTGCCCAGGGCCTTGCAGCACACGCGGCATGGCGCCGTTGTCGGGCGACAGCACGGCCAGCGGCGGGGTGGCCGGCGCCGCCACAGCCGCCGTTGCGCCGCCAGTCGCGTTTGCTGTTGCGTTTCCTGTTGCGCTGCCCGTCGCGCGCCCTGCCCCGCCCGTCGCTGGCGGCGAAGCAGCAGGATGAGGGCCCGTGCTCGCCACCTGGGGCCCACGCGTCGGCACCACCAGCAGCACCGGCCCCACACCCTTCCGGCGGGAGCCGTCGGGATTGCGCGCCGACAAGGTCAGTTCGCGCGCACCCGCTGTCAGCGGCGTGGAGGGCACGAACACCCATTGCCCGTGCTCGTCCGCGCGGACATGGCCGATGACGTTGCCGCCGTCACGGATCGTCACCTCCGCATTCGGCGCGGCGCGGCCGGCCATCACCGCATCGCCGGCGGGATTGATGCGCACGATGTCGAAACTGGGCAGCGGTGCAGCCATGGCCGGCGGGGTGGGCGCCATTGGCGCGGGAGCCGCCTGCCCGAGAGCCGTCTGGCGGGCGGGGGCCGCTCCAACGGCTGCGGGCGCGGCCAGCACGCCAGCCGGCGCCGGCGCGACCGGCTGGCCCGCAACAGGGCCGGCAGTACTGCCTGCGACCGTGCCGGAGCGAGGGCTTGGAGGAGTTCCCGGAGCCGGATGGGGCAGTACGGTGCCCGATCCGGCAGGCACATGGGTCACGGCAGCCGGCGGCCCCCCGCTCGGGTTCCCCAGGCCCATATAGATCGCGAGGCCCACCAGCCCCGCGCCCACCAGCGCCACGATCAACGGGCGCACCAGGGGCGGAGTGGGGCGTTGCCCGGAACTCTCCTCCATCGCGTCGATCCTGCCGCCTCCTCCATCATCTGTGACACAAACCGGCCATTCGCGCCATGGCCACCTGTGCCGATCGGTGCCTACGGCCCAAGGCGGGCAGCAGGCGACGGAACTTGAAAAATATTTCATCCTTCTGCTGCACTGCATCGTAAGGCGCGCGTAAGCGTGCGCCGGCAGTCTCCGCCGCGTCGGCGCCACCATCGGCCGCCGGCCAGCCAAGGAGACTTTCATGCGTCGTCTGATCCTGCTCGGCTTCGCCTTCTGCGTCGTCGGCGCCGCCCCCAGCTTTGCCGACCAGTCCTGCCATCTCACCGGCTCGCCGATGACGGCCGCGGCGATGAAGCAGAGCCTTGTCACCCGCGGCTACACCACGGTGCGCAGCCTGAAGTTCCACAACGGCTGCTACGAGGCGTTCGGCCTCGACAAGAACGGCAAGCGGTTCAACCTGGAGCTGAACGGCCAGACCGGCGCCATCCGGGCGAAGGAGTAGCCGCCATGCGCGCGCGCCCCGCCCGCCCCGAGACCGCACAGGTCAAGAATGCACAGGTCAAGGTATGGGACCCGTTCGTCCGCGCCTTCCACTGGACGACCGTGAGCCTGGTCGGGATCAACTTCCTGACCCCGGGTTCCGGGACGCGGCCGATCCATGTCGCGATCGGCTATGCCGTGCTGGGGCTGGTGGCGGCGCGCGTGCTGTGGGGGCTGGTCGGGACCCGCCACGCCCGCTTCGCGAATTTCGTCCGCCACCCGCGCACGGTGCTCACGTATCTGCGGCAGTTGCGGCAGGGGCGGGCGCCGCGGCACCTGGGCCATAATCCGGCCGGGGCCGCGATGATCGTGCTGCTGCTGCTCACCCTGCTCGGCATCGGCACCACCGGCTGGCTGTCGCAGACCAATGCCTATTACGGCGTGTCCTGGGTGATGGACGTGCACGCCTTCCTCGCCTACGGGCTGTTGTGGCTGGTCGGGCTGCATGTGGCGGGCGTGCTGCTGTCGAGCCTGATGCACCGGGAGAACCTGGTGCGCGCCATGTTCACCGGGCGCAAGCCGCTGGTTTCAGCCGCCGGCCACCGGCCGGCCGATCTGCAACGTGAAGACGGCGCCGCCGCCGCCTCGTTCGGCCACGCCGACTGAACCGCGATGCGCGGCGGCGATCTCGGCGACGATCGCAAGCCCGAGGCCGGCGCCATTTCCGGAGGTGCCGGCCGGGCGGTGACCATGCTGGAAACGCTCGAATATCCGCGCCCGCTCGGGTTCGGCCACGCCTGGGCCACGATCCAGCACGCGCAGCGTGCCGGGCGGCGCGATCTCCACCTCCACCGCGCTGCCCGGCGGGGCGTAGGCCAGTGCGTTCTCGATCAGGTTGGCGGCGGCCAGCGCCAAAGCGGCGTGGTTGCCGCGCACCGGCACCGGCGCGGCCGGGTCTTTCAACGACAGCTCGATGCCCTGGCGGATCGCCAGCGGCGCGAGGTCGCTGATCGCCTCCACCGCCACCGCCCGCAGATCGACCGGCTGCGACGTATCGAGCGGCAGCCCCTCCAGCCGCGCCATCTTCAGCATCTGGTCCACCAGCCGGGCCATCCGGTCCGCGTCGCGCCGCAACGCGACGGCCTCCGCACCCTCCGGCAGATCGTCCAGCCGGGCGGTCAGCACCGCGAGCGGGGTGCGCAGCGCGTGCGCGGCCTCTCCGGCGAACCGCCGCTGCACGGTCAGCCCGCGTTCGAGCCGCGCGAGCGCGGCATTCACCGCGCTGACCAGCGGCAGCACCTCCCGCGGCAGACCGGCCTGCGGCAGCCGCATGCCGGCGTTGGCCGGATCGACCCGCGCGGCGGCGGCCGAGGCAACGCGCAGCGGGCGCAGCCCGGCGCGGATGGTGAGCACCCCGATCAGCACGGCCGCCGCCCCGATCGGCAGCAGCAGCCCCAGGCCGGTCACCATGAAATCCGACATCAGGCTGTTGACCAGCGCCTCCCGCTGCTCGCGCCCCTGCGCCACGACGATGCCGAGCCCATGGTCCCGCCGCAGATACCCGACCATCGGCGGCGCGTCGTGCCCCGCCCGCGGCACCTGGAACAGCCCGGCTGCCGGCGGCCGCGGCAGGAAGGGTGCGAGCAGCGTGCCGGCGGCCGGGTCCGACCCGGCCAGCACATGGTTGGCCCCGTCCAGCACCAGATAGAGCATCGCACCGTCCGAATAGCGGAACCGGACCGCCAGCGCCGGCGGCAGCGCCACCTTGATGCCGCCACCGGGCGCGCGGACCAGATGCCGCGCCACGCTGCGGGCGAGGCCTTGCAGCGCGGCGTCGTCCAGCGAATGGATGGTGGCGATGCTGCGCCAGCCGACCGCGGCACCCGCCAGCCCCACCGCCAGCACCATCACCGCCGCCAGCCGCCAGGCCAGCCGCGCCGACAGCGACGACCCCGCCCGCGCCGGCTGCCTCACGCCGGATCGGCCAGCAGATAGCCCACGCCGCGCAGGGTGTGCACCTGCACATCCACGCCGCTGTCCAGCAGCTTGCGCCGCAGCCGGTGCACCAGCACCTCGATCGCATTCGAGCCCAGCGGCTCGTCGAAGCTGTAGAGGCTCTGCTCGATCGCCTCGCGCGGGATCACCCGGCCGGGGCGGCGCAGCAGCATTTCCAGCAGCGCCGTCTCCCGCGGCGACAGGCGCAGCGGCGATCCGGCGGCCAGCACGTCGCGGGTGACGGTATCGAACGCCAGGTTGCCGAGTTCCAGGCGCAGGCCCAGCGCTGCGTTGGGCCGGCGCAACAGGGCGCGCAGGCGGGAGACCAGCTCGGGCATGTGGAACGGCTTCACCAGATAGTCGTCCGCCCCCGCATCGAGGCCGGCCACCCGGTCTTCCGGCCCGTCCCGCGCCGTGAGGATCAGCACCGGAACGGCGGCATCGCGGGCACGCAGCCGGCGCAGCAGCGCAAGCCCGTCACCATCGGGCAAGGCGAGGTCGAGGATGACGGCATCATACGGCGCGACGCCCAGGTGATCCTCGGCCCCGGCCAGGTCGGGGGCCAGATCGACCGCGAACCCGGCCCGCCCGAGGGCGCGATGCAGCAGCTCCGCCAGTTCCTGTTCGTCCTCGATCGCCAGCAGGCGCATGAATCGTCCATCCGTCCGGGCAGGGCCGGCCTTTCGCGCCGGCGGGTACCACGCGGACCTTACCACCGGCTTACGCCGCCGCAGCCTTTCAGGCGATGCGCCGCGACCGGCGATGGAGCAGCGGCAGGATCAGCCCGACGCCCAGCCCCCAGGTGCCGTTGATCAGGAAGGAGATCACGAAGGCGCGGACCGCCCAGCCGCCGGCCTCCGGCGCCCCCTTCAGCAGCGGCACGATGAACAGCCCGAACAGGGCGGCGACGATGCCGAGCCCGATGCCAAGCTGCCACATCGGCCGGGCCGGCAGGCGCGGCAGCGCGAGGCCGAACACCGCCCCCCATACGCCGCCCCAGAAGCACAGATCGAGCCACAGCGGGATGCCCAGCGGCGGGATCGGCACGGCGGGATAGGCCGGCGGCATCTCGCCCGCCAGATGCAGCAGCGCCCACATGCCCTGATGGAAGATCAGCACCGAGATCACCGCGGCGACGAACCCGCGCACGGCGCGCAGCATCGGGTCGGACATGCCATTCCCCCTGGATATCGTTCCGGGGGACATGGTGGCGGGGAGCGCCCGATCAATCCGATGCGCTGCCGGGACCTCCGGTTTCGCCCCCCACAAGGCCCGTCGCCAGGAAGTCCCGCAGCCCGATCTGCCGGGCGGTGCCAAGCCGGCCGGCGCGCAGCACGGCCCGCACGTCTTCCACCGCGCGCTCGAAGGCGTGGTTCACGATCACGTGCCCGAATTCCGCCCAGTGCGACATCTCGCTGCGGGCGGCCTGCATGCGCCGCGCGATCTCCGCGTCCGAATCCGCCGCCCGCGCCTGCAGCCGCGCCTCCAGAGCAGCAAGCGAAGGGGGCAGGATGAACACGCCCACCACATCGTCCGGCAACGCCGCGCGCAGTTGGCGGTGGCCCTGCCAGTCGATGTCGAACACCACGTCCTGCCCGGCGGCCAGGGCCTGTTCGACGGGGGCGCGCGGGGTGCCGTAGCCGCGATTGAACACGCGCGCCCATTCCAGCAGGCCGCCGGAGCGTGCGAGCGCGTCGAACTCGGCTTCCGTGCGGAAGAAATAATCCACCCCTTCGCGCTCGGTCGGCCGCGGGGCGCGGGTGGTGACGCTGATCGAGAGCGTCAGCCCCGGATCGGTGGCCAGCAGGGCCCGGGTGATGGAGGTCTTGCCGGCGCCGGAGGGGGCCACCAGCACGAGGCACAGGCCGCGGCGGCGGATCGGCTGGGTGCTCATTCGATGTTCTGCACCTGTTCGCGCAACTGCTCGATCGCCGCCTTCAGCCGCAACCCGGTCGCGGTGAGCGCCACCGAGGCCGATTTGCTGCACAGCGTGTTCGCCTCCCGGTTGAATTCCTGCATCAGGAAATCGAGCCGCCGCCCCACCGCCGCACCCTCGGCCAGCAGGGCGCGGGCAGCGTCGATATGGGCGGCCAGCCGGTCCAGCTCCTCCCGCACGTCCGACCGGCTGGCGAGCAGCGCCACCTCCTGGGCGATGCGCTCTTCCGGCAGCGCGGGGGTGGCGGCCAGCAGGGTTTGCACGCTCTCCAGCATCCGGGCGCGCTGCTGCGCCGGCTGATCCGCCGCTTCGGCGAGCGCGGTCTCGCGCAGCGCGGCGATTTCGTCGAACTGGGCCAGGAGGACCGCGTGGAGGCGTGCCCCCTCGTCCCGCCGCGCGGTCTCGAGCGCGGCCAGTGCCGCGGTGAATCCGGCGGAGATGGCCGTGCGGGCGGCGGTTTCGTCGGCGGCCGGGGCGGCCGGGCGCAGGATGCCGGGCAGGGCGAGCAGCGCCTCCGCCCGCGGGGCAGGTGCGCCGGGGATGCGCGCGGCAAGGTCGAGCGCGAGGTGAAGCGCCTGATCGAGCGCCACGGCGTCCGCCGCCAGCACCGATTCCTCCCGCTTCACGGCGAGCGTGGCGGAGACATTGCCGCGCTTCAGCCGCTTCGCGGCCTGTTCGCGCAGGCCGGGTTCCAGCGCATCGAAACCGGGC
>DATKQI010000208.1:0-2021 GCA_035532755.1 Acetobacteraceae bacterium
GCGAGACCGGCTTGCCGTCGAACCAATCCTGCAGGGCCTTGAAGCCGAGCGGCCCGAAGCGGGGGTTGGTTTCGATATCCGCTGCCACCAGCCCGTTCGCGATGTCCTGCACCACTTCCTTGGTGCCGTCGATCGAGACGATCTTCACGTCCTTGCCCGGCACCTTGCCCGCCTGCTTGAGCGCGGTGATCGCGCCGACCGCCATCGTATCGCTATGCGTATAGACCGCGTTCACGTTCGGATGGGCGAGCAGCAGCTGCTCCATCACCCGCTGTGCGTCGGTCGTGGACCAGTTGCCGGTCTGGGCTGCGAGGATGTGCATGCCGGGGTGCTGCTTGATCACCTGTGCGAAGCCGTTCGTGCGGTCGGTCTCGACCGAGTTGCCATAGGCGCCCTGGATCTCGATGATGTTCGCCTTCCCGCCGGTCGCTTTCGCCAGCGCCTTTGCCGCGCGCTGACCCTGCAGGTAGAAATCGGACCCCATGTTGGTGATGAAATCCTTGCAGAAGGTCCCTGCTGTCAGCCGGTCGATCGTCACCACCGGGATGCCCTTCGCCGCGGCCTGGGCGAAAGCGGGCTGTAGGCCGGTCGCGTTCAGCGGAGCGACGATCAGCGCCTGCGCGCCCTGGCTGATCATGCTCTCGATATCGGCGACCTGCTTGGCCTGGTTGTCGTTCGCGTTGGTGTAGAGCAGCTTCTTCACGCCCACCGCCTTGGCGGCCGCCTTGACCGAGTTCGTCTCGCCCGCCCGGAACGGGTTCTGCTCGTTCTCGGATTGCGAGAATCCGACGATCATCGAGGACAGCTTGGCATGCGTGGGGTGCGGGTTGGTGCAGACCTTGGACGATTGCGTCTGGATCTTCTGCGCCCCGGCGGTCTGCGCATAGGACGGCCCCGCGTAGGCGGCCAGGATGGCAGCCAGGGCCGCGGGCACGGCATAGCGATGGATGGGTAGGCGACGCATGATGTTTCCTCCATTTTTGCCGGCCGGTCGGGCCGGATGAATGACGGCAAGGCTAACGTTGAAACTTTATGCTCCAAATTATTGTCTGACAATCCCGCTCAGGCCATCCAGTTTCCGCCATCGACGCCATAGGTCTGCGCCACGATGTAGTCCGCATCGGGCGTGGCGAGGAACACCGCCATGCCGGCGAGGTCTTCCGGCAGGCCCATCCGGCCGAACGGGACCATCCGGCCCACCAGCCGCTTCTTCTCGCCGGGCTGCAGACCTTCGTGCCGGCCGAATTCGCGATCCACGAAATCCCACATCGGCGTGTCCACCACGCCGGGCGCGATCGCGTTCACGTTGATCCTGTGCCGGATGAGGCCGAGCCCGGCCGATTGCGTGAGGCTGATGACCGCCGCCTTCGAAGCGCAATAGACCGCGACCAGCGCCTCGCCGCGCCGCCCCGCCTGGCTCGCCAGATTGACGATCTTGCCGCCGCGCCCCTGGCGGATCATCTGCTTCGCCACGGCTTGCAGCGTGAAAAACGTGCCTTCGGCATTCACCGCGAATACCTGCGTCCATTGCGCGCGCGTCACATCCTCGATGGGGTCCATTGCGAAGACGCCGGCGTTGTTCACGAGAATGTCGATCCCGCCGGCGCGTTCGGTCACGGTTGAAACCAGCGCGTCGATCGAGTCCTGGCGCGTGCAATCGAACGCGGCGCCGAACGCGCCGTGGCCGAGCGTGGCGGCGAGATCGGCCGCACCCTTGGCGTCCAGATCGGCGATCGCCACACGGGCGCCTTCCGCGGCATAACGCGTGGCGATCGCCTTGCCGATGCCGCTTGCCCCGCCGGTGACGACGGCGACCTTGTCCTTCAAACGCATGTCGTTTCCTCCGTTCTGGATGATCAGGCGCGGATGGCGGCGAGTGCCGCCCAGTCGAACGCGATTCCGTGGCCCGGCCGATCCGGCGCGACAGCGCAGCCGGATTCGATGCGGATCGGCTCGGCGATATAGCGATCCAGCCCGAAACCGTGCGCCTCCAGATAGGAGCGGTTGGGGCAGGCGGCGAG
>DATKQI010000209.1:0-8184 GCA_035532755.1 Acetobacteraceae bacterium
GCGATCTCGATGGCGTCGATCGGCGCATGGTAGTTGCCCTTCTGGAACACCGGGATGGACAGCCACAGCGGCCCGTTCGGCGTCTTGATCCGGTTGCGGGTGCGCCAGTCGCGCCGGGTGAACTGCACGCTGTCGAGGAAGATGAACGCATCACAGCGGGCGATGATGGCGAAATAGCCGCGCCAGGGGATGTAGCTCGACTGGATGATCGCGACCCGACGCGCCATGGGCGGCTAGAGATTGCGGCCGAAGAACGCGCCGACGGCGCCCACCACCCGGGCTACGTCGGCGTCGCTCAGTTCCAGAAACAGCGGCAGGCGCAGCAGGCGGCTGCTGACCGCGTCCGTCACGCTCAGCCGCTCCTGCGCCGGGCGGCCGAAGCGGCGGCCCGCGGGCGCGGAGTGCAGCGGCACATAGTGGAACACCGCGTTGATGCCCGCCCCGTTCAGGTGCCGGATCAGCGCCGCGCGGGTCGGTTCGTCATGCAGCAGCAGCCAGAAGATATGTCCGTTGGCTTCGGCGCCGGTAGCCTGCGGGATGGTGATGTCACCGGCCGCGGCAATCGGGGCCAGTCCGTTCCGGTACTGGTCATACAGCGCCCGGCGGCGGGCGCAAATCGCGTCCGCATGCTCGAACTGGGCGAACAGGAAGGCGCTGATGATCTCGCCGGGGCAGTAGGAGGAGCCGATGTCCTGCCAGGTGTATTTATCGACCTCGCCACGGAAGAACCTGCTGCGGTCGGTGCCCTTCTCCCGCACGATCTCGGCGCGGTCGGCAAAGCGGTCGTCATTGACCAGCAGGGCGCCGCCCTCGCCGGAGATGATGTTCTTGGTCTCGTGGAAGGACAGGCAGCCCATCTGGCCCAAGGCGCCGAGCGGCCGGCCCTTGTAGTGCGACAGATGGGCCTGGGCGGCATCCTCGATCACCAGCAGGTCGCGCCGCGCCGCGAGATCGAGGATGGGGTCCATCTCGCACGCCAGGCCGGCGTAATGCACCGGCACGATGACGCGGGTATGCGGCGTGATGGCAGCCTCGATCAGCCGTTCGTCGATGTTCAGGGTGTCGGCCCGGATGTCGACGAACACCGGCGTGGCGCCGCGCAGCACGAAGGCGGTGGCGGTCGCCGAGAACGTGAAGGACGGCATGATGACTTCATCCCCAGGCCCGACGCCCGACAGGATGGCGGCCATCTCCAGTGCCGCGGTGCAGGAATGCGCCAGCAGCGCCCGGCGCGCCGGCAGCGCTTGTTCCAGCCAGGCTTCGCAGCGGCGCGTGAACGGCCCGCCGCCGGAGATGGTGCCATTGCGGATGGCCTCGGCAATATATTCCAGTTCCCGCCCTACGGTCGTTGGTTTGCCGAACGGGATTTTGCCGGCCGGACCGGCCGCCGGAGACATACGAGGAACTGGCAAGGCGAACTCCTGGATACCGGTCATTGCTCTGGCCGGCACCGACGCCGCGACGAGGTCCGTCACGATAGCGTTGATCGGCAATTCCCAGGCTAGATTCTGCCAATGCCCGAGTCTCGTCAAGTGTCTGCGGTCGTCATGCCTACGGACGCCGCGTTTCCACGGTCGGTTCGGGCAATTCCGGTGAGTCTCAGCGGCTGGACATGGGCTGGGCGCCGGGTTAGCCGGAGCGGGCAGTGGGGAGATGCGGCAGCATGAGCGAACCGGACGCAAGGCTCGTCGGCCAAGCCGAGAGCCCGAAAGCCGCCGCCGGCGCGGCGGCTTCGGCGTCGACGGAGGTGTCCGTTTCGCAGGAGCTGCTCGCGCCACCCGAACCGCCGCAGGTCGCGTCGATCACGGCGCAAGACCGGCTGCAATCCGCTTTGGCCGCAGTCCGCGTGCTGGACGACGCAGCGCTTGCCGAACTGCCAATGCCGCTGCTTGCCGCCATGCGCTGGGCAATCACGCCCCATAGCGCAGCCCTGCTGGATGCCCTTTGTACCTTGTATTACGCCACCGCGGTGACTGCGATGGACCGTGCGGCGGCGGTGGATGACGTGGCGGGAATGGCGCGCGCGGTGGGCGTCGTTCTGGCGCTGGGTCCGCGCGAGGTACCGACACAGGGTGCGTTCTGTGATGCGCTGTGGCATGGCCTGCGCTGGTATTATGCCGACCCCGCCCGGCGACCAGCGAGTGGCCTCTTGCCGGAAATCGAGGAGGCGCTTCGCCGTTGGGGCGATGCGGCGGAACCTGACCTCGACGTGCTGTGCGACCTGTGTGATTTTCATTTCCATGCCGTCTGGAGTTTTACGGCCTCCTCGACCGAACAGTGCCGCCTGGCGTTGCCGATGATGACCGAATTGGGGCAGGCCATGGCGCGCTCGGCGAACACGCCCGGCCGACCGGCCTTGCCGGCCGAGCTGCCGCTGGTCGGCGTCCCCTTGCATGTCGGCTATCTGGCGATGTTCGCGGACATGGCGAACCCCGTGACGACCGCTCTGCGTCACCTGGCGCCCGCGCTGCTGTCCCACGACGGCCGGTTTCGGCTGACCGTATATGCTTGGTGCGATATTGCGCCCGAGTTTCTTGATTGGCTGCGAGGCCTTGGTGCGGTCTGTCATGTCGCCGATGCGCCGCGCAAAACGGACGTGGTGCGCGCTATCGAGCAGTTGGCAGTGGCGGATCCGCCGGCGGTCCTCATCTCCGATATGAATAACGGCGTCCCGACCGCCATCTTCGCGCGTCGCATGGCGCCGGTGCAGGTCTTTCTCCAGGGCGGTATGCCGGCGTGGCCGGTGCCGAATTTGGACGGGGTATTCAACAGTTTTGGCTTCGATCCGGTGGTGGCAGGCTGGGGCAACGCCCGGATGCTGTCCTTCAACTCTCCATGGGACATCGCTAAGCTAAATCCGCCTGAAGATGCCGAGGAGGTGGCGCACCAGCGCGCCGGTTTGCCGCAGGGGCTCCGGCTGATTGGAAGCTATGGGCGGCTGGTGAAACTGACGGAGCCCTGCCTACTGGCGGCTGAACGCATCCTGCAATGCTGCCCGGGTGTGGCTTTCGTGACCGGTGGCACGGGCGATGCCTCGGACATCAAGGCCTTCATCGCCCGCAGCGCGGTGGGAGAGCGAATGCTTGTGGTGGAAGGCTTCGTCCCGGGACACTCGTGGGGACGCTTCCTGGACCTGTTTCTGGACACCTGGCCGGTAACCGGCGGCGAATCCTGTCGGGAGATGATCGCCAAGGGCCGTCCGGTGGTGACCATGCACAGTGACGAAATGCCGGCCATCGATCGGCAGCGGGACCCGACGCTGGTGGCGCGGAATTGGCAGCAGTACGCTGACATCGCCGTCCGCCTGCTGCAGGATCCGATCGAGTACGATGCTGCCTGCGCCCGCGCGACCGCGTTCGCGCAGGCGATGACCGACCAGGCATCCTTCGCCGCGCGACTCGCGGCCGACCTCGATGCCCTGGTGGACGAGGTGCGCGCCCGGTCGAGCGCGACCGCACTGCCGGAGCCGCCGCCACCGCCACCGCCACCCCTGAGCCTCTGGGCCAGACTGCGGCGCCGGTTGAACAGAAGGACCGAGGCATGACCCATCCCCCCGACCAGCGTGAGTGCTTCGACGCCGCCCTGATCCCCGGTATGCGGGGCCGGCTGGCGGAGGCCTATGGCCGGTTTCGGGCGCGGGAGGCCGAGGTGATCAAAGCAACGGCCCCGCCGGCGGCGGGCGGCAGCAGCGGCGCCTATCGGCAGCGCGACTGTCCATGCTGCGGCGTCGGTTCGGCGGGCGTGGTGCCGGTGCTGCGCGCGCATGGGATGGACCTGCTGGACTGCCCTGGCTGTGGCCTTACCTACACGCGCCAGGTGATGGACGAGGTCGCCGACGCTGCCCGCTATGCCAGCTCCGAACTGGACCGGGAGGCGATGCGCCTGCGCGGCGGCGGCCCCTATCTGGAATTGGAATCGGCGCGCGATCGTTACTACCTGATGCAGCTCATGGCGGGCGGGTTTCCGCCGGGCCGGATGCTGGAAGTCGGTTGCGGCACCGGCACGCTGATCCTGGAGGCCCAGAGCTGCGGCTGGCAGGCATTGGGCATCGAACCCGGCCAGGCCGCGGCGCGCGTGGCGCAGGAGCGTGGCGCGCAGGTTGTGCACGGGTGGTTCCCTGCGGATCTGCCGGCCGACGCCCGAAAACACGACGCGGTGGCCGTGTTGGACGTGCTGGAGCATTTCGCGGCTCCGCTGGCGTTTCTCGCTGAGTTGCGTGCATGCCTCGGACCAGGGGGACGCCTCCTGGTACAGGTGCCGAACTGGGATAGCCCGCTGGTACGCCTGCAGGGCGCCGCGAGCAGTGTCGTGGCGCCCGGCCATTGGAGCTATTTTACATCCGTAACATTGACCGCGTTGCTGGCGCGCGCAGGCTTTCGCCCGTTGCGGGTGGAGACGGTCGTGAGCGAGCTCGATCGCATCGCCGCCTTCCCGGCGGCCGACGTGCAGGCCTGCATCGGGCGGCTGCGCCCAGGTCTCGTTGTGCCGCAGGGACCGCTCACCGCGGCCTGGCTGCACGCGCACGGCCTTGGCTACAAGCTGATCGGAGTCTTCGCGCTGCCGGAGGTCCACTAGAGCTGCCGGGCGGCTCGGCGCCGGTTGCGTGCATGCCGGGTTTGGCGTACGGCTCGGCCATGACCGTACTGGTAACAGGCTTGGGTGGACAGCTCGGCACCGCGTTGGCTGCCGCCGCATCGGATGCGGGGATTCCGGTTTCCCTCGTCGGGCAGCCCACGTTCGAGTTCGACCGGCCAGAAACGATCACGCGGGCGTTCGCGCAGGCATCCCCCGATCTGGTGATCAACACCGCCGCCTATACGGCCGTGGATGCTGCGGAGACCGATGCAGAGGCCGCTTTCTGCGCCAATCGCGACGGGCCGGCGCTCCTGGCTGGGCTATGCCGGGCGGCGGATGTTCCGCTGATCCATGTCTCCACGGATTACGTGTTCGACGGCACCAAGGGGGCACCATACCTCGAGACCGATCCGGTGGCACCGCTCGGGGTCTATGGGGCCAGCAAGCTTGCCGGCGAACGGGCGGTTCTGGAATCGGGTGCGCGGGCGCTCGTGGTTCGCACGTCCTGGCTCTATTCCGATACCGGACGCAATTTTGTCCGCACCATGCTGGCGGCTTCCCGTAGGACCCGCTCGCTGCGCGTGGTCGGAGACCAGAAAGGGTGTCCGACCACCGCCGCGGATCTGGCTGCGGCACTTCTCGCCATCGCCGCCCGAATTAAGGCGGAGGGCTGGCAGGAACGCTTCGTCGGCGTGGTGCATGCCGCCGGGACCGGCTCGACCACTTGGCATGGGCTGGCGCTCGCCCTGTTCGAGGAAGCTGCGCGTCACGGCGTCTCTGCCCCAGACGTCGTGCCGATCCGCACCGACGAATGGCCGACACCGACCCGGCGCCCCGCGGACTCGCGACTGGACTGCACCCGGCTCGCCGACGTGTTCGGGGTTACCCTGCCGCCTTGGCGCGACGGGTTGCGACGGACTGTCGATAGGCTCGCCCTTCAGGGGGAGATCGGCTGACCCGGGGGGCGGCATGCCTGCCGGGTCGAGGTTTGCGCCCCTACGACAGTCCCGCAGGAGGCCAGCCTAGCTCCGGCAGGGGGCGCTGATCGGGGGTGCTGCCGTGTGCCGCGCGGTACCGGGCATCCTCCAGCAATTGCTCGATCGCGGCGTCGAGGTAAGCCGAGAACGGGGCGGGATCCGCCCAGCGTGCAGCGAAGGCGGCGGCCCGCTGCCTGGCAATTGCAAGCGCCGCAGGATCGTGCAGCAGGCGGACCGCCAGGTCGACGAAGCCATCCCAGTCCTGTGCGAGCAGCGCCCGGTCGCGCTGCTGATCGAGCGCCGGCATGTCATCGCTGTGAATCGCCACGACCGCGCAGCCCTTGGCCATCGTCTCCCGGACGCTTTCCCCGCCGGTCAGCGGCCATGTATCGAGATAGACGTCGAGCAACCGTCCCCATGAATGGCCTGGCACGTAACGTTCCACCAGGCGCATCCGCTCCTTCACAGGACTGTCGGCGATGAAGGCCCGGATCGCTGTGCCGTCGCCGGCGCCGCCGGTGACAAAGGCAACGTCCGGGCAGGCTTGCAACATGCGTTCGACGGCCCGGAGGAAGGGCTGCGTGACCTTCACGAGGCGGCCGTAATTGCCGATCAGTCGCAGCCCCTGGGGCAATTCCAGCCGTTCGGCGGCAAGCTCCTCAGGCCGTTCCGGCGGGTTAAGCAAGTTCAGGTCCCAAGGCGTCGCGAAACCCAGAACGCGGGCGTTCCCCCAGCCGGCAGCTTCGGGATCGAAACCGAAACTGCTGAAGACTGCGTCCAGATTGGATACCGACCACGCCGGCATGCCACCCTGCAAGAATACCTGGACCGGTGCCAGGCGCCGGGCGAAGATGGCAGTCGGCAGGCTCATGTTGATGTCCGAGATGAGCACCGCCGGGGGATCCCGCGATGCAATCTCCTCGATCGCTTCGATCTGCTTGGTCGGGGTCGGCGCGACGATCACGTGGCAAGTGGCGCCGAGGCTGCGCAGCCATTCCACGAAGTCCGGTGCGACATTGCACCAGGCGTAGACCGTCAGACGGAAGCGGCCGGGCCGTGTCAGCAGGGCCGGCGCCACGTGCCGCAGAGCGACGGTCAGGGTATCGGCAGGGTCCGCCCCCATCGCCAGGAAGCCGACATGCACCGGTTCGCTGCCTGGCGGCAACGGGGCCGGCAGACGTCGCTCCCCGCGAATGTCCGGATCCGGCAGGCTGCGCGCCATCGCTTCGTCGAGCGCCCTCATAGCCGGTATCGCCAGAGGGCACTGTCGGCTGGCGGACGGCTCGAACCAGAAGCTGGCGAAAAAATGGAAATCGCCCAGGTCGCACAGCACATCCAGCGTATGCCGGGTCGACCCACTCCAGCGTCGGATGGCGCTCGTCAGCGGCTCGATCAGATGCTGCGCTGGTCGATTGAAGTCGGCATAGTACCAGTCTAGCGCTAGCCGGTAGGCGTCGCGGAATGCCCCCTCGCTCGGCACCTCCGACGGCCCCAGCTCCAGGATACGGCATAGCGCGACCGAAACCGCGCCGGCATCCCCCACGGCGGCGCCCAGCCTCACGCGCGCCGTGCAGGCGGCGTAGAAAAGCGTACACAGCGCGTCGAGCAGGGGCACATCGGGCATGGCCGGCGCCGCGGTGACGGCAATGGCATCGCGAAGCATACTGCTCATGGCCTTCAATCTGCTGGCGTCCTGCCCCGCCACCCATTGGACCATAGGCTGCAGCCGATCGGCCCGTTCCTCCGGCGTTGCGACGGTGAGCACGCCGCGTGCGTGGAACTGCGTGATCAGATCGGCCGCTTCGGGGGCGTAACTGGGCTCCGTGGCGTGATTTTCTTCTGGCGTGTGACTTGTTTCTGACGCGCGGCCTGCCTCTGGAGCCCCGGGCGGCTCGGTGCCGCGAGGCGCTTGCAGCCGTAAAATCGTCCGGGCCAGGCGCAAGCGGAGTTCTGTTCTCATCCCTCCCAAATATCTCGACCGGGTCACGTGCGCGCGTCCTGCGGCGTCTCGGGAACCTTGGCGGACGATCGGGACGAGTGTGTCGAGGGCATGCGCATCCTGTGGCCGATCGCGTGATGGGGTCTCGGTTCGCCTTATCTGCGGCGCGGACCTTCGACCTTTTCGGGGAGGTCGTCCAGGTGAGGGAACCGTGTGACACCGCGCAGGACAGCAACTTCGGGGCGTTGTTCGGCGGTGTGTTCCGGTGGGGGAAAGGGCCCCCTCCGGTGGATCGCGCGGACACTTGGGCGGCGCACCGAGAACCGCCTGCTGCTCGGCATACGGCGTGGCAACCGACTGCGGGGATCGCCCGGCGGCGCGAGCACACCGCACCATGTCTGTGCCAGTTCCTGACGCAATGACAAGCCCCATTCGGAAGCCGCGCGCGGTGTTCCTTGGCACGCTGGTGGGCTTACTTCTGCTCGTCGCATCCGCGCTTCGGGCGCGATCCCTGGTGGTCTGGAACGCTAGTGTCCTGGTTCGCAAATACCGACCAGTTCCACCAATGGGCAAACCGCATCGTGGTGGGCCGCGTGGCGGTCTTGGCCAGCATTACTAGCCATGCACCGCGCCCAGCCGTGCGTACTTGGCCCAGATGGTTATTGGTGGGCAATAGAGAGTCAGGACACTAGC
>DATKQI010000210.1:0-6560 GCA_035532755.1 Acetobacteraceae bacterium
GAGATTGCCGGAGCGGCGGAGGTGGACCGGGCGGTGGCCGCCGCCCGCGCCGGCCAGCGCGTGTGGGCGGCGATGACAGGCTCCGCGCGCGGCCGCATCCTCAACCGTGTGGCGGACATCCTGCGCGCGCGCAACGATGAGCTCGCGCGGATCGAGACGCTCGATACCGGCAAGCCGATCCAGGAGACATCCGTCGTCGATGTGGCATCCGGCGCGGACTGCATCAGCTATTTCGCCGGCCTCGCCGGCGGGCTCGCCGGCGAGCATGTCGATCTCGGCCCCGGCGCGTTCGGCTACACGCGGCGCGAGCCGCTCGGCATCGTCGCCGGCATCGGGGCATGGAACTACCCGTTGCAGATCGCCTGCTGGAAGGCCGCGCCCGCGCTCGCCTGCGGCAATGCGATGATCTTCAAGCCGGCGGAACTCACCCCGCTCACCGCCGTGAAGCTCGCCGAGATCATGGCCGAGGCGGGCGTGCCGGACGGCGTGTTCAACGTGGTGCAGGGCTTCGCCGAAACGGGCCGGCTGCTGACGCGGCATCCGGACATCCGCAAGGTATCCATCACCGGCGAGGTGGGCACCGGGATGAAGGTGATGGCGGATGCGGCCGCCACGCTGAAATACGTGACGCTGGAGCTGGGCGGGAAATCGCCGCTGATCGTGTTCGAGGATGCGGATCTGGACAATGCGGTGTCCGGCGCGCTGCTCGCCAATTTCTACTCCGCCGGGGAGGTGTGTTCGAACGGCACGCGGGTGTTCGTGCACCGGTCCGTGAAGGCGGCGTTCCTGGAGCGGTTGGTCGCGCGGGTGGCGCGGCTCGTGATCGGCGACCCGCTCGATCCGGTCACGCAGATCGGCGCGCTGATCAGCGAAGCGCACATGGAGAAGGTGCTGGGCTATATCGCGAAGGGACGGGCGGAGGGCGCGCGGCTCGTGATCGGCGGGGAGCGCGTGACGGATGGCGCCCTTGCGCGCGGCTGCTTCGTGCAGCCGACGATCTTCGAGGCGTCGTCGGACGACCTCGCGATCGTGCGCGAGGAGATCTTCGGCCCGGTGATGACGGTGCTGGGCTTCGATACCGAGGACGAGGTGATCGCGCGCGCCAACGCCACCCCGTTCGGCCTCGCCGCCGGCGTGTTCACCCGCGACCTCGCGCGCGGGCACCGCGCGATCGCGCGGCTGGAGGCGGGCACCTGCTGGATCAACCACTACAACATCACGCCGATCGAGCTGCCGTTCGGCGGCGTGAAGCTCTCCGGCCTGGGGCGGGAGAACGGGCGCGCGGCGATCGAGCACTATACGCAGCTCAAGAGCGTCTATGTCGCGCTGACCGACATCGACGCGCCATACTGAACGCAGACATGGCAGAGGACGCATTCGACTATGTGATCGTCGGCGCCGGGTCGGCCGGCTGCGTGCTGGCGTCCCGGCTTTCGGAAGACGGGAAGACGAGTGTGCTCGTGCTGGAAACCGGCGGATCGGACCGTTCGGTGTTCATCCAGATGCCGAGCGCGCTGTCCATCCCGATGAACATGAAACGCTACAACTGGTTCTACGAGACCGAGCCGGAACCGCATCTGGACGGGCGGCGGATGCATTGCCCGCGCGGCAAGGTGATCGGCGGATCTTCGTCCATCAACGGCCTTGTGTATGTGCGCGGCAACCCCCTCGATTTCGATCGCTGGGAGGAGGAGGGCGCGGAAGGCTGGGGCTATCGCCACGTGCTGCCCTATTTCAGGCGTGCCGAAACCCGCGCCGAGGGCGGCGATGCCTATCGTGGCGGCGACGGGCCGCTGCACACCAGCTACGGCCCCCTGTCCAACCCGCTCTATCGCGCCTGGATCGAGGCCGCACGGCAGGCGGGCTATCCGCCCACCGAGGACATCAACGGCTTCCAGCAGGAGGGCTTCGGGCGGATGGACATGACCGTCCGCAACGGCACCCGCTGGAGTGCGGCGAACGCCTATCTGAAGCCGGCGTTGAAGCGGGCGAATCTGTCGGTGAAATCCCACGCGCTCGCCACCCGCGTGATCTTCGAGGGGCGGCGCGCGGCGGGCGTGCGGTATCGCCAAGGCGGGCAGGAACGCGAGGCGCGAGCCCGACGGGAGGTGATCCTGGCGGGCGGCCCGATCAATTCGCCGCAACTGCTGATGCTCTCCGGCGTGGGGCCGGAGGCGGAGCTGCGCCGCCAGGGCATCGCGGTGGTGCAGAACCGGCCGGGCGTGGGGGAGAATCTGCAGGACCATCTGGAGTTCTACTTCCAGATGGCCTGCACGCAGCCGATCACGCTGTTCGCGGCCCAGAACCCGGTGGCGAAGGCGCTGATCGGGCTGCGCTGGCTGCTGTTCCGCAAGGGCCTTGGCGCGACCAACCATTTCGAGAGCTGCGGCTTCATCCGCAGCCGCGCGGGGGTGAAATACCCCGATATCCAGTACCATTTCCTGCCACTCGCCGTGTCCTACGACGGCAACTCGCTTGCCACCGAGCATGGGTTCCAGGCGCATGTCGGCCCCATGCGCTCGAAAAGCCGCGGCTTCGTGCGCCTGCGATCGGCGGACCCGATGGAGAAGCCGCAGATCCGCTTCAACTACATGAGCCACCCGGACGACTGGACGGAGATGCGCGCCTGCGTGCGGCTCACGCGCGAGATCTTCGCCCAGCCCGCCTTCGCCCCCTATCGCGGCCGGGAGATCGCCCCCGGCGCGGACGTGACCACCGATGAGGCGATCGATGCGTTCATCCGCCGAAAGGTGGAAAGCGCCTATCATCCCTCCTGCACCTGCAAGATGGGCCGGGCGGACGACCCGATGGCGGTGGTGGATGGGCAGGCGCGGGTGATCGGGGTCGATGGGCTGCGGGTGGTCGATTCCTCGATCATGCCCTCGGTCACCACCGGCAACCTCAACGCGCCGACCATCATGATCGGCGAGAAGGCGGCCGACCACATCCTGGGGCGGACGCCGCTCGCGCCCTCCAACGCGCCCATCTATGTGGCGCCGGACTGGGAGAGCCGGCAGCGGTGAAGGTGGATAGTGGCATCCGCGCCGGCCGGCGCCTACATTCCGGACAGGAGATTCCGGGATCAGCAGCGATGCCCGATCATTCCGCACCGGCGAACAAACCAGAGCCCGCCACCCCGGAGGCGATCGGCTTCCTGCTGGTGCCCGATTTCACGCTGATGGCGTTCAGCGCGGCGGTGGAACCACTGAGGGTGGCGAACCGGCTCTCCGGTGCCACGTTGTACCGGCCGGTGCTGCTCTCGCGCGATGGCGGGCCGGTGCGATCGAGCGGCGGGCAGTTGATGGCGGTCGATCACGCGCTGGCCGATGCCCCCGCCCTTTCCACCCTCATCCTGTGCGGCGGGATCGACGGCCATGCCTATGACGATCCGGCGAGCTTCGCCTGGCTGCGCCAACGTGCGGCACGGGGGCTGGAGATCGGCTCGGTCTGCACTGCCAGCCACATCCTGGCCCGCGCCGGGCTGCTCTCCGGCTATCGCTGCACCGTGCACTGGGAAAACCTGCCGAGCTTTGCCGAAGCCTTCCCGAAGCTGACCGCGACCGGCGAACTGTTCACGATCGACCGCGACCGCTTCACCTGCGCCGGGGGCACCGCCGCACTCGACCTGATGCTGCACCGGATCGGCCAGCGCCACGGGCGGCGGCTTGCGATCGAGATTGCGGAGCAGTTCCTGCACGAGACGATCCGCGCCGGGTCCGTTCTGCAGCACCACGCCGACGAACCCCGACCGCGCGCCGCGCACAGCGAGCTGCTCGACGCGATCGGGCTGATGCAGACCCATCTGGAGGCGCCGCTCGCCATCCCCGAGATCGCGGTGCGCGTGGGCGCCACGCGGCGCGGGCTGGAACGGCTGTTCCAGACGGAGCTGCATTGCGCGCCGGCGCACTATTATCGCGGGCTGCGCCTGCGCGCCGCGCAGCGGCTGCTGTCGCAGACCCGGCTGCCGGTCACGCAGATCGCACTCTCTTGCGGCTTCGCCTCGCCCACGCATTTCAGCCGGGCTTATCGCGCGCAGTTCGGCATCCCGCCGCGCACCGACAAGGCCGGGCAGAGGGTTCACGCATGACCGCGCCACTCCCACGCGCGCCCGGCCCACCCGCGCGCCCAGCGCTGTCCGTGGGTTTCATCCTGACACGGAACTTTACGCTCACGGCCTTCGCAACCTTCGTGGATGCGCTGCGCCTCGCGGCCGATGACGGCGACGGCAGCCGCCCGATCCGCTGCCGCTGGCGCGTGATGGGCGCACCGCACCAGACCGCCCGATCGAGCTGCCGGGTGCGTGTGGGAGAGCTGGAGCCGTTCGAGGACCCGCTGGCGTTCGACTATCTCGTGGTGGTCGGCGGGCTGCTGCATGCCGGGCCGCAGCTGGAAGCCGAGCAGGTTGGCTATCTGAAGCGCGCGGCCACCGCCGGCGTCACCCTCATCGGTGTGTGCACCGGCAGCTTCGCCTTGTGCCGGGCGGGGCTGATGGACGGGCGGCGCTGCTGCGTGAGCTGGTTCCATTATCGCGACTTCATCGAGGAGTTCCCGGCGATCGAGCCGGTGGCCGACCGTCTGTTCGTGATCGACGGCGACCGCATCACCTGCAGCGGGGGGGCCGGCGTGGCCGATCTGGCGGGCGTGCTGATCGGCCGGCATCTCGGCCGCGCCTCGGCGCAGAAGACCATGCACATCATGCAGATCGATGCGCCGCGCGGGGCGGAATCCATCCAGCCGCAACCACCGCTCGCCCAGGGGCAGGATGCTGCGGTGCTGAACCCGCAGGTGCGCCGGGCGATGCTGGCAATGGAGCAGAACCTCTGCGCGCCGCTGTCGATCGAGGCGATCGCCACGCGCCTTGCGGTCAGCACCCGGCAGCTCGAACGGCTGTTCCACAGCGCGACCGGCATGCGGCCGGGTGCGTGGTATCGCGGTCTGCGACTGCGCTATGCCGACTGGCTGCTCCGCCACAGCGACCGCTCGGTGACCACAATCGCGCTGGAGGCCGGGTTCGCCGATTGCGCGCATTTCTCCCGCGAGTACCGGCGCATCTTCCGCCAGAGCCCCACGGAAGCGCGGCGCCAGCCGCCGCCGCCTGCCACCGGCGCGGTTCCGGCCTTCCTGGACCATCTGCCGCCTGCCCTGCATGCCGAGGCAAGCCAGCGCGTGTTCGACTGATTTCAGCTATCCCCCACGCCTGAAGCGCTGCGGGCGATAGGGCGCAGGGTCGATCACCGGCGTACTGCCGCCGATCAGGTCGGCGACCAGCCTTCCCGTCATCGCCCCGGCGGACAGGCCGATATGGCCGTGGCCATAGGCGTGCAGGATATCCGCGGTGGCCGTGGCCGGGCCGATGCACGGCAGACCGTCGGGGATGGACGGTCGGCGGCCCATCCACATGCTGACCCTGTCCGGCGGAAGGTCCCGCGGCAGGCCGGGGAAGCTGCGCAGGGCGTGGCGTTTCAGCGTCTCCGCGCGCCGCCAGTCGGGCGGGGCGTCCAGCCCGGCAAACTCCACCTGCCCGGCCACGCGCAACCCGCCCCGCAGCGGCGTTTCCACCATGTGCCCGTCGCTCGGCATCACCGGATGGCGCGGGCCGGATTCCGGGGAAGCGATCGTCACGTGATAGCCGCGCTCGGTTTCCAGCGGCACCGCATCGCCTGCGGCGGCGGCGAGCGCGCGGGCCCGGGCGCCGGCGGCAATCACCGCCGCGTCGCAGGCGATTTCACCCCGATCGGTCGTCACCGCGCGCAGCCGCCCGCCCTCGATACGGAAGCCGACGGCCTGTTCATGGCGCAGCACCGCCCCGAAAGCCACCGCGCGCGTGGCCAGGGCAGCCACATAGGCGCCCGGGTCGGTGCAGTGGGCGCCATCCTCGACCAGCACGGCGAAGGTGTAACGGCGATCGAGCGCGGGTTCGCGCTGGCGCAGCTCATCCTCCGTCAGCTCGATCCAGCGTACGCCCGTGGCGGCGCGGATTCGCCAGCCGTTCGCCTCCGCCTCGAAATCCGCGCGGGTGGGGAAGATGTAGAGCAGGCCGGTACGCTGGATGAGATCGGCCACGCCGGCCTCCTGCGCAAGACGGAGGTGCCGCTCGGGCGCGTCCGCGACCAGCGGGCGGAGGGATTGCGCAATGGCTTCCACCTTCGCCCAGGATGATCCGGCACGCAGGAAACGAATGAGCCACGGCAGCAGCCGCGGCAGGTAGCGCCAGCGGATGGTGAGCGGCCCCAGCGGATCGCGCAGCCACCCCGGCACCTTCCGCCACACCCCCGGCGCGGTGACCGGCAGCACGGATGCGGTGGATATCCACGCACCGTTGCCGAAACTCGCCGCCTGCACCCCACCCGGCGCCCCGGGATCGAGGATGGTGACGCGATGCCCGTCACGCAGCAGTTCGAGCGCGCTTGCCGCGCCGACGATGCCGGCGCCGATGACCAGAATGTCAGGCATGGCTCACTCCTCGTCCCAGCCCCAAACCGTCGCGAGGGGAATCTCCAGGTCCGGAAAAGGTGGCGCGTTGACCGTCTGGCTTGCTCGACCGATCGCCACCTGTCGAT
>DATKQI010000211.1:0-7087 GCA_035532755.1 Acetobacteraceae bacterium
CGCTGCTGAGAAAGGCCGAGCCAAGATCACGCGAGGCCCTTTGGAAAACCATCGGATCAACGCTCGATCGATTCAAACCAAGCGAGTGCAGAAACTACATAACAAACTGCGGATACAGACAAACCAGTTGAAATCACTCTAATGTCCCGCCGCCCCGCCATCGATCGTCAGCATCGTCCCGGACGTATAGGCCGATCGCGGGCTGGCCAGGAACGCCACGGCGGCGGCGATCTCGGCCGGCATGCCGGGGCGGCCGAAGGGCATGGCCTGGCACAGCTCCGGCCAGCGGTCGGCATCGCCCAGGCTGCGTTCGGCCCGCGCCCGCATCAGCATCTCCATCCGCGCCGTCGCGGTGGGCCCCGGGTTGATCCCCACCACGCGGATGCCGTCCGCCGGGCTTGCCCGCCCCAGCGCGCGGGTGAAGGCGATCAGCGCGGCGTTGCCGGACGATCCGGCGAGATAGGCCGGATCGAGCTTCTCGCCCGCCGCGCCGACCACGTTCACGATCACCCCGGCCCTCCGGGCGGCCATCGCGGGATAGACCGCGCGGGTCAGCCCAATGAAGCCGAACACCTTCAGGTCCCACGCATGGCGCCAGGCATTGTCGTCCACCGCCAGCAGCCCGCCGGGCGGGATGGCGCCGGCGTTGTTCACCAGGATGTCGATATCCCCGGCGGCGGCGGCCACGCGCTTCGCCTCCGCCTCGCGCGAAAGATCGGCGGAGATCATCCGCACATCCACCTGCCATCGGGCGCGGATGTCGGTGGCCGTCTGCGCCAATGTCGTCGCATCGCGCGCCACCAGCGCGAGGTGGCAGCCTTCCTCGGCCAGCATCTCCGCCACCGCCCGGCCGATGCCCTTCGATCCGCCGGTGATCAGCGCACGCCGCCCGGCAAGCTGGAGGTCCATCGCCTCAGGCCACGTGCCGCAGGCCCTCGGCCCGCTCCCGGCAGGCCTGCCCGAAGGCGGCGAACAGCGCGGTCCGGTCGGGGAAGGCAGCAAAATCCCATTCGGGGTGCCACTGCACGCCCAGCGCGAACCCTCGTGCGGTGGTCACGCGCACCCCCTCGATGGTACCGTCCGGCGCGGTCGCCTCCACCACCATGCTCGGGGCAAGCCGGTCGATCGCCTGGCCATGGAGGGAGTTCACCATGATCTCCCCCGCCCCGACGATGCGGGCGAGGCTGCCGGTCAGCGCCACCATGTGCTTCGGCCGGTAGCGCTCGATCACCGTGCCCGGCCCGCCGCGATGGTCGATCCGCCCGGCCATGCTGTGCACCGTCTGGTGCAGCGTGCCGCCGAGCGCCACGTTCAGCTCCTGGATGCCGCGGCAGATCGCGAACAGCGGCATGCCCCGGTCGAGGGCCGCGCGGATCAGCGGCAGCGTGGTGGCATCGCGCGCCGGATCGTGATCCTCGGGCGTGGCGGAGGCGCCGCCGCCGTAGATCCAGGGTTCCACATTGCTCGGGCTGCCGGACAGCAGCAGCCCGTCCAGCCGGTCGAGCACGGCAAGCTGGTCCTCCCCGGTGGGCGGGATCAGCACCGGCACCGCCCCGGCGGCGCCGATCAGCGCCGCGCCGTACCGCGCGGGCGTCGCGTGCTGCAACTGGCCGTTGATCAGCTTGGTGCAGGCGGGAATGCCGATGATCGGGGGCACGGGCGTACTCCTCCAGCGTGGACAGGATCACTATACGATCGAACCGGGTCGCCGAATCAAATCGGCGGGCCGGATCAGCCTGCCGTGGCCGGCGCGTCAGAAGCTCACGCCGGCACCCGCACCATGCCGCCGGGCTCACGCGGCCGACACAGATCCGCCGCCGCCGCCCCCAGGGCGCAGACGAGCATGAGAATGGCCATCGGCCGCGCGGTCCCGTCGCTCGCCACGCCCACCAGGCTGCCCATGATCGCACCCAAGGTGAACTGCATCGTGCCCATCAGCGCGGACGCGCTGCCCGCATGGGCGGAATGGCGGGACAGCGCGCCCACCGTGGCGGTGGGCAGCACGAACCCGAGGCTGCCCAGGCTCGCGGTCAGCGGCAGCATCAGCCCGACCACGCCGCCCCAGCCGGAGGCCGCGTTCACCGTCAGCACCAGCGTTGCCGCCACCAGCACGCGCACCGCGGCCGACAGCACCCGCCCCGCGCCGAAGCGGGGCAGCAGCCGCGCGTTGATCTGGGAGGCGACGATGTAGGCGGATGCGTTCACCCCGAACAGCATGCCGAACACCACCGGGGAGACATGGTAGCGCTCGATGAACACCGGGGCGGCGCCGGAGATGTAGCAGAACATCGCCGCCGTCCCGAACACGCAGGTCGCCGCATGGGTGATGAAGCTGCGCTCCGTGCCGATCTGGGCATAGCGGCTGAGGATGCCGCCCAGGCCGATGCGCACCCGCCGCTGCACCGGCAGCGTATCCGGCAGCAGCGCCCACACCAGCACGGTGCAGGCCACGCCATACAGTGCGGCCACCCAGAAGATCGCGTGCCAGCCCGCCACGCCCAGGATCAGCCCGCCCAGAGTGGGGGCCAGGATCGGGGCCGCCCCCATCACCAGCATCAGCTGCGAAAGCAGCTTCGCGGCCGCGTGCCCGTCGGCGAGGTCGCGCACGATCGCGCGCGGCACCACCATCCCGGCCGATCCGCCGAACGCCGCCAGCGCCCGCAGCAGCGAGAAGCTGAGCAGCCCCGGCGCCAGCGCGCAGCCGATCGAGGCGAGGGTGTACAGGATCATCCCGCCGATCAGCGGCACCCGCCGGCCCAGCCTGTCGGACAGCGGTCCCTGCGTCATCTGCCCGGCGGCGAGCCCGATGAAGAACGCGGCCAGCGTGATCTGCGCCGCCCCCGGCACATTGCCGAGTGCGACGGCAATGACCGGGAACGCCGGCAGATACATGTCGATGGAGACCGGCCCGACGGCTGTGAGGAAGCCGAGCAGAATGGGCAGCCAGGGTGGGTATTTCATTCCGCCGATGCTGGCACGGGGCCGCGATCAGCGGCAGATGCAAACAGGCCGAACGGGTGCATGACCGCCCTGCGCGGAACGGCCGGATTCATGCACCCGGAATCAACCCAGGATAAGGGGGGTGGCGAAGAACCTTACGGAGAGGTCACCGCGCCGCCGACCGCGCCGATGCCGCCGCCGATCAGCGCGCCCGTGCCGATATTGCCATGGGTCACCGCCGCAATGCCGGCGCCCGCGCCGGCGCCCAGCGCGCCGCCAGTCAAGGCCCGCGTCACCGGGTCACCGCCGCAGCCGGCGAGGCCCACCGCAAGACCGCTGAAAACCACCGCCAACATCAATTTACGTTTCACGTCCAAAACTCCTCTGAAGCCGTCTGCTGATATTCCACGTCTATTCCGTAAAACAAGCGGCAGGATCGGGGCGAAATCATGACCATTTGCGATGATTGCGCCACCGATGATCTGTTCATGCCGCATCCGCCGGTCGTGCCAGCGCGATCTCGATCAATCCGATGGTTTCGGGGATTCCATACAGCGCCACGAAGCCGCCGAAGCGCGGCCCTTCCGCCTGCCCCAGCAGCACCTGGTATAAACATCCGAACCAGGCGCGAAGTTCCGTGAAGCCGTGGCGCTTGCCCACTTCGTACACCGCCGCCTGGATCGTCTCGGCATCGGCCCCGGCCGGCAGCCTGCCGAGTTCGGCCGCCAGATCGGCCAGCGCCGCCCGTTCGGCCGGGTCGGCGGGGCGGAAGCGCTTCGCCGGGCGAACGAAATCCTGGAAATAGGCCACTGCATGATCGACGAGCCGGGCCAGGAACGGCGCGTTCTGCGGCGTGGTACCGGGCGCGTAACGGCGCAGGAACCCCCAGACGATCTCGGGTGTGTCCGCGTTCACCACGCTCGCGAGGTTGAGCAGCATGGCGAACCCCACCGGGCTCGCCGCGTCCGCCGGCGGGGCGCCGCCGTGGATATGCCACACCGGGTTCGCCGGCCGCTCCGCCTCCGGCTGGGCGGGGTAGCGGGCGACATTGGCCAGATACTCGTCCACCGCGCGCGGGATCACGTCGAAAAACAGCCGCTTCGCCCGCTGCGGGGCGGTGAACATGAACTGGGAAAGCGATTCGGCCGGCGCGTAGCGCAGCCAGTCCTCCACCGACAACCCGTTGCCCTTCGATTTGCTGATCTTCTGCCCGTGCTCGTCCAGGAACAGTTCGTAGGTGAAGCCGGTGGGCGGCGTGCTGCCCAGGATGCGGCAGATCTTCCCGGACAGCTTCACGCTGTCGATCAGGTCCTTGCCGGACATCTCGTAATCCACGCCGAGCGCGTGCCAGCGCAGCGCCCAGTCGGCCTTCCACTGCATCTTGCACTGCCCGCCGGTCACTTCCGTCTCGTACCAGGCGCCGTCCTCCGGGTCCCGCCAGGCCACCGTGCCGGCGTCCACGTCCCGCCGCTCGATCTTCACCTGCATCACCCGGCCGGTCCTCGGGTGGATCGGCAGGATGGGGGAATAGGTCGCGCGCCGGTCCGGCCCCAGCGTGGGCAGCACCACGTCCAGGATCGCGTCGTGCCGCTCCAGGACATATAACAAGGCGGCGTCGAACCGCCCATTTCTGTAATATGTCGTGGCGGAGGCGAATTCGTATTCGAATCCGAAGGAATCGAGGAAGGCGCACAGCCGCGCGTTGTTGTGCGCCCCGAAGCTCTCATGCGTGCCGAACGGGTCCGGCACGCGGGTCAGCGGCTGGCCCAGGTAGCCGGCCAGCATCTCCCGGTTCGGCACGTTGTCCGGCACCTTGCGCAGCCCGTCCATGTCGTCGCTGAAGGCGATCAGGCGGGAGGGCAGGCCGGTCATCACCGTGAAGGCGTGCCGCACCCAGCTTGTCCGCGCCACCTCCCCGAAGGTGCCGATATGCGGCAGGCCGGAGGGGCCGTAGCCGGTCTCGAACAGCGCCTCGGCCTTGCCGCTCGCGGCCAGCCGATCGGCCAGTTTCTGCGCTTCCTCGAACGGCCAGAGCTTGGGGATTGAGATCATCGCGGCAAGCTAGGCAGGGGGGGTGGCTTGGTCAATCAGCGCCCTCCTATACTGGCGCGATGAGCCACCCCGCGCCGCCCGTTCTTCCAGATGCGCCGGCGGTGGTGGCCGGCCATGGCCGCGCGGCGATCGTCACGCCCGATGGCGAGGTTCTCCTGCTGCCGGCCGAGGAAGCCGCCGCAAGGCTGCGCCGCCTGCCGCCGCCGCTGCTGGTGCACGGCCCGGCCACCTGGCGGCGGCTCGGCATCCGCCCCCTGCCGGCATTCGACCTGCTGGAGCTGTTCTGCTTCGCCCGGCCCGCCCACGCCGCCACGCCCACCCCGCGCGGCCTCGCCCTCGCGCTCGATCTGCCGGTGCCGAAGCCCGGGCTGGAGAACGCCGCCGCCATCCTGCCGGATCTAGCCGAGGCGCTGCTCGCCCATCTGGCCGCCGGACGCGACCTTCCGGCCAACCGCGATGCCGCGGGGCTCGCGGCCCGCATGGGCCGGGCCGGCTGGGGCTGGGGGCCGTTCGCCGCCGCCGCCCTCGGCCAGCCGCACGCCGCCGGTACCACGGAAGGGCTGCGCATCTGGAAGCGCCTGCCGGAGTGGGAGGAGCGCGCGCCGCCGCCGCCGCCCTCCTCCCACACCGTGCTGCCGGCCGAGGCGCGGCGGCGGCTCGCCGACCTGCTCGGCCCGGATGCCGAACAGCGCCCCGGCCAGGGAGACTACGCCTCGGCCGCCGCCGCCGCATTCGCCCCGCGCCTGGTTCAGGGCGCGCCGCACCTGGTGCTGGCCGAGGCCGGCACCGGCACCGGCAAGACCATCGGCTACCTGGCCCCCGCCAGCGTCTGGGCGGAGAAGAACCGCGGCACGGTCTGGGTCAGCACCTTCACCCGCCACCTGCAGCGGCAGATCGAGGGCGAGCTGGGCCGCCTGTATCCCGACCCGGTGCAACGACGCGCCAAGGTGGTGATCCGCAAGGGCCGCGAGAACTACCTCTGTCTGCTGAACCTGGAGGACGCTGTGGCCAGTGCCACCGGCGGGTTCATTCAGACGCAGACGATCCCCCTCGGCCTGATCGCCCGCTGGGCCATGGCCACGGAGGACGGCGACATTCAGGGCGGCGATCTGCCTGGCTGGCTGGCCGAACTGTACGGCGCGCCGCTGCTCGCCGCGCTGGCGGACCGCCGCGGGGAGTGCATCCACGCCGCCTGCCCACACTGGCGGCGCTGCTTCGTCGAGCACTCCATCCGCCGCGCGCGCACCGCCGAACTGGTGGTGGCGAACCATGCGCTGGTGATGACCCAGGCGGCGTGGGGTGGGCTGGACGACAGCACCGTGCCCACGCGCTACGTGTTCGACGAAGGCCACCACGTGTTCGACGCCGCCGACAGCGCCTTCGCTGCCACGCTGTCGGGTCTGGAAACCGCGGAGCTGCGCCGCTGGCTGCGCGGCGCGGAAGGTGGCCGCTCGCGGGCCCGCGGCCTGCGCCGCCGCATCGAGGAACTGGTGGTCGACCGCCCGGAGCTGGAAGCCCCGCTGGATGCGGCACTGCAGGCCGCCCAGGCGCTGCCCGCGCCCGGCTGGTCCGCGCGGCTGGGCGAGCAAAGCCCGGAACTCGTCGGCATCGACGCTGGCCGGCCCAATCCTACCGAGGCGCTGCTGCGGCTGATGCGCCACCAGTTGCTCGCGCGCCTGCGGGGCAGCGAGCCATCCCGCGCCTGGGGCACGCAGGAATGCGACCTGTTCCCGGTCGATCTCGACCTGGAAGCGGCGGCGCAGCGCCTGGACCGCGCCCTGGGCCGCGTCGCCGAACCGCTGACCCGGTTGCGCGAGCGCCTGCTCGGCCGCCTCGATGACGAGGCGGAGGACATGGACGCCGGCACGCGCAATCGCATCGAGGCGGTCGGCCGCTCGCTGCTCCGGCGGGCGCTGAACCCGCTCGCCGCTTGGCAGGCGATGCTGCGCCACCTGAGCGAACCCGAAGCCGCGCCCGGCACGCTGCCGGCGCATGTGTTCTTCCTGCGGCTGGACCGCCGGCCGGACCGGCAGGAGGTCGATGTCGGCCTGCACCGGCACTGGCTGGATCCCACCGTGCCGTTCGCCGCCACGCT
>DATKQI010000212.1:0-3482 GCA_035532755.1 Acetobacteraceae bacterium
GTCCTTCAGCGCGTTGGCGCGCTGGGCGGCCGGGCGGGCGGAAATCTCGTCGAACAGGCGCTTCACGTTCGGCAGGCTGGCCCAGGCTTCCTCGCCCAGCACGAAGGGCAGCGCGCGGGCCCAGCCCCAGACCGCCATGTCCACGATCGTGTAGGCATCGCCCAGCATGTAGCGGTGCTTCGCCAGCTGCGCATCCAGGACGCCCCAGTGGCGGGCGGCCTCGTGCCGGTAGCGGTTCACGGCATAGTCCTTCGGTTCCGGCGCGAAGTGCTTGAAATGCACCGCCTGGCCGGAATAGGGGCCGATGCCGGTCGCCACGAACATCAGCCAGGACAGCATCTGGCCGCGGGCGGCGGGCGTGTTCCCGGGCAGGAACTTCCCGGTCTTCTCGGCGAGGTAGAGCAGGATCGCGTTGCTGTCGAACACCGTCGCGTCCCCGTCCGTGATCGCGGGGGTCTTCGCGTTCGGGTTGATCGCCAGGAACGCGGGCGCGAACTGCTCGCCCTTGCGGGTATCGACGGGCACCAGCTCATACGGCAGGCCCGATTCCTCCAGGAACAGGGCCACTTTCGCGGGGTTGGGAGAGGGGTGGAAATAGAACTTGATCATCGCGCACCTCGGTTCTGCGGCGCGCATCAGAAGCGCCGCGCGCGGTGGGCGCAAGTGGCAACTGCCGCGGGCGGTGCCCTGCGCCATGCCCGCGCCATGCGAGGCGGTTTTGCGCCATTGCGCCACTGCGCCATGCTCGAACGGCGCAATGGCCGCGGGGGTGCGCCATGCCCTGCGCCATGCGGGTGCCCCGTGAGGTGTTCCGGGGCGGGAAAAGGGGCAACCATCGGCAGGCGGACTCCTGGGTTATGTCATTTTTATTAACATTTTTTGTTGAATCCGGCAATCGCGCGGACGCATCCCGTGCCGGATTCCGCTGGCAAAACGCCACATTTTCGCACCATTATCCTTCTAGGCCGAACCGATCATCAGTGGGAGAACCACCATGACCGACGCCGTTCGCACCACTTCCCTGCCCGCGGCATCGCCGATCCAGCCCCGGAAGACCCGGCGGCGGATGGCCCTGCACCGGGCGTTCCTGGCGCTGCTGCTGGTCGGCATGGCGGCACCGCTGGGCGGCTGCGTGGTCTATCCGGCGCGGCCCTATGCGGCGGCGCGCTGGGTGCCCGGCCATTACGGGCCGCGGGGCTACTGGATCCGCGGCCACTGGATCTGAGAGCGCGGGCGAGGCGCTACTCGGAGCGCAGCAGTTTCACCTTCCGGCCATCGACGCCGAGGGCGATCTTCCCGGCCTTGAGCGCCTGCGCATCCGCCCCGAACACGCTCTGCCGCCAGCCGTGCAGGGCGGGAACGTCCGGCGCGTCCTCGCTCGCCAGCCGGTCGAGGTCTTCCGACGAGGCGAGGAGTTTCGGGGCGACGTGATGCTGTTCGCATTTCGCCGCCAGCAGCACCTTCAGCAGCGCGACCAGCGCGGGCGAGGGGCGGGCGCCGTCCCGGCTGCCCAGCACTTCCGGCAGGGCGGATTCGGGCTCGGCCTTCGCCGCCTGGATGGCGGCCAGCAGCGAAGCGCCGGTGCGGCCCTCGGCGAAGCCGCGGGTGATGCCCCGCGCGCGGGCCAGCTCCTCTCCGGCGGTGGGGGCGATGGCGGCGATCTCCAGCAGCGATTCATCCTTCAGCAACCGCTGGCGCGGGATGTTCACGCGCTGGGCCTCCCGCTCCCGCCACGCGGCGATCGCGCGCAGCAGGCCCAGCTGGCGGCGGTTCCCGGTGCGCGGGCGCAGCCGCTGCCACATCGTCTCCGGGTCCGCGCGGTAGGTCGCGGGGTCCGCCAGGGCGCCCATCTCCTCGCCCACCCATTCGAGCCGGCCCTCGCGGGCGAGGCGCTCCGTGAGGCGCTCGTACACATGCCGCAGATGCGTCACGTCCGCCGCGGCGTAGGCGATCTGGGCGGGGCTGAGCGGGCGGATGGACCAGTCGGAGAAGCGGTGCGCCTTGTCGATCTGCCCGCCGGTGAGGGAGGCGACGAGCGCATCATACCCTACCTGGTCCCCGAAGCCGGCCACCATGGCGGCGATCTGGGTATCGAACACCGGGGTGGGCACGGCGGCGAACTTCAGCAGGAAGATCTCGATATCCTGCCGCGCCGCGTGGAACACCTTCATCACCGCCGGATCGGCCAGCAGCGCGCCGAGCGGGGCGAGATCGAGCCCTTCGGCCTGGGCATCCACCACCGCGACCTCATGCTCGCCCGCCAGCTGCACCACGCACAGCTCCGGCCAGTAGGTGCGTTCGCGCATGAATTCGGTATCGACGGTCACGAACGCCTCCCCGGCCAGCCGCTGGCAGAGCTGGGCCAGGGCATCGGTGGTGGCGATCAGGGCGGGGGGCGGGAAATCCGGCCGGTTCGTGCGGGGCATGGGCCTTCCTACACGGGCCGGACCCTGCAGAAAAGCCGGGGGCCGGGAAGGCCGGGTGCTTGACAGGCAGGTGGGGTGGGGTTTGTTTGCGCGCCCGTTGAGCAGGACGCCCCGATGCACGCCTACCGCACCCATACCTGCGGCGCCCTGCGCGCCACCGATGCCGGCCAGACCGCGCGGCTTTCCGGCTGGGTCCATAGCAAGCGCGACCATGGCGGGCTGCTGTTCCTCGACCTGCGGGACCATTACGGGCTGACGCAATGCGTCTTCCCCGCCGGATCGCCCTGCTTCGCCGAGGCCGAGCGGCTGCGGCCCGAAAGCGTGGTGACGCTGACCGGAGAGGTGGTGGTGCGCGAAGGCGCGACCGCGAATCCGAAGCTGCCCACCGGGGCGATCGAATTGCAGGTGACGGGGCTTGCCGTGCAGTCGGCCGCCGATGTGCTGCCGATCCAGGTGGCGGGGGATGCGCAGTACCCGGACGATCTGCGGCTGACCTACCGCTTCCTCGATCTGCGGCGGGAGAAGGTGCACCGCAACATCATGCTGCGCGCCGGCGTGATCGCATCGATCCGCCAGCGGATGATCGCGCAGGGCTTCACCGAGTTCCAGACGCCGATCCTGACCGCATCCTCCCCCGAGGGCGCGCGGGACTTCCTGGTGCCGGCGCGGCTGCACCCCGGCAAGTTCTACGCCCTGCCGCAGGCGCCGCAGCAGTTCAAGCAGCTGGCGATGGTGGCCGGGTTCGACCGGTATTTCCAGATCGCGCCGTGCTTCCGCGACGAAGCCTCCCGCGCCGACCGCTCGCCGGGGGAGTTCTACCAGCTCGACTTCGAGATGAGCTTCGTGACGCAGGAAGACGTGTTCAACACGATCGAGCCGGTGATCGCCGGCGTGTTCGAGGAGTTCGCGGCCGGGCGCGCGGTGGGCAAGCCGCCGTTCGAGCGCATCCCGTATGATGCGGCGCTGCTGGAATACGGCTCCGACAAGCCGGACCTGCGCAACCCGCTGCGGATTTCGGACGTGACGGCGCAGTTCGCCGGATCGGGCTTCGGGCTG
>DATKQI010000213.1:0-5975 GCA_035532755.1 Acetobacteraceae bacterium
CCGCCACCGCAGTGCCCGGCGATCCGCCGCTGCCGCGCCGCGCCGCGCCGCCGCGTGGCGGAGACCTGTTCCGGCGGCTGCTGACCCGCAACCTGTTCGCCAATGGCGGCCATCTGCTGATCCGCCGCGGCGCCTGCACACTGGCCGGCGGGTTCAACACGGCCCTGCGCTTCGGCGAGGACTGGGAATTCCTGGTCCGCATCGCCGCACTCGGCCCGTTCGTGGCCGCCCCCGGCCCGAACCCCGTCCTGTTCGTCCGCGCCCATCCGGCCGGGGCCTATCGCCGCCTGGCGACGGACCTTGCCGCACATCAGGCGTGCCTCGCCGCGATTTTCGCCCTGCCCGAGCTGCGCGCGCGGTTCAGCCCGCTTCACCGGGCCATGCTCCGCCGGCAGGCGAACGCCGAAGTGCGCTGGATCATCGGCCGCGAGATGATCCGCGCGGGCGACGCCCGGGCGGGCCTGCCCTGGCTGCGCGATGCGGTCCGCCGCCGCCCCACCCCGAAACGGGCCGCATTGCTGGCGGCGGCCCATTTGCTCTCGCTGCTGCCGGAGCGGTTGCACGGACCATTCCAGACATACGACTATTAAGTGTATCTTAATGTCCGAACGCACGCGGAAAGACCGTGCGGGTTATTAATCATTTTTTCAGCTTCGGACCCGGGATCGGACCGACACATCATGGCTGCAAGCCTTGCCGACCAACTGCAACCTCTGGCGCAGCGTCTGGCCGCCGCGCAGACGGTTTCCGTCCCGGTGCTGCAGGTCGGCGCCGCCCTGCCGCGCCGCGATGCGGCCGCCGCGCAGGCATGCGCGGCCGTGCGCGACTGGCTCGCCGGCAAGATCGATGCGCGGTTGCCGCCCGAGGCTGCCCGTCACGTCTCGTTCGATCTGCGGCCGGATGCCGATCTGGAAGTGGTGACAAGCCCCGCCCCCTGGGTCTGGGCCGCCCGTTTCGGCGAGCCGGATCGCAGCATTCCGGGTCGGGCCTGGGGTGTGGAGGTGGCGATCTATCGCGGCGAGGAGCCTCGTTTCGCCCTGCGGCTCACCTGTACCGCCCCGATCTCCGGCGATGCGGCGGATTCCGGTGATTTCATCCCCGCGGTGCCGGCCTTCGTGCATCGCATCGCCGCCACGATCGGCCTGTCGAGCGCCGGCCATGCGCTGGAACCGGCGGCGATTCCGGTGGCGAGTGCGGAGGACGTGAGCGATCTTGCGGCGCTGATCGAGGCGCAGGAGCGGCGCGTGCCGGTGGTGGTCGCCTCCACCCTGGAGCATCTGGGCGAGCCCAGCCCACCGTTCGATGCCGATGCGCTCGCGCAGGCGATGGCCGGGTTGTGCCATGTGTTCGTCGTCTCCTTCGCCGCGGCCCGGCTGCTGACGGAGCGGATGGGCAAGGAATGGTCGGTCTTCCACGGCGGCTGCCGCCTCTATCTGCCCGGGCTCGACCGGGCGAGGCAATCGCCGCGCCAGCACCGCCTGATCCTGGGCAAGGACCTGCAAACCGCGGAGGCGCGCACCGAATCCCTTGCCCGGCTGCGCCGCCTGATCGCCCGCAGCAGCATCGAGCAGCCGAACGCGCGGCACGATTTCCCGCCGTTCCGGGAGCTGCGCGCCCGGCTCGCGCAGATCGCGGCAGACCAGGGCCTGCAAGCCGCCACCGGCCCTGCCGACCGGCGCACCCTGCTGGAAGCCAAGATCCGCAGCCTGGAGCAGCAGGTGGAATCGGCGCTGGAAGTGGCCACGCAGGAGGAGGAGAAGGTGCTGCGCATCCGCGCGGAGATGGAGCAGTTGCGCGAGGACCTGGACGAGGTGAAGCGCCACAACTTCCTGCTGCGGGAGCGCATCGCCGCCCTGGAACGACGCAACGGGCCCGGCTTTGCCGAGCGGCAGCAGGCGCTGCGGCCCGACAGCTACCAGGAACTGGGCGAATGGGCGGAGCGCTGCTTCCCCGACCGGCTGGTGCTGTCCGCGAAGGCGCGGCGGGCGGTGGCGGGTTCGGCATTCCGGGACATCGGCCTCGTCTGCGATGCGTTGGAGCTGCTCGCCACCGCCTATGTGGACATGCGCCGGGAGGGCAAGGGCCGCGATGCCTATGAGGGCGGGCTGCGGCGGTTGTATCTGGATGACGACCCGATCGCCGCATCGCCCGATCATCACCGCAACGATCCGCAATACATCTGCCGCTATGAAGGCGACGAGTTCTTCACCGGCCGCCACCTGAAGAAGGGCACCAGCTACGATCCGCGCGAGTGCCTGCGGATCTACTACGCGTGGGACGAGGACGGGCGCCGCGTGATGATCGGCCACCTGACCACGCATCTGACGACGGCCGTCAGCTGATCATCTGCAATTCCGCCGTCCGTGGCCCGTTCATTGGCTCGTTCTCCGCCAAGGCTTCGGCGACACGCCCCACCGTCTCGCCCCAGTCTCCCGCACGCCGCTGCCGGAACAGGCGCATCGAGGCATACCAAGGCGAATCCTCGCGCCGCGTCATCCAGCGCCAGTCCGCCGCCGCGGGCAGCAGCACCCATACCGGGGCGCCCAGCGCGCCGGCGAGATGTGCGACGGACGTATCGACCGTGATCACGAGATCGAGCGCGGCGATGGCCGCCGCCGTGTCGGCGAAATCCGCGAGCCTCCCCGAAAGATCGTGCAGGGCCGGATGGCCGGCTGCCTCCGCCGCGCGCGGCCCCGCTTGCAGGCCGACGAACCGCACACCAGGCGTCGCCAGCACGGGCGCCAGAAGCCCCAGCGGGATGGACCGGCGCGCATCGTTGGAATGGAGCGGATTGCCCGCCCAGACCAGCCCAACGCGCCGCGCCGCGCCGGCTGCCGGCATTGCCGCCTGCCACGCCGCCGCCAGGGCCGGATCGGGCACGAGATAGCCGCCGGGAAGCGGAATATCAGTCGGCTGGGTGGCGAACAGCCGTGGCAGGCTCATCTGATCGACCCGGAAGTCGTACGGCGGCAGCCTTTCGCCGTGCTCCACCACCTCGGCGATCCCGGGCAAGGTGCGCAACAAGCGCAGCAGCGGCCGGGCGCAGGCCAGCACCACCCGCGCACCGTGCGCGGCCAGGGCGGGGATGTAGCGGGCGAACTGGATGGTGTCGCCCAGCCCCTGCTCGGCCAGGACCAGCAGGGTGCGCCCGGCCAGCGGCTGGCCCTCCCAGGCCGGGCCGGGCGGATCGGCGAAAGCGGCGGCGAAGGTGGCGTGCCGCTTGCGCCATTCGTATTTCTCGAAGCCGCGGGTGAAATCGCCCGCGCGCAGGAGGGCGATGCCCTGGTTCCAGTGCGCCTGGGCGAAATCCGGCCGCAGGCGGATGGCTTCAGCGCACGCGGAGACCGCTTCCTCTGTCCGGTCCAGCCCGCTCAGCACGTGGCCGAGACTTGCATGCGCCTCCGCAAGGGCGGGATCGAGCCGGATGGCGGCGCGATACAGACGCTCCGCCGCCGCCGGGCGGTCGAGATCGACCAGTACATTGCCGAGGTTGAGATGTGCCTTGGCATGGGCGGGGTCGACTGCGATGGCCGCGCGCAATGCCGCTTCCGCTTCGCTCGCGCGGCCGAGTTGCGCCAGCGCGGTGCCGCGTATGAATTGCGCCTCCGCGAGGCCGCTGCCCGGTGCGTGGCCGTGCACGGCATCGGCCTCCGCCAGGGCTGCCGCCGGCTGGCCATCCGACAGCAGCGACGCAGCCAGCCCGACACGGGCCACCGCATGGCCCGGCGCAAAGACGAGCACGGCGCGGAAGGCCCGCGTGGCGGCTGGGTTGCGGCCCAGCGTCATCAGCGCGCTGCCCAGCGCCACCAGCGGGGCGGGATCGCCGGGGCGGACTTCGGCTGCGCGGGCCAGCAAAGTCGCCGCACCCTCCGCATCGCCCTGCTTCAGCATCAGCATGCCGCAAAGATGCAGCGCCTGCGGCTGGTCTGGTTCCTGCGCCAGCACGAACCGATACAGACGCTCCGCCTCCGCCGCTTCGCCGGCGTGGTGGTGCCGCATGGCCGCGGCCAGCATATCCATCCCGGTCTGCATCACACGGCCCATCCTGGCGGGCGCGGATGAAGAAATCCTGAAGCCGGTACAAGAAAAGCGCCGGGCGGATGGCCCGCCCGGCGCTCATGTCAAATACTGCCGCCCGATCAGCGCGAGTAGAACTCGACCACCAGGTTGGGCTCCATCTGCACCGGGTACGGCACGTCCGTCAGCTTCGGCGCGCGCAGGAAGCGGCCCTTCATGGCGCGATGATCCACTTCCAGATATTCCGGCACGTCGCGCTCGGCGCTCTGCGTCGCGTCCAGCACCACGGCGATCTGCTTCGATTTCTCGCGCACCTCGATCACGTCCCCGTCCTGCACCATGTAGGATGGGATGTTCACGCGCTTGCCGTTCACCAGCAGGTGGCCGTGGCTGACGAACTGGCGGGCGGCGAAGGGGGTGATGGCGAATTTCAGGCGGTAGATCACCGCGTCCAGCCGCCGCTCCAGCAGCTCGATCAGGTTCTCGCTGGTGTCGCCCTTCCGGCGGACGGCTTCCTCGTAATACTTCTGGAAGCGCTTTTCGCCGATGTTGCCGTAGTAGCCCTTCAGCTTCTGCTTCGCCATCAGCTGGATGCCGAAGTCCGACGGCTTCTTGCGGCGCTGGCCGTGCTGGCCGGGGCCGTATTCGCGCTTGTTCAGCGGCGATTTCGGCCGGCCCCACAGGTTCACGCCCAGGCGGCGGTTGATCTTGTACTTGCTCTCGGCGCGCTTGGTCATTGACGCGGTGCCCTTTTCTTCTTCCGTGTTGCACCGGTAGGCCGGCCAGGGCTGGAAACCAGCCATGGCAAGCGGGCGCACGCCCCGAAGGCGCGTCCACGTTCCCGGCAGTGGGCGGGGGTTTAGGGGGGTGGGCGGGGGTTGTCAAACGGCGTCCCTTGCCAACCCCACCCCCCTCGCCTACTGCACCGCCATGATCACGCGCGGCGATATTCTCTGGCTTGGCATCGCTTCCGGCGTTTCGGGCGGGCTGATCGGCGGGCTGATGCTGGGCATCGGGCTGGGGATGATCGTCGATGGGTATTTCATCGGCTTCATCTTCGTCATTCCCGGCGCGCCGATCTCCGGCCTGATCGGCTGGCTGCTGGCACGCAGGCTCGCGCGGCAGCTCGACCAGGGCTGATACCCGCTTCCCGCCATTCCTGCGAAGGCGACATTCCTGCGAAGGCGGATCGAGGAAACGCGCTCGATCGCACGGGCGGCGGCCCTGGATGCCGGCCTGCGCCCATGACGGGAGAGAGTGGGCATTTCAGCAAAAAAAATGGCGGCACACGAAGCGCCGCCAAGTTTAGGGAGGAAACGTCCAAGAAAGCAGGGCGGCATGGCCGCTTGCTGCAACGCAACATAAGCGCATCCGCGCTGAAAGATCAACCCTCATGCTCTCACGCCGGCGTGTAAATCGGCCCTCAATGGTGCAGATCAGCCCCGCTTGACCTGCGTGACATCGCGGACCGCCCCGCGGGAGGCACTGGTCGTCAACGCCGCATAGGCCTGCAACGCGGCGGAGACGGTTCGGTTCCGTCCGGCCGGGCGCCAGGCCTGCGGCCCGCGCGCGTCCATGGCCGCGCGGCGGCGGGCGAGTTCGGCCTCGCTCACCGCGAGGTGGAGCTTGCGGGCCGGGATGTCGATCTCGATCCGGTCCCCTTCCTCCACCAACCCGATCGCCCCGCCTTCCGCCGCCTCCGGCGAAATGTGCCCGATCGACAGGCCGGAGGAGCCGCCGGAGAAGCGCCCGTCGGTGACCAGGGCGCAGGCCTTGCCGAGGCCTTTGGATTTCAGATAGCTCGTCGGGTACAGCATCTCCTGCATGCCCGGGCCGCCTTTCGGGCCTTCGTAGCGGATCAGCACGATATCGCCGGCCACCACCTTGCCGCCGAGAATGCCTTCCACCGCCGCGTCCTGGCTTTCGAAGATGCGGGCGGGGCCGGCGAAGGCGAGGAC
>DATKQI010000214.1:0-7399 GCA_035532755.1 Acetobacteraceae bacterium
AGCGGTGCCGCGCGCGCGACGACCATGCCGCCACGCAGCACGCCTTCCTCGGTAAAGCCGCGGTTCAGCAGGGCCACCATCGTCTCGTTGCGCGCGAGGTTGGAGGGCGCGTCCAGCACCACGCCGATCAGCCGCACGCCGCCCCGAAGCGCGCTGGTGACGAGATTGTGCCCGGCCGCATCGGTATAGCCGGTCTTCATCCCGTCCACGCCCGGATAGGATTTCAGCAGGACGTCGTCGGTGTAGATCGTCCGGCCGTTGAATCTGAAGTATGGCGTGCTGAAGTAGCGATAATCGCCGGGGAAATCTGAAATCAGCCGGCGGGCGAGGGTGGCCACGTCCCGCGCGGTGGTGACCTGCGCCGGGTTCGGCAGGCCGGATGCGTTGCGATAGGCCGTGTGCCACATGCCAAGCGCATGGGCCTTCAGCGTCATCATCTGGCCGAAGCGCCATTCGCTGCCGCCGCCCAGCATCTGCCCGATGGCCGAGGCCGCATCGTTCGCCGACAGCGTGACCATCCCCAGGATCGCCTGCTGCACGGTGAAGCGCATGCCCGGCTTGATGTACAGCTTCACCGGCTCCATCGACGCGGCATGCCAGGTCACCGGCACCTGCTCGCCCAGCGTGACCCGGTGGTCGCGCAGCGCCTCGAACAGCATATAGAGAGTCATCAGCTTGGTCAGGCTGGCGGGATAGCGGGGCGCGTCCGCATTGTGCTGCTCCAGCACCGCGCCGGTGCGGGCATCGATCAGGATCGTCGCCATGCGCGGCGCATAGAACGCCGCGACAGCCGCCGCCGGCCGCGCGACCAGCGCCGCCGCAGCCAGCAGGAACGCGATGGCCAGACCCCGAAGCGATGTCAGATGTCGATAGTGTCGCGCCTGACCGCCCTCCGCGACGGGATGATCCTGTCCGTGTCCCATGCCCGTGCGGCTCCCCCCTCTGTCGGCAGTCGCGCGGACCTTAACGGCAGCAATCGTGGCCTGTCCAGTCACAACCTCAAAAATTAGGCAGAAACGCAATGGGTTAACGATGGTTCTTTGGCTTGTCGCCGGGAAGCGTCGAACAAAACGCCGTTATCCGGCGCATTTGTGCACTGCACAATTTCTCTTGACGGCGGCTATTCCACCCGGATAGAACACCGCCGTGCTGCACCGCAGCAAAGATTTAGGCCCGCCGTTCGGGCCTGCGTCGGCGCCGAATCCGGGCCGACGGCCACGAAACCGGCTGACGGGGCTTTCCCGCCCCACCCCAACAGGAGTTCCGTTATGAGCGTGAAGAACAGGCTGATCGAGGACACTGCCACGGCGGCGACGGCGAAGGGCTTCGAGCAGACGCTGGCGTCGGTGAAGGACGGCATGGCCAAGGCCACGCGCGGCTTCGAGACCTCGCAGGTCAAGGTCAAGGAAAACATGGAGAAGGCAATGAAGACCGCGGAAGAGATGATGTCGTTCGGCCAGGGCAACCTGGAGGCGGTGATGAAGTCCGGCCAGATCTGGGCTTCGGGCGTGCAGGACCTGTCCCGGCAGATGGCGGCCTCGGCGAAGGCCTCGTTCGACGAGACGATGGCGACCTTCAAGGCGCTGACCGGCGTGAAGTCGCTGAAGGAGGCGATGGACCTGCAGGTCAACCTCGCCCGCTCCTCGATGGAGAAGACGCTGGCCGAGACCGGCAAGCTGACCGACGCGTCGATGAAGCTCGCCGAGCAGGCCGCCGCACCGCTCACCGCGCGGGTGAACCTCGCCGTCGAGACGTTCGGCAAGACCTTCTGAACCTCCCGATCCGGCATGGCCGGCCCGCCGGATGGCGGGCCGGGGCGCAAAGGCCCGGACAGTCCCGGGCCTTTCGCATGTACCCGGCCCGGCCGCTGCACGCACTCGTGGCACGGATGCCCTTTTCGCCGGCCCCCGCGTTCCGATATGCTTCGCTTCGATGAAGCAGAGCGGCATGACCGGACAGAGCAGCAAGGCGAACCCCGTGGCCGGCGGCCGCCGGGATGGGCTGACATGAGCGAAAACGACAAGCGCGGCGGCACCGAGGGGCCGACGACCGGCGTGGTGGTGAAGGCGCGCCCGAAAACGCGCAAGCCCGCCATGTACAAGGTGTTGATGCTGAACGACGACTACACGCCGATGGAATTCGTCGTGCACGTGCTGGAGCGGTTCTTCCAGAAATCCCGGGAGGAGGCGACCCGGATCATGCTGCACGTGCATCGCCGCGGCGTGGGGGTGTGCGGCGTGTACACATACGAGGTCGCCGAGAGCAAGGTGACCCAGGTGATGGACCTCGCCCGGCAGAACCAGCATCCGCTGCAATGCACGATCGAGAAAGACTGATGGTTCAAACCTGCGGGCGCCGACCCAACATGAATGGCCGGGCGGCGCCCACGGCCCGGCCGCCGCCGTAGGTTTCCGCCTGGATTTTCGCCCCGTCACCGGGGCAAGCGCGAAGGAGCGTCGCCCATGCTATCCCGCAACCTCGAGCAGACGCTGCATCGCGCCCTGTCCCTCGCGTCCGACCGGCGCCATGAATATGCGACGCTGGAGCACCTGCTGCTGGGACTGACCGAGGACAGCGATGCCGCCACCGTGCTGCGCGCCTGCGGCGTCGATCTCGACAAGCTGCGCGCGGACCTGATCGAGTTCCTGGACAAGGACCTCGCCGGCCTCGCCACCGACCGCCCGGGCGATCCGAAGCCCACCGCCGGCTTCCAGCGGGTGGTGCAGCGCGCCGCGATCCACGTGCAATCCTCCGGCCGCGACGAGGTCACCGGGGCGAACGTGCTGGTCGCGCTGTTTTCCGAGCGCGAAAGCCATGCCGTCTATTTCCTGCAGTTGCAGGACATGACGCGGCTGGACGCGGTGAACTTCATCAGCCACGGCATCGCCAAGGCGCCCGGCCGCGCCGCCCCCCGCCCCGCGCAGGGATCGGCCCCGTCCGAGAGCACCGGCGAGGCGGAGCGCGAGGACAAGCCGGGCCGGCGCAACCAGGATGCGCTGACCAACTACTGCGTGAACCTCAACAAGAAGGCGCTGGCCGGCAAGATCGACCCGCTGATCGGCCGGGAGAGCGAGATCGAGCGGACCATCCAGATCCTCTGCCGCCGCACCAAGAACAATCCGCTGTTCGTGGGCGACCCCGGCGTGGGCAAGACCGCCATCGCCGAGGGGCTGGCGAAGCGCATCGTCGAGGGCGACGTGCCCGACGTGCTGGCGAAATCCACGATCTACGCGCTCGACATGGGCGCGCTGCTTGCCGGCACCCGCTACCGCGGCGATTTCGAGGAGCGGCTGAAGGCCGTCGTCACCGAGCTGGAAGCGCAGGCGAACGCGGTGCTGTTCATCGACGAGATCCACACCGTGATCGGCGCGGGCGCGACCTCCGGCGGGGCGATGGATGCCTCCAATCTGCTGAAGCCGGCGCTCGCCTCCGGCACGCTGCGCTGCATCGGCAGCACCACCTACAAGGAGTTCCGCAACTACTTCGAGAAGGACCGCGCGCTGGTGCGCCGGTTCCAGAAGATCGACGTGGCCGAACCGACACTGGAAGACACGGTGAAGATCCTGCGCGGGCTGAAGAGCGCCTACGAGAAGCACCACAAGGTGCGCTACACCGACGAGGCGATCCGCGCGGCGGTGGAGCTTTCGGCGAAGTACATCAACGACCGCAAGCTGCCCGACAAGGCGATCGACGTGATCGACGAGGTCGGCGCCTCGCGGATGCTGCTGCCGGAGCACAAGCGGCGGAAGACGGTCACCTTGCGCGACGTGGAGGAGATGGTCGCCAAGATCGCGCGCATCCCCCCCAAATCCGTCTCCGCCGACGACAAGGAGACGCTGCGCAACCTCGAACGCGACCTGAAATCCATGGTGTTCGGCCAGGACAAGGCGATCGAGGCGCTGTCGGCCGCCATCAAGCTCTCCCGCGCCGGGCTGCGCGAGCCGGAGAAGCCGATCGGCAACTACCTGTTCAGCGGCCCCACCGGCGTGGGCAAGACCGAGGTTGCGCGCCAGCTTGCATCCACGCTCGGGATCGAGCTGACGCGGTTCGACATGAGCGAGTACATGGAGCGGCATTCCGTCTCCCGCCTGATCGGCGCCCCGCCGGGCTATGTGGGCTTCGACCAGGGCGGGCTGCTGACGGACGCGATCGACCAGCACCCGCACTGCGTGCTGCTGCTGGACGAGATCGAGAAGGCGCACCCGGATCTGTTCAACATCCTGCTGCAGGTGATGGACCACGGGAAGCTGACCGACCACAACGGCAAGACGGTCGATTTCCGCAACGTGATCCTGATCATGACGACGAATGCCGGGGCCGCGGACATGGCGAAGGCCGCGATCGGCTTCGAGCGCGAGGTGCGGGTGGGCGAGGACGAGGATGCGATCAAGCGCATGTTCACCCCGGAATTCCGCAACCGGCTGGACGCGGTCATCACCTTCGCCGGGCTGACGCCCGAGGTGGTGGCGCGCGTGGTCGAGAAGTTCGTGATGCAGCTCGAAGCCCAGCTCGCCGACCGCAACGTGACGATCGAGCTGTCCTCGGCCGCGAAGGAATGGCTGGCCGAGCGTGGATACGATCGTCTCTACGGCGCCCGCCCGCTCGCCCGCGTCATCCAGGAGTACATCAAGAAGCCGCTGGCCGAGGAGCTGCTGTTCGGCAAGCTGGTGAAGGGCGGGGCGGTGAAAGTCACGCTCAAGGACGGCGCGCTGGAGTTCGAGACGATCGAGGCCGCCCCGCCGGCCCTGCCGCGCCCGGAGGGTGACGAGGGCGGGCTGGAGAAGGAGCCTGAACAGGTCGAATAGGCCGGGGTATCCGCCCATGGCGCCGGATGCCGCTCTGCTCGTCATCGACGTGCAGGGCGATTTCTGCCCCGGCGGGGCGCTGGCCGTGCCGGATGGGGATGCGGTGGTGCCGGCGATCAACGCGATCGCCGCGCGGTGCGAGACGGTCGTGCTGACGCAGGACTGGCATCCGCCGGGGCATTTCTCCTTCGCCTCGCGCCATCCCGGCCGTGCCGCGTTCGACACCATCGCAGCGCCTTACGGGCCGCAGACGCTCTGGCCGGACCATTGCGTGATGGGTACGCCAGGCGCGGCGCTGCACCGGGGGCTCGACGTGCCGCATGCGCGGCTGATCCTGCGCAAAGGGTGCAACCCGCAGATCGACAGCTATTCCGCGTTCCTGGAGGCCGACCGCGCGACTCGCACCGGGCTTGACGGCTGGCTCGCGAGCCGCGGCGTCCGAACGGTGTTTCTGTGCGGCCTCGCCACCGATTTCTGCGTGGCCTGGAGCGCGCTCGATGCCATCCGCTTCGGCTTCCGGACGCATGTGATCGAGGCCGCCTGCCGCGCGATCGACCTCGACGGATCGCTGGCCCGCGCCCGGGTGGAGATGCGGGATGCCGGCGTGGAGCTGGCCGAGACCCCCCTCAGCTAAGCCCCTGGCGGATCGCCCGGTGCGCCGCCCGGTATCCGGGGGCGACGGTGCGCAAATCGCGCGCCACCAGCGCGTGCAGCCGCGGCAGGGCGTGGAACGGCACGCCGGGCAGCAGGTGGTGCTCGATATGGAAATTGGCGTTCCAGAACAGCAGGCTGACGAACCGGTCGGTGAGCGTCGTGCGGGTGTTGGCCAGCCCGTCGTCGCCGAGCGGGCAGCCGGTGTGTTCGGCCAGCAGCACCGCGCGCAGCACCGGCTGGCCCAGCAGCACCGGCCCCGCCCATAGCAGCGGCACGAACGGGAAGGTCAGCACCCCCGCCGCCGCGACGACGGCATAGAGCGCCAGATAGACCCGCGCCTCCCGCACCACGGCCGGGCGCGCGGCCGGCGGCAGCCACGGCGCGTCCGCCCGGCCCCAGGCGATGCGGAGAAGGCTGGAGACCTGGGCGCCCCAGTAGGGCAGGCCGGTGAGCAGCCACAGGTAGCGCCGCCACGTCAGCGCCTTCGCGCCGATCAGCTCCGGATCGCGCGCCGCATCCTGCGTGTGGCGATGGTGCGCGAGGTGGAACAGTCGGAACCCCTCGGGCGGGAGCACGAGCACGAACCCCGCCACCCAGCCGACCGCGCGGTTCAACCAGCCCGAGCGGAACGGCGTGCGATGCGTCGTCTCGTGCAGCGGGGCGAACAGCGCCACCTCCAGCACGCCCAGGACCGCCATCGCCGGCCAGACGAGCCACGTGCCGCGCAGCGCGACAACGGCTGCTCCGGCCGCCAGGATGGCGGCGAGATGTGCCGCGAGGAAGCGCAGCCCGGCCGCATCGGAACGAACGGACAGGCGCTTGATGTCCCCGCTGGAAAGGGTGGCCTGCATCCGCCGAATATGCCACCGCCGCCCACCCCCGCGCCAGCGCCATGCGCCCTGCGCGCGCAACCGATGCCGGGCAAAGGCTTCCGCCGGGCACAGGCGGGTGCTAGACGCGGCGCGCATGACCGCTCTGCACAAGGCCGCCGCGCTGGAGCCGGATGTCGCCGGCCCGCTGATCCTGGCTTTGCCCAAGGGTCGCATTCTCGATGAATGCGGCCCGCTGCTGGCGCGCGCCGGCATCACCCCGGCCGTGGACTATACCGACGAAGACAGCCGCCGCCTGCGCTTCCCCACCGACGACCCGGCGCTGGACGTGGTGCGCGTGCGCCCGTTCGACGTGGCGACCTTCGTCGCCTTCGGCGCCGCCGCCATCGGCATCTGCGGGGCGGATGTGCTGATGGAGTTCGACTATCCCGAAATCTACGCTCCGCTCGACCTTGGGATCGGCCGCTGCCGCGTCTCGGTGGCCGAGCCGGCGGAGAATGCCGGCACCGACGATCCGCAGCGCTGGTCGCGCGTGCGTGTGGCCACGAAATACCCCAACATCGCCCGCCGCCACTTCGCCGGCAGCGGCATCCATGCCGAGGTGGTGCATCTGAACGGCGCCATGGAATTGGCGCCGGGCCTCGGCCTTGCCCGGCTGATCGTCGATCTGGTGCAGACCGGATCGACGCTGAAAGCGAACGGGCTGGTGGAGACCGAGGTGATCGCCCAGATCACCAGCCGGCTGATCGTCAACCGCACCGCGCTGAAGACCCGGCCGGAGACGATCGGCGCCTGGATCGCCCGGTTCCGCGCGGCCGTGGGCCAGGGCTGAGCCGATGCGCCGCCTCGCCACCGCCGATCTCGGCTTTGAAGCCGCTTTCACGGCCCTGCTGGACGAGGCGCGAGAGACCACGGCCCGTGTCGATGCCATGGTAGCGGAGATCATCGCCGCCGTGCGCGCCCGGGGCGATGCCGCCTTGTGCGAGTACACTGCCCGGTTCGACCGGCTTGCCCTCACGCCCGCCACCATCGCCGTGCCGGCCGCCGAGATCGCCGCCGCGGCCGCCGCCATCCCGGCCGAACTGCTGGCTGCCCTCGATCTCGCCGCCA
>DATKQI010000215.1:0-3869 GCA_035532755.1 Acetobacteraceae bacterium
TGCTCGGCTCCTTCCTGGTTGAAGAAGCCGGAATGATTTGCCCGCTCAGCCGCTCTGCTTGATCACAGCTGCGCTGTTGAAGCGTTCACACGATCGCCACCGCCTACACCCCTCCCGCGGAGCGGGTTCGTTCCTCCACCCTCCCGGCCAACGACGCTCGGGGATGCCTCGGCCGCTTTCTGGGAACCGGCCGTTACACGCCGGTGATCGACATGGGCGGATTGTGTTGAAAAACTCGGCTGATCGGGCAGCGGCGCAAGTTTGATTCGGGAGCCTGATCTTTGGCGTAATGACCTGTCGCTACGGGCGGTGCCAATATCATGGAATTGCGCATCGCAGACCGAGACCGATTTTTTCAACACAATCGGCGCAGAGCGGTCGTTGGAAGACCTTCTGGTGGACTTCTGTTTTACCCCACATCGTTGCCGGCTGGTGCGCCGCAATGACCGGCTGCTATGGGTCAACTGCTGCTGGAGTTTGCGCAAAGCTTCCTCACCACAATCTCGCATCGCACCATAGTCCACCGTCAGTCACCCGCAGGTCGACCGGGGAACCCATCGTCCGTCTCACGTGGCTCCGGCGTGAAGTTCCACGCTGTCTTTGCGCTCCCCCCCTTCAACCTCGCCCGGCAGGTGCCGCCGATGCCGCCGGTAACGATCGCGGTCCTGCCCTGCTATGCGTCCGTGCGCCGGTTCTTCTCCGCCATTGTGGAGTTTCGGGCGGTCTCGACAGGGCAGTTCGCGCGACAATGACTCCGCAGGTAAGCCGGAATTGCACACTACCAACCGAACATCCATCATGAATGCCCTTACTCCGCCCCACGGTGATCCAATGCCCAACACCTACGTCCACGGCTACGACCCGAGAGAAAACTTGCGGCTGCAAGATCAGGCCTCCACCCTCGTGGAGCTATTGCATTCGGACACATCCTACCCGGCAGGAAGCCGCGTCCTGGAAGCCGGCTGCGGGGTCGGCGCGCAAACGCTCACCCTGGCAACCGGCAGCCCGAGGGCGCTCATCACTTCCATCGATGTATCCGAAGCATCGGTCATTGAGGCCGCAAAAGCCGTCCGGGCGGCAGGCATCGACAATGTCACGCTGCGGCAGGCAGACATCTTTAACCTGCCGTTCCCGCCCCGATCCTTCGATCACGTCTTCCTGTGCTTCGTCCTCGAACATCTGGCCCGGCCCGTGGAGGCGTTGAAAGCGCTGAAGCACGTGCTGAAGCCCGGCGGAACCATCACGGTGATCGAAGGCGATCACGGCTCCGCCTACTTCCATCCGGACAGCGGTCATGCCCGCAGGGCCGTTCATTGCCAGGTGGAATTGCAGGCAAGGGCAGGGGGGAACGCGCTGATCGGCAGGGCGCTCTACCCCCTGCTGCGGGAAGCCGGCTTCGTCGAGGTCCATGTCTCTCCGCGCATGGTCTACGTGGACGGGAGCAAGCCCCATCTGGTCGAGGGATTCACACGGAAAACCTTCACCGCCATGATCGAGGGCATTCGCAAGCCCGCCCTGGAATCGGGGATCATCAGCGCAGCCGATTTCGACAGGGGCATCGCCGACTTGCGCCGCACCGCGGAAGCGGACGGCGTCTTCTGCTACACCTTCTTCAAGGCAACCGCCGTCGCCGCCCCGCCCTATACTGCCCCACCCTACACCGCATCATAATCCACCGTCAGCCGCGCACTGGTCGGCCGCGCCTGGCAAGTCAGGATGAACCCTTCGTCCGTCTCCCACGGCTCCAGCGCGAAGTTCCGCGCCATTTCCGCGCTGCCTTCCACCAGCTTCGCCCGGCAGGTGCTGCAAATGCCGTCCCGGCAGGACCATGGCAGATCGAGCCCGGCGCGCAGCGCCGCATCCAGCACCGCCTCGCCCGGCTTCACCGGCACCTCGGTGCGCCCTCCATGCACGATGATGGTCGCCACCACGGCCGCGGCATCCGCTCCAGGGGCCGGCGCCGGCTCCGGGGCCGGGCTGCCCGAAGCGGTGAAACGCTCGGCCCGGATCCGCCCGTCCGGCACGCCGGCCGCAACCAGCGCCTCCGTCACCGTCTCGATCATCCCCGCCGGCCCGCAGACGAACGCCGCATCGATCGCCGCCGCCGGCACCACGCCATTCAGCAACTGCCGCAGCTTCTCCCCATCCAGCCGCCCGTGCAGCACCGGGCTGTCCTGGTGCTCGCGGGACAGCACATGCACCACTGAAAGCCGGTTCATGAAGCGATCCTTCAGATCGTCCAGTGCGGCGCGGAAGATGATGTCGCTGCGGCCGCGGTTGCCGTAGAACAGGAAGAAGCGGCTGTCCGCCTGCCGCGTCAGCACCGATTTCAGGATGGACATCACGGGCGTGATGCCCGATCCGGCGGCGAACCCGGCGTACACCTGCCCCGCCTCCGCCGGCAGCATGAACCGCCCCTCCGGCGGCAGCACCTCCACGCGCGCCCCCGCCTGCAACGCCGCATGAGCCCAGGCGGAGAACCGCCCACCCGGCAGGCACTTGATGGCGATGCGCAACTCCCCGTCATCCAGCCCGGAGCAGATCGAGTAGGACCGCCGCTCCTCCCGCCCGTCCAGCACCGTGCGCAACGTCAGATACTGGCCGGGGGTGAAGGCGAACGCATCGCGCAACGCCTCGGGCACCGCGAAGGCGATCGATACGGCCGCATCGGTCTCGCGCCGCCGGTCGGCGACGGTCAGGGCATGGAACTGGGTCATGTCTCGTCGGGAAATGGGCTCAGTGGCACTTGAACGCGTCGAACGGCTCCCGGCAAGCCCGGCACCGCCGGATCGCCTTGCACGCGGTGCTCCCGAACGCGGAGAGCAGTTCCGTCTCGCCCGATCCGCAGCGAGGGCAGGCTACGGCGCCGCCCGGCGGAGCGATGCCCGCCGCCGCCAGCTTCTCCCGCGCCGCCGCCCCCAGCCAATCGCTCGTCCAGGCCGGGGACAGCACCATCCGCACCCGTGCGGGCACAATCCCCGCGCGGTCCAGCGCGGCCTGCACGTCCAGCGCGATCATCGCCATCGCCGGGCAGCCGGAATAGGTCGGCGTGATCAGCACCTCCACGCCCGCACCCTCAACACGCACATCGCGCAGCACGCCCAGCTCGGCGATGGTCAGCACCGGCAGCTCGGGGTCCGGCACTGCCGCCGCCGCCTCCCAGGCGCGGGCGCGCAGGTCGCTCACCATTTTGCCCCTGGATGGCTGCGCGGCAGATGCTGCATCACCGCCAGCATCGGCCCCAGATGCTCGGAATGCGCCCCGCTGCGTCCGCCCCGCTGCATCCAGCCGTCAGCCGGCCGCGCCAGCGTCGCCTCGGCCAGCACGCGCGCCACCGTCGCCTCCCAGCCGGGGCGCAGCGCGGCAAGATCGGCGCCGATGGCCGCATCGATCATCGCCTGCTCGGCCGCGTCCACCGCGAACATCTCGCCGGTATAGGGCCACAGCGCATCCACCGCCGCCTGCGCCCGCGCATGGCTCTCCGCCGTGCCGTCCCCCAGCCGGACCAGCCAGTCGCCGGCGTGGCGCAGATGGTAGGCGGTCTCCTTCTCCGCCTTCCCCGCGATCGCGGCGAGCCCCGGGTCGGAAGATCGCGTCATCGCCCGCCACCACGGATCGGCGAAGGCCGCGTAGAGGAACAGCCGCGCGATGCTGTGCGCGAAATCCCCGTTCGGCTGCTCCACCAGCAGCAGGTTCCGGTACGCCCGGTCATCCCGCAGATAGGCCAGCGCGTCCTCGTCCGGTCCTGCCTGCGCATACAGCAGCCGCGCCTGGCCGATCAGGTCGAGCGCGATGTTGGCCAGCGCCAGCTCCTCCTCCAGCATCGGCGCCCGGCCGCACCATTCGGACAGCCGGTGCCCCAGCACCAG
>DATKQI010000216.1:0-6294 GCA_035532755.1 Acetobacteraceae bacterium
CCTCAGCCCAGCAGCATGATTACGGTCGCGACAATCAGGCCGACCGCGAGCGAAACATTGACGATGCGGGAGCTGGTCGGGTCTTGAAGGGCACGGGACAGCGAAGCGCCCGCCACCAGCCAGCACATATGGATGATCACGATCATCACGCTGAGCAACGCCATCTTGATCGTCGCATCAAGCGCAGGGTTTGCAAAGATGCTTGTTCCAGAGAACACGGCGGCAATGGCCAGATACGCTTTGGGATTGGCCGCGGCTAACAGGAAGCCGCCGGCGAGGGTAGGCGCGGTGGCCTGGTCGCGCTGGCTCGCAAGCGCCGGAGCGGTTGCGATCCTCAATGCCAGATAGAGGATATAGACGGCTGAAATGGCGACGAGTACGGGTGCACCATGCGGTATCGACAGCAGGATAGTCACGACCCCGACCGCTACGGCAAGCAGAACGGCTATCGTGCCAAGGATCAGGCCGCACGCGTACATGAGCGATCGGCGGAAACCGTAGGCAGCGCCGACGGCGGTCGCGCTCATGGTGGACGGACCCGGGCTGCCCATGATGATGGCGGATGCCAGGATCAGCGTCAGAACGGGCCGCCATATCCCGGGGAGAAAAACGGCATGGCTGGTCATCGGATCGCCTGTCCGGTGGCAAGTGGGAAAGCGACGCTATCGCCCGGCGTCAAGGGCCGTCTTGAACGGTTGTGCAAACGCGCAGGGAGCGGCAAGGCCGACAGCGGCGATCGCATCAGGATCGCGTCGGGGGCCGAGGGAATCGAGCGCATGGAAGCCCGGTTCCATGGTCAGGCATTTTCCCTGCATCGCCATGACACATACGCGATCGGCATTACCCTTTCAGGCATCCAGACCTTTCACTTCAGGGGTGAGCGATGGCACTGTCTTCCGGGCCAATGCCACATCCTGCACCCTGACGAGATGCATGACGGCGGAGCGGGAACCGATGAAGGCTTCAGCTACAGGATGGTCTATATCGATCCCCGGCTTGTCCAAGAAGCACTTGGCGACACTCCGTTGCCCTTTGTCGGGCAACCCGTGGTGGACGCGGCTCGTCTCCCGGAAGGCTGTGCGTCCGAGATTTGGGACATCGATGAGAGCATGGACGATGTCACCCGGGTCGGACTCGTGGTCGCGGTGGTGAATTTGCTTGTGGGCGTTTCATCGGATGGCATGAAGGAATCGGGCCTGCTCGCCCTCGGCCGTCTGTCCCTGGTTCGGGATATCATCGCCGCCTCTCCGGCTGAGCGGCACTCAGTGGAGGAGCTTGAGCGCCTTTCCGGTCTTGACCGCTGGACTCTCGCCCGGCAATTTCGGGCAGCATTCGGAACCAGCCCCAGCCGCTTCCGCACCATGCGGCAACTGGATCATGTTCGCCGATCGCTGCGGCGCGGGATGTCGCTTGCCGACGCTGCGATCGAAGGCGGGTTTGCCGATCAGAGTCACATGTCAAGACGTTTCAAAAGTGCCTACGGCCTGACCCCTGGAGATTGGATTTCGGCTGTCGTCTGAACACTTTAAGACCCGCAAGCAGCAGCTTTCCATCGATTCCCGGCATTCTGACGGACCCGCTACCGCTATGCGGGGGTATTGCGCGCGTGTCGGCTTGCTGCCACGGAACACGCAGTGGCAAACTGCCGCTCCCGGCCCCATTTCCACGAACCCGCTCCGCAGATGACAGGCGCGCCCTTATGAACCTTCGGATGACACCCCCGGCCACGCTGCAACGCTGGCTCACCGGCCCGCGCTTCGGCCCGCTGCCGGCGCGCGATGCCTCCCATCCCGCGCCGCTGCTGTCCTTCGAGTTCTTCCCGCCGAAGACCGCGGCGCTGGAGGCGCAGCTATGGACCTGCATCCACCGGCTGGAACGGCTGCGCCCGCGCTTCGTCTCCGTCACCTACGGCGCCGGCGGGTCCACCCAGGCGCGCACCCATGCCACCGTCGCCCGCATCGTCTCGGAAACCTCCCTCACGCCGGCCGCGCACCTCACCTGCGTGGGCGCGACGCGGGCGGAGGTGGATGCGGTCGCCCGCAGCTACTGGGAAGCCGGGGTGCGCCACATCGTCGCCCTGCGGGGCGATCCGCCGCCCGGCACCACCTATGCCCCCCACCCGGACGGCTATCCCTATGCCGCGGACCTCGTGGCCGGGCTGAAGCGCGTCGCGGATTTCGAGATCACGGTCGCGGCCTACCCGGAAATCCACCCGTCGGCCGAAAGTGCGGCTGCCGATCTGGACAACCTCAAGCGCAAGCTCGATGCCGGGGCCACCCGCGCGATCACCCAGTATTTCTTCGATGGCAACATCTTCCTCCGCTTCATCGATCGCTGCCTCGCCGCCGGCATCACCGCCCCCATCGTTCCCGGCATCATGCCGGTCTCCAACTTCACCCAGGCGGCGAAGTTCTCCGCCATGTGCGGCACCTCGGTGCCGGATTGGCTGGGCCACCTGTTCGTGGGGCTGGACGAGGATGCCGAGACTCGGCGGATGGTCGCCACCGTGGTGGCCGCCGAACAGGTGCGGCTGCTGCAGGCGAACGGGGTGGACGAATTCCATTTCTACACGCTGAACCGGCCGGACCTCACCTACGCCATCGCCCACATCCTCGGCGTGCGCGCCTGATCGGGTCATGGAGGACTATCTCGCCCGGCTGAACACCGAGCAGCGCGCGGCGGTGGAAACCGTCGATGGCCCGCTGCTGGTGCTCGCCGGCGCCGGCACCGGCAAAACGCGCGTGCTCACCACCCGCTTCGCCCACATCCTGATGACCGGCCGCGCCGCCCCCGGCCAGGTGCTGGCGGTCACGTTCACCAACAAGGCGGCGCGGGAGATGCGCGAACGCGTGGCGGCCATCCTCGGCCGCCCGGCGGAAGGGCTGTGGCTCGGCACCTTCCACGCCCTGTGCGCGCGCATGCTCCGCCGCCATGCCGGGCTCGTCGGCCTGTCGTCCAACTTCACCATCCTCGATGCGGATGACCAGTTGCGGCTGCTGAAGCAGGTGATGGCGGCCGCGCGGCTCGATACCAAGCGCTGGCCGCCGCCGGCACTCATGGGCCAGATCCAGCGCTGGAAGGATCGCGGCCTGCCGCCCGCCTCGGTCCCGGCGGCCGAGGAAAGCGATTTCGCCGGCGGGGAAACGCGCACGCTCTACGCCGCCTACCAGGACCGCCTGCGCGCGCTGAACGCGGCCGATTTCGGCGACCTGCTGCTGCACATGACCGAGATCCTCCGCGCCCACGCCGATGTGCTGGCGCAGTATCACCGCAATTTCCGTTACATCCTGGTGGACGAGTACCAGGACACCAACGTGGTGCAGTACCTGTGGCTGCGCCTGCTCGCCCAGCAGCACCGCAACATCTGCTGCGTGGGGGATGACGACCAGAGCATCTATTCCTGGCGCGGGGCGGAGGTGGAAAACATCCTCCGTTTCGAGAAGGATTTCCCCGGCGCGCGCATCGTCCGGCTGGAGGCGAACTACCGCTCCACCGCCCCCATCCTCGCCGCCGCCGCCGGGCTGATCGCCCATAACGAGGGCCGCCTGGGCAAGACCCTGCGCCCCGGCCGCCACGACGCGGCCACGGGCGAGAAGGTGCAGGTGGCAAGCCTGTGGGATTCGGACGAGGAAGCCCGCATGGTGGGGGACCGGATCGAGGCGCTGCGGCGGGATGGCGAAAGCCTCGCGGAGATGGCGGTGCTCGTCCGCGCCGGCTTCCAGACCCGCGCGTTCGAGGAACGGCTGATCACCCTCGGCGTGCCCTACCGCGTGGTCGGCGGGTTGCGCTTCTACGAACGCGCGGAAATCCGCGATGCCATCGCCTACATGCGCATCCTCGCCCAGCCGTCGGATGATCTCGCGTTCGAGCGCATCGTGAACACCCCGAAGCGCGGGGTGGGCGATGTGGCGCTGCGCGCGCTGCATGATGCCGCGCTCGCGGGCGGCGTGCCGCTGTCGGTGGCCGCGGCCCAACTCGTGGAAACCGGCTTCCGCGGCAGGGTGAAGGAGGCGATGGCCGGCCTTCTCGCCGGCTTCGAACGCTGGCGGGCGATGCTGGACCAGAAGGGCCATGTCGGCACCGTCGCCGCCATGCTCGACGAATCCGGCTATACCGAGATGTGGAAGCAGGACAAATCGCCCGAAGCGCCGGGCCGGCTGGAAAACCTGAAGGAGCTGGTCCGCGCCCTCGCCGATTTCGAAACCCTCGGCGGCTTCCTCGAACATGTCAGCCTGGTGATGGAGAATGACGAGAACGCAGATGGCGCGCGCGCCAGCCTGATGACGCTGCACGCCGCGAAGGGGCTGGAGTTCGATACCGTGTTCCTGCCGGGGTGGGAGGAAGGGCTGTTCCCCCACCAGCGCGCGCTGGACGAATCCGGCAACAAGGGGCTGGAGGAGGAACGGCGGCTCGCCTATGTCGGCCTCACCCGCGCCCGCCGCCGCGCCATCGTCAGCTTCACCGCGAACCGGCGCGGCTACGCCGGCTGGAACAGCGCGATCCCGAGCCGCTTCATCGACGAGCTGCCGGAAGCGCAGATCGAGCGCACGGGCTCGGCGGCACTCGCGCGCGAACAGCGCCTCGCCGCCCCGCCGGTCTTCACCGGCGCCTTCCCGCTCACCGCGCGCCGGCCTCGCGTATTGGATGCGTGGGAACAGCCCGCCCGCCCGGCGCGCGGCAGCCCGATCGCGGTGGGGGTGCGCGTGTTCCACCAGAAATTCGGCTACGGCCGCGTCACCGCGGTGGAGGATGACCGGCTGGACATCGATTTCGAGAAGGCGGGGCAGAAGCGCGTGATCGACCGTTTCGTGGAACCCGCAAAATGAGCATCCGCCACGCGACCCGGCTGGAAACGGTGTTCGTGGATGTGCCGGAGCAGGCGGTGCCGGTGTACGAATCCGCCCTGCGCACCGCCTGCGCCACGGTCGGCCTGTTCCGGGACGAAGCAACCGGAAGCTGGCGCGTGGAAGGGGTGAAGGAACCGGGCGCGAACGAGGCGGAACTGGCCGGTGCGCTCGCGCTCGCGGCCCTCGTCAGCGGTGCGCCCGCCGTTCTCGCGCGGCAGGAAACCCCGGCGGGCGGCTGGCTCGCCCGCACCCGCGCGGCCTTCCCCGAACAGCACGTCGGCCGCCGCTTCGCCATCCGCGGCACCCATCTCGCCGGCCCGCCCGCGCCGGGGCGGATCACGCTCACGCTCGATGCCGGGCTTGCTTTTGGTTCAGGGGAGCACGGCTCAACCCGTGGCTGCCTGCGCGCGCTCGAACGTGTCGCCCATCGTCATCCCCGGCGCATTCTCGATCTCGGCACCGGCTCGGGCGTGCTGGCGATGGCCGCGGCCGCGCTGCTGCGCCGGGAGGTGCTGGCAACCGACATCGAACCGTGGTCGGTGCGGGTGGCGGCCGAAAACGCGGCGGCCAACGGGCTGTCGCGGCGGGTGCGTGCCCGGCTGGCCGACGGCTGGCGGCACCGCACGGTGCGGGCCGGTGCGCCATACGATCTGGTGTTCGCCAACATTCTCGCCCGCCCGCTCTGCGCGATGGCCCGCCCGCTCGCCGCCGGCCTTGCGCCTGGGGGCGTGGCCATCCTGGCCGGGCTGCTGGCCACGCAGGCGCGCATGGTGCTGGCCGCCCATCGCCGCCAGGGCCTCACGCTGCGCTTCGCCCTGCGGGAGGGGGCCTGGACGACGCTGGTGATGGAGAAGCGGGAGCCGTACAGCAGACGGGCGGGCCCGAAGGCCCGCCCGTATCCGCCGTGATGGCGCCGTCCTGTGGTTCAGGCGGCCGCAGGCGCGGCGTAACCCGTGCGCTCGGCCTCGTAGCGGGCGGCGAACGCGGGGTCGAAGATCTGCTTCAGGTCGCCGCGGGTCAGGCCGATATCGGCCAGATCGCGGTCCGACAGCATCGCCAGCTCGTTCAGCACGCGCTGGCGGCTGCGCCACTCGGCGTAGCGGGCGCCGATGCCGGCGAAGGCATGGCGGATGCGGCCCGTCACGCCCGCGAACGCATCGCGGCGGGCAACGGCCTCGGCCAGAAGCACGGCATCGACCTGCGCCGTACGGAAGGTCAGGCTGTCGCCCATACCCATCGAAACCTGGCCTTTATTGATATAGCTCATCGTCTTCGTCCTCGGTCTTCATCCGGTTCAGGCGGGCCGCGGTCCTGCGGTTCGTCCCCGGATTGCTGCAACGCAATATGCTCGCGGATCGGCCAGAGAACACGGGTGAAGACTCTCAACCAGCCATGCGCTGAACGCATGGAACGACGGTTTGCCATGAATTCTTCATCATTCCGACCG
>DATKQI010000217.1:0-6430 GCA_035532755.1 Acetobacteraceae bacterium
CGCGAATGCCTCGCCCGGCCGGTGCCGGCATGAGGGCGCGCGGATGAGCGACACCATGCACGCCGATGCGGAGCGGACCTTCGTGATCCTGACCGTGGCGGGGCAGATGTGCGGCGTGCCGGTGCTGGCGGTGCGGGACATATTGGGGGAGCAGGCGATCACCCGCATCCCGCTCGCCCCGCCCGAGGTCGCCGGCAGCCTGAACCTGCGCGGCCGCATCGTCACCGCGATCGACCTGCGGCGGCGGCTGCATCTGCCGCCCGCCCCGCCCGGCCAGCCCCGGATGTCGGTCGTCGCCGAGCAGGACGGGGAGCTGTATGCGCTGCTGGTGGACGGGGTGAGCGAGGTGCTGAGCCTGCCTGCCCGGCAGTTCGAGGCGAACCCGCCCACGCTGGAACCCGGCTGGGCCGATTTCAGCGCCGGCATCTGCCGCCTGCCGGAGCGGCTGCTGGTGGTGCTGGACGTGGCGCGGCTGATGGACCTGGGCGCCGCGCCGGCCGAGCGCGGCTGACCGGAATGGACGGACGACCCGAACGCCTGTGCCTGATCGTCGATGACAGCCGGGTGGTGCGCAAGGTGGCCCGCCGCATCCTGGAAGGCGGCGGCTTCGCGGTGGCGGAGGCGGAGGACGGGCGGCAGGCGCTGGAGGCGTGCCGCCGCCGCCTGCCCGCCTGCGTGCTGCTGGACTGGAACATGCCGGTGATGAGCGGGATCGAGTTCCTGAAGGCGCTGCGGGCGGAATTCGGGCCGGACGATCCGCCCGTGGTGTTCTGCACCACCGAGACGGACATGCGCTTCATCGAGGCGGCGATTGCGAACGGCGCGCAGGAATTCATCATGAAACCGTTCGATGCGGAGATCCTGCTGGGCAAGTTCGCGCAGATCGGCCTGTTGTGAACGTTACGGAACCGATCCGCGTACTGGTGTGCGACGATTCGGCGGTGATCCGTTCCATCGTCAGCCGCATGCTCGCGGCCGATCCGGCGATCCGCGTGGTGGCGCGCGCGGCGAACGGGAAGCTCGCGCTGGCCGCGCTGGCGGCGCAGCCGGTCGATGTGGTGGTGCTGGACATCGAGATGCCGGAGATGGACGGGCTCACCGCCCTGCCGCTGCTGCTGCGCGCCGATCCGGCCCTGCGCGTGGTGATGGCCTCCACGCTCACCACGCGCGGGGCGGAAGTGGCTCTGCGCGCGCTGCGGCTGGGGGCGGCGGATTACGTGGCGAAGCCCACATCCGTGGCGAACGTGGGGGCGGATGCCGCCTTCCGCCAAGATCTGGTGGCGAAGGTGAAGGGGCTGGGCCGGCAGCGGCGGCGGCCCACGGCAAGCGGCCCTGCCCTTCCCGATTTGCGGCCCGCGCCACGGCACCCGCCGCTGCTGCTCGCCATCGGCAGTTCCACCGGCGGGCCGCAGGCGCTGTTCACCCTCATCGCCGCGCTCGGCCCCGATCTGCCGGTGCCGGTGGTGGCCACCCAGCACATGCCGCCCACCTTCACCGCCATCCTGGCCGCGCATATCACGCGGCTCAACGCGATGCCCTGCGCGGAGGCGGCCGATGGCGCGCCGCTGCTGCCCGGCCGCATCCACCTCGCGCCGGGGGACCGGCACCTGCTGGTCCGCCCCGGGCCGGTTGCGCATCTGTCCGCCGAGGCGGAGGAGAATTTCTGCCGCCCCGCGGTCGATCCCATGCTGCGCAGCGCCGCGGCGGCGCTGGACGGGCGGGTGCTGGCGGTGATGCTGACGGGCATGGGGCACGACGGGCTGGCGGGCACAGAAGCCGTGGTGGCCGCCGGCGGGGCCGCGCTCGCGCAGGACGAGGCGAGCAGCGTGGTGTGGGGCATGCCGGGCGCGATCGCCCGCGCCGGGCTGTGCCACGCGGTGCTGCCGCTGCCCGCGCTGGCGGCGAAGGTGCGGCAGATGCTGGGGATGCGGCCGGGGTGACGCCGGTATTGTTCGACATGCTGGCCGCGCTGCTGAAAGCGCGCTCGGGCCTCGCGATCGGGCGGGACAAGCTCTACCTGCTCGAAACCCGGCTCGCGCCCATCCTGCGGGAAGCGGGGCTGCCCGGGCTCGATGCGCTGGCGCTGCGGCTGCGCGGGGTGGTGGATGATGCGCTGGCCGGGCGGGTGGTGGAGGCGATGACCACCAACGAAACCTCGTTCTTCCGGGACGGAAAGCCCTTCGCCCATTTCCGCGACGTGGCGCTGCCGGCGGCACTCGCCGCGCATGATGCGCCCATCCGCATCTGGTCGGCCGCCAGCGCATCGGGGCAGGAAGCCTATTCGCTGGCGATGATCCTGGCGGACAGCGCGCCGCTGCTGGCCGGGCGGCGGGCGGAAATCCTGGGCACCGACCTGTCCGCCGAACAGGTGGCCCGCGCGCAGGTCGGGCTGTTCAGCCAGTTCGAAATCCAGCGCGGCCTGCCGATGCAACTGCTGGTGCGGCATTTCCGCAAGGAGGATGCGGGGTGGCGGGTGAAGGAGGATCTGCGCGCATCCGTGCGGTTCCGCGAATGGAACCTGCTGTCGGACCTGCGGCCGCTTGGTGTGTTCGACATCGTGTTCTGCCGCAACGTGCTGATCTATTTCGACCCGCCGACGAAGGCGCGCGTGCTGGACGCGATCTGCCGCCAGATGGCCCCGCATGGGGTGCTGTATCTGGGCGGGGCGGAAACCGCGCTCGGCCTGTGCGCGGGCCTTGCCCCGGCCGACGGGCATCGCGGGGCGTTCGTGCCGGCGGCGGGCGGGGATGCGGGTGGCCGGGGCGCCCATGCCCGCGCCGCGACGCATGCTACGGCATCATGATCCGATCGACATAGCACCACTTCCAGCTCTCGCCCGGCTCGAACGAACGCATGACCGGATGCGCGGTGGCTTCGAAATGCTTCGTGGCGTGCCTGTTCTTCGAGGAATCGCAGCAGCCGACATGGCCGCAGGCCAGGCACAGGCGCAGATGCACCCAGCTATCGCCGCTCGCGAGGCATTCCTCGCAGCCCTGGGTTCGGGGAGCGGCCGGGCGGGCGTTCGCCAGATGCGTGCAGGGTTCGGGCATTGTCGTTCTCCCCGAAGTTGGCGCGAAGCATGCGGGAGCTTGGCGGCGGCAGGGCGGGCGCGCAATGGTTTTGGCGGAACGCCGGCTTCGCACGCTTGGACCCCGGCCTTCGCCGGAGTGACGGGGTGGGGTTGGGGGTGGCGGAATGCCGTCAACAACCTTGCATAACCTCCCCGGGCGCACATGTTCGGGACGCGACTGCTTCAATCAAGGGGAGGACGACGAATGCCGCTGTCGATGTATCAGGCCTGCGTGCCGGTGTGCCTGCAAATGCTGGGGGCGCTTTCGGGCGTGCTGGACAAGGCGGCGGCCCATGCGCAGGCGCGCAAGATCGATCCCGCCGTGCTGCTCACCGCGCGGCTGTATCCCGACATGTTCACGCTGACGAAGCAGGTGCAGATCGCCTGCGATTTCGCCCGCTGGTCCGCGCTGCGCCCGGCCGGGCTGGAGGTGGAGCGTGTGGCGGATACCGAGACGAGCTTCGATGAGCTGAAGGCGCGCATCGGCAAGACGATGGACCAGCTCAAGGCGATCAGGCCGGAACAGCTCGACGGCACGGAGGAGCGCACGGTGGAGTTCAAGGCGGGATCGAAGGAACTCCGCTTCGCCGGCCAGCAGTACCTGCTGCACGTCGCGCTGCCCAACGTGTTCTTCCACATCACCACCGCCTACGCGATCCTGCGGCACAACGGGGTGGAGCTGGGGAAGATGGATTACATGGGCGCGACCGGCTGATCCGGGGCGCGCTTCGTCTTTCGCCAGGCCCGCGCAAGCGCATGTGCGCCTGCGCGGGCTTGAGCCGATGACGCCCTACGCCGCCTTGCGGGCCGCGCCGGGGTTGAGGGTCTTGTGGGCGAGGCCGTTCAGCAGCGTGTCGGCCTTCTTCTCCTCCTCCAGCGTCTTGTGCAGAAGCTCCGCCGCTTCCGGCTGGCCGCAGGATTTCGCCCAGGCGATCAGCGCCCCGTAGCGCGCCATCTCGTAATGTTCCACCGCTTGCGCGCAGGCGGCGATGCCGGCATCGCGCACGCTGCCCGGCTCGGACGCATGGATCACGTCCTCGCCTTCCTCGATCAGCCCCTGGATCGCCTCGCAGGTGGTGCCGCGGGCGGTCTTGCCGATCTTGTCGAACACCTGCTGCAGCCGCTCCACATGGCCTTCGGTTTCCTCGCGGTGGTGCAGCAGCGCCTGTTTCAGCTCGGCGTTCTGGGAGGCAGCGGCCATCTTCGGCAGCGCCTTCAGGATCTGCCGTTCGGCGTAATACACATCCTGCAGGAAATGCAGGAACAGGTCGTTCATCGTTTTCATCTGCGGGTCCTTATTCGGGCTAGTGGAATTCGGGCCGGGTCAGTGGCCGTCGTGGCTCTGCTGGCCGCTCTTGTCGCGGGTTGCCCAGGGCATCTTCTCGCCGGCCTTCGCGGCATTGCCCGGGTCGTGCGCGCCGCCGGTGGCGTCGCCATGGCCCTGTGGAGTGCCCTTCACTTCAACCTCGGGCCCCTTCGGGCGGTCCTGCGCGGCATTGCCCGGCTTGCCCATGCCGGGCGCGGTCTTGCCGGGGCGATCGTGAGTCTGTGACATGGAGCGTCCTTTCCTGCTTGCCCGGCGCATGTCTCCGGCCGGGCATCAGGGTCTCAATCCCCGCTCCGGCGCTCCGTTCCCTGCCACGCGTGAAATGTAATCCGGCCCGGCGACGCACCCCGCCGAGGGCGCACGGCAACCATGAGCAGGATGCCGCGTTGTGCGCGGGAAGGAGAGCAGCCATGGTGCGCGTGGTGGGGATCGACCATCTGGTGATCCGGGTGGGGGATTACGAAAGATCGAAGGATTTCTATGGCAGGCTGTTCGCCTTCCTCGGCTTCAAGGTGCTGGAGGAATACGCCGGCGCCATCGGCTGGACCAACGGCCGCACGCGCTTCTGGATCGGCCCGGCCGATGTGCGGGGGCGTGCGCGCAAGCACCGGATCGGCGATATCGGCTTCCACCACTATGCCTTCGAACTGCGCAGCCGGAAGGATGTGGATGGGCTGGGCGCGTTCGTGCAGACCCTGGGTGCGACCATCGCCGACCCGCCGGGCGAGTATTACGATGACTACTACGCCGTGTTCTTCCTCGATCCGGACGGGCTGAAGCTCGAAGGGATGAAATACGGGGAGCGGAAGGCCAAAGCCGCGCGCAGGAAAGAACGCCCGAAAGCCGTTTGAAAAGGCCGGTGCCGGCGCGCGGACCGGGCTGTTTCCCGCGGGCGGGAGGCGGCATACTGGCGATGCAACGAGCAGGGGGGCCGGTCCGGCATGTTCGCGAGGATTCTCGGTTTCGTCGTCCGTTCCGGCAGCCTGTGCCTGATCGACGGCGCCGGCCGCACCCATGTGGTCGGCGACGGCTCCCCGCCGCGCGCGACCGTCCGGCTGCGGTCCCGCCGGCTCGACATCACGCTGGCGTTCAACCCGAGCCTGTCGATCGGCGAGGCGTTCATGGACGGCACGCTCGTGATCGAGCAGGGCAGCCTCTACGATTTCCTCGAAGTCCTCGGGCAGAACGTGGGCCGCATCGGCGCCCATCCCTGGCTCGGCCTGCTCACGCGGATGAGCGCGCGCATGAAGCAGCGCAACCCGGCCGGCCGCGCGCAGCGCAACGTGGCGCATCACTACGATCTGTCGGACGCGCTGTACGACATCTTCCTCGATCGGGACCGGCAGTATTCCTGCGCCTATTTCACCACCGATGCGGACGACCTGGAAACCGCGCAGCAGAACAAGAAGCGCCACATCGCGGCCAAGCTGCTGCTGGACCGGCCGGGGCTGCGCATCCTCGATATCGGCTCCGGCTGGGGCGGCCTCGGCCTTTATCTCGCGCAGGCGGCGGCGGCGGACGTGACGGGCGTGACGCTGAGCACCGAGCAGCACAGGGTGAGCACCGCGCGCGTGGCCGAAGCCGGCCTCGACGGCCAAGTGCGGTTCGCGCTGCGCGACTATCGCGAACAGGCCGGCCCGTTCGACCGCATCGTCTCGGTCGGCATGTTCGAGCATGTGGGCAAGAAGAACTATCCGGAGTTCTTCGCCCACCTGCGCGACCTGCTGGCGGACGACGGCGTGGCGCTGCTCCATGCGATCGGCGACAGCGGCCTGCCGGGGCCGATCAATCCGTTCATCCGCAAATACATCTTCCCCGGCGCGGATACGCCCTCGCTCTCCGAGGTGTTCGCGGCGGTGGAGCGCAGCGGCCTCATCGTCACCGATCTGGAGATCCTGCGCCTGCATTACGCGAAAACGCTGCGGCTGTGGCGGGAGCGTTTCATGGCGCGGCGGGCGGAGGTGGCGGCGCTGTATGACGAGCGGTTCTGCCGGATGTGGGAGTTCTATCTCGCGCTGTGCGAAGTGGGCTTC
>DATKQI010000218.1:0-10628 GCA_035532755.1 Acetobacteraceae bacterium
AGCGCCACGCCGCGATCGGCCATCGCCATGACCGGCGCGTTGGTGTTGCCGCTGACGACGTTCGGCATCGCCGAGGCATCGAGCACGCGGAGCCCCTCCACGCCGCGCACGCGCATCTCCGGCGTGAGCACGGCCATCGGATCATCGTCGCGCCCCATCCGGCAGGTGCCGACAGGGTGGTAGTTGGTCTTCACCATCGCCCGGCAATGCGCCGCCAGGGCGTCATCGGACGCAACGGCCGTGCCGGGGTGGATCTCGCCGCGCACCAGGGCACGCAGCGGGTCTTGCGCCAGAACCTCGCGCGCGAAGCGCAGGCCGGCGACGGAGAGGCGAACGTCCTCCGGGTCGGTCAGGTAGCGCGGGTCGATCACCGGCAGCGCCCGCGGATCGGCCGAGGCGAGGCTGACCGTGCCGCGCGCCTTCGGCCGCAGCAGGCAGGCGTTCAGGGTCAGCCCGTCGGTCGGCTGCACCGCCGTCATGCCGCGATCGAGATAGATCGTCGGCACGCAGTAGAGCTTCAGCCGCGCATCCTGCTCCGCGCTGTCGGGGTTGAAGAAGGCGCAGGCTTCCACCCCGTTCGACGTCACCGGCCCGGTGCGGAACAGCAGGTATTGCAGCCCGTTGCGCAGCAGCCGCCAGCCGCGGTCCTCGCCGTAGTAGCCGTAATGGCCGGTGGTGGCGGCGAAGATCGGCACCTCGTGATGGTCCTGCAGGTTCTCGCCCACGCCCGGCAGATCCACGCGCACACCGATGCCGTGGCGGGCAAGCTGCGCGGCCGGACCGATGCCGTTCAGCATCAGCAGCTTCGGCGTGGCGTAGGCGCCGGCCGCGAGCACGACTTCGCTCTCCGCCCGGGCCGAGACCGTCTGCCCGGCGGCGGTGGCATATTCCACGCCGACCGCGCGCAGCCCCTCGAACAGGATGCGGGTGACGAGGCAGCCCGTGGCGATCGTCAGCCCGGGGTCGTTCATCACCGGCGTGAGGAAGGCCCGCACCGCGCTGCAACGCTCTCCGCGCAGGGTGGTGAGCTGCATGTAGCCCACGCCGGTCTGCCGCGTGCCGTTGAAATCATGCCGGAACGGCAGGCCGGTGCCCTGGACCGCGGCGACAAAGGCATCGGAGATCGCGCAGCGGCTGACGTGATCCGATACCTTCAAGGGACCGTTCACGCCGTGGAAGGCGTTGTTCAGCCGCTGGTTGCCCTCCATCCGGGTGAAATGCGGCAGGAGATGGCGATAGCCCCAGCCGGGATCGCCGGTGGTCTCCGCCCATTCGTCGTAGTCGGCCGGCTGGCCGCGCATGTACACCATGCCGTTGATCGTGCTGCCACCGCCCAGCACGCGCGCCTGCGGCACCTCGATCACCCGCCCGCCCAGCTGCGGCTGCGGCGCGAGCTTGTGGAAGGTGAGGTGCGGGCTGCCTTTCAGGAAGCGGATGAAGCCTGCCGGCATACGGAACAGCGGGCTGCGGTCCGGGCCGCCGGCCTCGATCAGCAGCACCCGCGCCCGATGGTCCCGCACCAGCCGGCTGGCCGCGAGGCAGCCGGCGCTGCCGCCGCCAACGATGATGTAGTCGAAGCCCGATCCGCCCGCCATTCCGCCCCCGCCACCCGCTCGTGCGGCACAGTGGCGTGATCGGCGCAGGCCGGCAACGCCTCCGCCACCCCCGCATGACGGTGATGCGGACCGGCCGTTTCGTCTCCATCGCGCGCGTGGTAAGGGAGCGCGATGAACGGCCAGACACCCCCCGCTCTCGCGCTCGGCGCCGACCATGGCGGTTTCGCGCTGAAGTCCCGCCTCGGCGCATGGCTGCGCGAGGCCGGCCATCCCGTGCTCGACATGGGCACCGATGCCGGGGCCAGCGTCGATTACCCCGATTACGCCCACGCCGTCTGTGCGGCGGTCCTCAATGGCCGGGCGCGGTTCGGCGTGCTGGTCTGCGGCACCGGCATCGGCATGTCGATCGCGGCGAACCGCCACGAAGGCATCCGCTGCGCCCTGGTGCACGACGTGACGGGCGCACGGCTGACGCGGGCGCACAACGATGCGAACGTGCTCGCCTTCGGCGCGCGCATGACCGGGGAGGAGGTGGCGCTGGATGCGCTGCGCGCCTTCCTTGCCACCGAGTACGAAGGCGGCCGGCACGCCCGGCGTCTCGACAAGCTTTCTCCCACCCAGGGGTCGATCCGATGAACGAACAATCCGCCGCCGCCAGCCTGCACCGTTTCTTCAACGCCCCTCTGGCCGAGACAGACCCCGATCTCGCCGCCGCGATCGGGCTGGAGCTGACGCGCCAGCAGGACGGGATCGAGCTGATCGCGAGCGAGAACATCGTCTCCCGCGCGGTGATGGAAGCCCAGGGCAGCGTGCTGACCAACAAGTATGCGGAAGGCTACCCGGGCCGGCGCTACTACGGCGGCTGCGTGCATGTGGACGTGGCGGAGCAGCTCGCGATCGACCGGGCGAAGCAGCTTTTCGGCTGTGCGTTCGTCAACGTGCAGCCGCATTCCGGCGCGCAGGCGAACCAGGCGGTGTTTCTCGCCACGATCCAGCCCGGCGACACCATCCTGGGCATGAGCCTCGCCGCCGGCGGGCATCTCACCCACGGCGCGGCGCCCAACCTCTCCGGCCGGTGGTTCCGGGCGGTGCAGTACGGCGTGCGCCGCGACGACGGGCTGCTCGACTACGAGGAGCTGGAACAGCTCGCCCGCACCGAGAAGCCGCGCATGATCATCGCCGGCGGCTCGGCCTATCCGCGCATCATCGATTTCGCCCGCATCCGCAAGGTGGCCGACGAGGTGGGCGCGCTGTTCATGGTCGATATGGCGCATTTCGCCGGGCTGGTGGCGGCCGGGATCTACCCCAGCCCGATCCCGCATGCCCATGTGGTGACCACGACCACCCACAAGACCCTGCGCGGCCCGCGCGGCGGCATGATCCTGTCCAACGACCTCGACCTGGGCAAGAAGATCAACTCCGCGGTGTTCCCCGGCCTGCAGGGCGGCCCGCTGATGCACGTGATCGCCGGCAAGGCCGCGGCGTTCGGCGAGGCGCTGCGGCCGGAGTTCCGCACCTACCAGAAGGCGGTGGCCGAGAACGCGAAGGTGCTGGCGCAGACGCTGGTGGAGCAGGGGCTCGCCATCGTCACCGGCGGCACCGACAGCCACCTGATGCTGGTCGATCTGCGGCCCAAGCACGTCACCGGCAAGGGGGCGGAGGGCAGCCTGGAGCGGGCGCACATCACCGCCAACAAGAACGCGATCCCGTTCGACCCGGAGAAGCCGGCCGTCACCTCCGGCATCCGCCTCGGCACCCCGGCGGCCACCGCGCGCGGTTTCGGCCCGGCGGAGTTCCGGCAGGTGGGGCTGATGATCAACGAGGTGCTGGAGGGTCTCGCGCGCTCGAACGACGGCGCCAACGCCGCCGCGGAGCAGGCGGTGGGAAGCCGGGTGCTGGCACTGTGCGCGAAATTCCCGATCTACCAGGGATAGGTGATCGTGCGCTGCCCGTTCTGCGGCCAGGATGATACGCAGGTGAAGGACAGCCGTCCGACGGAGGACGGCTCGGCCATCCGCCGGCGGCGGTTCTGCGGCGCCTGCAGCCAGCGTTTCACCACCATCGAGCGGGTGCAGCTTCGCGAGCTGACGGTGGTGAAGGCCGACAACCGGCGGGTGGCATTCGATCGCGACAAGCTCGCCCGCTCCGTCCGCATCGCGCTGCGCAAGCGGCCGGTGCAGGATGAGCGGATCGAGCGGATCGTGAACGGCATCGTCCGCCAGCTCGAAGCCTCGGGCGAGAGCGACATCCCGAGCAAGCAGATCGGCGAGCTGGTGATGGAAACGCTGAAGGAGGTGGATGCGGTGGCGTACGTGCGCTTCGCCTCGGTCTATCGCAACTTCCGCGAAGCCAAGGATTTCGAGGCCTTCCTGGGATCGCTGGGCGAGCCTACATAGCCCCTTCATGATCGATCCTTCCCACATGCGCGCCGCGTTGGCGCTCGCTCGGCGGGGGCTGGGCAGCACGTGGCCGAACCCCTCCGTCGGCTGCGTGATCACCCGGGGCGGTCGCGTGGTCGGCCGTGGCGCCACCGCGCCCGGCGGGCGGCCGCATGCCGAGACGCAGGCATTGGCCATGGCCGGCGGCGGCGCGCGGGGTGCGGATGCGTTCGTGACGCTGGAACCCTGCTGCCACCACGGGCAGACGCCGCCGTGCACCGATGCGCTGATCGCCGCCGGGGTGGCGTGCGTGATGATCGGCGCGCGCGACCCCGATCCGCGGGTGAACGGCGGCGGCGCGGCCCGGCTGCGCGCGGCCGGCATCGGCGTGGAGGAAGGGGTGCTGGAGGCGGAATGCACCGCACTGAACGCAGGGTTCTTCAGCGTGGTGCGGCTCGGCCGGCCGCTGGTCACGCTCAAGCTCGCGACGACCCTGGATGGCCGGATCGCGACCAGGGCGGGCGAGGCGCGCTGGATCACCGGCCCGGCCGCGCGGCGGGCGGCGCACGCGCTGCGCGGCCGGCACGATGCGGTGATGGTCGGCGTGGGCACCGTGCTGGCCGACGATCCGGCCCTGACATGCCGCATCCCGGGTTTCAAGCCGGTGCCGGTCGTGCGGGTGGTGGCGGATTCGCACCTGCGCACGCCGCTGACGAGCGAGCTGGTGGCGACCGCCGACGCCGCACCCACATGGATCCTGCACCGGGACGGTGCGGATGCGAACCGGATCGCGGCGATGCAGGCGGCCGGCGTACGGCTGATCGCCGTGGATGGGCAGCCGCCGGGGATCGATCTTGCCGCCGGCCTCGCCGGTCTGGCCCGGGCCGGGATCACCCGGCTGCTGGTGGAAGGCGGCGGCACGCTGGCCGCCGCGCTGTTGCGGGCGGACCTTGTCGATGAGGTCGCCTGGTTTCACGCGCCGGCGGTGATGGGCGGCGACGGCTGGCCGGCCGCACAGAGCTTCGGCATCGCGGAACTGGCCGCCATGCCGCGCTTCACGCGATATGCGGCTTATCCGGTGGGAGAGGACATGCTGACGGAATTGCGACGGTCCACGGCCAGGGAGGCTGCCTGATGTTCACCGGCATCATCACCGGGCTCGGCACGGTCGCCACCATCGCCCCGATCGGCGAAGGCAGCGATATGCGCCTGACGATCGCGGCACCAAGGGACAACCGGGCTTGGCGCGGCCTGGAAGACGTGGCGATCGGCGCTTCCATCGCCTGCTCGGGCTGCTGCCTGACGGTGGTGGAGCTGGACGGAGAGCGTTTCGCCGTCGATGTGTCGGCCGAGACGCTGTCGAAGACCACATTGGGCGCATGGCGCGCGGGACAGCGGATCAACCTCGAACGCGCGCTGCGCATGGGCGACGAGCTTGGCGGCCATATCGTGTCGGGCCATGTGGACGGCATCGCCACGGTGGTCTCGGCCACGCCGCAGAACGGTTCGGTGCGCTGGCAATTTCAGGTGCCCGCCGCGCTCGCCCGATTCATCGCGCCGAAGGGCAGCATCGCGGTGGATGGCGTGTCGCTGACGGTGAACGAGGCCGGGGACGACAGCTTCGGCGTGAACATCATCCCCCACACCGCCGCCGCGACCACCTTCGGCACGCTTGCGCCAGGCGATGCGGTGAACATCGAGATCGACATGCTGGCGCGCTATGTCGCGCGCCTGGCGCAAGCAGAGGCCCTGACCGGGGCGGAGAGCGGGACATGAAGACGGCCAGCCTGCACGACTACATCGCCTCGGCGGAGGACATCATCGGCGAGGCGCGCGCCGGGCGGATGTTCATCCTGGTCGATGACGAGGACCGGGAGAACGAGGGCGACCTGATCATCCCCGCGCAGTTCGCCACACCGGACGCCATCAACTTCATGGCCCGCCATGCGCGCGGCCTGATCTGCCTCGCGATGACCCAGGCGCGGGTGGAGCGGCTGGGGCTGCCATTGATGGCCCAGCACAACGGCACCCGCCACCAGACCGCCTTCACCGTCTCCATCGAGGCGCGGGAAGGGGTCACCACCGGCATCTCGGCGGCCGACCGGGCGCATACGATCGCGGTGGCGGTCAACCCGGAGATGGGGCGCGAGCAGATCACCACGCCCGGCCACGTGTTTCCGCTGATGGCGCGCGAGGGCGGGGCGCTGGTCCGCGCCGGGCATACCGAAGCGGCGGTGGACATCGCCCGGCTCGCCGGGCTTACCCCCGCCGGTGTGATCTGCGAGGTGATGAACGACGACGGCACGATGGCGCGGCTGCCCGACCTCGTGGCCTTTGCCCAGCACCACAACCTCAAGCTCGGCACCATCGCCGACCTGATCGCCCATCGCCGCCGCACAGAGCTGCTGGTGCGGCGCGTGCAGGAAGGCACCATCGCGCATGCCACCGGCGGAGAATGGCGGCTGGTGGTCTATGCGACCACCATCGGCGCGCACACGGAGCACGTGGCGCTGGTGAAGGGCGACGTGGGCGGGGCGGACCCGGTGCCGGTGCGGATGCACGCGGTCGAGCTGTTCACGGATATGCTGGGCGGGGCGCAATCGGCGATCCTGCCCGGTGCGATGGAGCAGATCGCCGCCGAGGGGCGGGGGGTGGTGGTGCTGCTGCGCGACACCTCCGCCACCGCGCTGTCGGACCGGGTGCGGCTGATGGGCGGGGCGGCCCGGCCGCCGAGCCCGCTGCGCGACTACGGCATCGGCGCGCAGATCCTGGTCGATCTCGGCGTGAAGGACATGATCCTGCTGTCCAACCACCGGCGCAGCATCATCGGGCTGGAAGGGTACGGGCTCAACGTCGTCGATCAGCGCCCGATCGAGGGAGTGCCGGCGGAATGAGCACCGCGGATGCCGAACTGCCGCACGCGCCGACGGTGCCGGGGGCCGCGCCCACGCTGCTGATCGTGCGAGCGCCATACTATCGCGGCGTGGTCGATGGCATGACCGAGGGGGCGCGGCGCATCCTGGACGAGGCCGGGGCGAGCTTCGTCGCGCTCGACGTGTCGGGCGCGTTCGAGCTGGCGCAGGCCATCCGCATCGCCGTGCGCGGGCCGCACCGTTTCGACGGGTTCGTGGCCATCGGCTGCGTGGTGCGCGGGGAGACGGACCATTACGACCATATCTGCCGCACCGCGATGGACGGGCTGATGCAGGTGGCGCTGGCCTACGGGCTGTGCCTCGGCACCGCGCTGCTGACGGTCGATACGCTCGCCCAGGCCGAGGCCCGGTCTTCGCGCGATGGCCACAACAAGGGGGCGGAGGCGGCGGTGGCCGCGCTGCGGCAGATCATTCTCGCGCGCCACCTGGGAGCGATCTGATGGCGAAGAACGCACGCCCTCGCACCGGGTCCCGCGTGGCCGCGGTGCAGGCGCTGTTCCAGAGCGAGCAGTCCGGCGAGAACCCCGAAGCGGTGATCGACCAGTTCGTGCGACACCGTTTCGGCGCGCTGCCCGGCGCCGGCGGGTTCGAGGATGGCCGCGTGCCGGAGGCGCATGTGCCGCTGTTCGGCCGCATCGTCCGCACCGTGGCGGAACAGCAGGCCACGCTGGACGCGATGCTGGCCGATGCGCTGCCCGCGGAGTGGCCGCTGGAGCGGCTCGATCCGGTGCTGCGGGCGCTGATGCGCGCCGGCGGGGCCGAATTGTGGATGGCAGACGGGCCGCCGGCACGGGTGGTGATCAACGAATATCTCGACGTCGCCCACGGCTTCTTCGAGGGCGAGGAGCCGCGCATGGCCAACGCCGTGCTGGACCGGCTGGCGCGGCTGCTGCGTGGCGCGGAGTTCACCGCGGCGGAAGGGGCTTGAGCCAGGCCGACCCTCTGCCGGCCGAATTCGGGCTGATCGCCCGGCATTTCCGCCCGCTCGCCGGCCCTGACGCGCTCGGTCTGCTGGACGATGCGGCGGTGTTCGCCCCGCCCGCCGGGCGCGAACTGGTGGTCGCCGCGGACGCGATGGTGGCGGGCGTGCACTTCCTCCCGGACGACCCGCCGGACCTCGTCGGGCGCAAGCTGCTGCGGGTGAACCTGTCGGACCTCGCGGCGATGGGGGCTGCACCGCTCGGCTACCTGCTGACCGTCTCGGCTCCGCGTGATACGCCGGAGGCCTGGTTCGCCGCCTTCGCCGCCGGGCTCGCGCAGGATCAGGCGGCGTTCGGCCTGTCGCTGCTGGGCGGCGACACGACCTCCACGTCCGGCCCGGTCTGCCTTTCGCTCACCATCCTCGGCCATGTCGCGCCGGGCTGCGCGTTGCGGCGGGCGGGCGCACAGGCGGGTGACGGCATCTGGGTGACGGGCAGCATCGGCGACGGCGCATTGGGGCTGGCCGCGGCACAGGGGCGATTGGCCGATCCGAACGGCTACCTGCTGGACCGCTACCGGCTGCCGCGCCCGCGCCTAGGGCTCGGCCTGTATGGCATCGTGCATGCCGCGATGGACGTGTCGGACGGGCTCGTGCAGGACATCGGCCATCTGTGCCGTACCGGCGGCGTGGCGGCCGAGATCGACGCCGCCGCCGTCCCGCTTTCAGCCGCCGCACGGGCCGCCGGGCCGGGCTGGCTGCGAACCTGCCTGACCGGCGGGGACGACTACGAACTGGCCCTCGCCGTGCCGCCGGAACGGGAAGACGCATTGCGCGCCGCCTGCGCGGGGCTTGCGGTCAGCCGCATCGGCTGCTTCGTTGCGGGGGCGCCGGGTGTCGTGGTGCGCGGCGCGGATGGCGCGGCGCTGGCGCTCGGTGCCGGGGGCTGGAGCCATTTCTGATGCTGCGTGAGATGAACCGGAACGTCTGGCTGCTGTTCGTCTGCCAGGCGCTGAGCAACGCCGCCTCGGTCAGCCAGATCGCGATGACCGCGCTGATCGGCGGCACGCTCGCCCCGGACAAGCTGCTGGCCACTCTGCCGCTCGCCTTGCAGATGCTGGCGAACATGATCTCGGCCATCCCCGCCGGCTTCGTCTTTGCCCGCTACGGGCGGCGGGCGGGGTTCCTGATGGGCGCCGGCGGGCTGTTCGTCGGCAGCCTGGTTTCCGCGCTCGCGCTGTGGCGCGGCAGCTTCGTGCTGTTCTGCCTGGGCTCCATGGGGGCGGGGTTCGCCTTCGGCATCGCCCAGCAATATCGCTTCGCCGCGCAGGAGCTGGTGAGCCCGGCGCAGCGGCCGCGCGCGATCGCGCTGGTGATGGCGGGTGGGGTGCTGGCGGCCATCCTGGGGCCGGAACTGGTCAAGCGCAGCAAGGATCTGGTCGACCCGGTGCTGTTCCTCGGCACCTATCTGTCCATCGCCGTGCTGCCGTTGCTGATCGCCCTGCTGCTGAGTGCCGCGGCACTCGCGCCCGCGGTGCGGCACACGGTGCAGCCGGCGCCCATCCGCCACATCCTCGCCCGGCCGGATTTCATCGTCGCGGTCATTGCCGGGCTCGTCGCCTACGGCAGCATGAATCTCGTGATGGCGACGACGCCGCTGGAGATGATGCTCTGCGGCTTCTCGGTGGGCGACAGCACCGACGTGATCCGGGCGCACGCGATCGCGATGTATGCGCCCGGCTTCGTCACCGGCCGGCTGATCCAGCGTTTCGGCGCCCATCGTATCATCCTCGCCGGTGGCGCGCTGCTGGTCGCGGCGGCGGCCACGGCGATCAGCGGGCTCGCCTATGGCCATTTCCTCGGCGCGCTGATGCTGCTCGGACTGGGCTGGAACTTCATGTTCGTGGGTGCGACCACCCTGCTGGGCCAGGCGCACGAGCCGGCCGAGCGGGTGCGCGCCCAGGCGATGAACGAGGTGATCGTGTTCGGCACGGTCACGCTCACCAGTCTGCTCTCCGGGATGATGCAGCATCTGGTGGGCTGGACGGCGCTGAACCTTACCGTGATGCCGCCGGTCGTGGTCGCGCTGGGGCTCGTGCTGTGGCACCGCAGCCTGCGGGCACGGGTGGTGCCCGCGTAACGCTGGACGGGCGCGCAGCGGCAGAGTCACACTGCCGCCATGCGGGACGAGGTGCGCTTTCTGCTGGGCGATGAGGTCCGCACGCTGCGGGGCGTGCGCCCGACCCTGACCGTGCTCGAATGGCTGCGGACGGTGGAGCGCCGCTGCGGGACGAAGGAAGGCTGCGCGGAGGGCGATTGCGGCGCCTGCACCGTGCTGCTGGGCACGCCGGAAGGCATCGGCATGCGCTATCGGGCGGTGAATGCTTGCATCCTGTTCGTCCCCGCCCTCGACTGGCGGCATCTGCTGACGGTGGAGGACCTGCGCGGGGCGGAGGGCGGGCCGCACCCCGTGCAGCAGGCGATGGTGGATCACCACGGCTCCCAATGCGGCTTCTGCACGCCGGGCTTCGTGATGACCATGGCCGCGCTGCACCGCACAGCTCCGCCGGTGCCGCGGGCGGCCGTGCGGGAAGCGCTGGCCGGCAACCTCTGCCGCTGCACCGGCTACCGGCCGATCCTGGCGGCGGCTGAAGCCTGTGCCGGGAAGGCAGGCGAGGCGGAATGTGCGCAGGACCGGGCGGTGGCGGCCCGGCTGTGGGGCTGGACTGACGATGAACCGCTGGAGATGGACGGCGCCGGCGGCCGCTACGCCGCGCCGGAGACGGTCGATGACCTGATCGCCCTGGTGCAGGCGCGGCCCGGCGCTGCGGTGCTGGCCGGC
>DATKQI010000219.1:0-14947 GCA_035532755.1 Acetobacteraceae bacterium
GGGCGACAAGGACCTGGCGGTGCATGTGGAGCGCACGCGGCGGCTGCGCGCGGGCGAGCCGCTCAGCGCCATCACGGGCGATTTTTGCCGGCGGCTGGGGGTGGCGAGCGAGGTGCTGCCGGCCAGCGACGACCCGGTGAGGACCATGGTCGATACGGATGAAGGCAGGCTGGCGTTCCAGGACTATTTCGTGCGCCGGCAGTGCAAGCCTCGGGTTTGCGGATTCGGCTTCGAAGGGATCGCGGCGGCCGCACTGCATCCGCGGATCGTGGCGGTGCTGGACGATCCGGGGCTGGAGGCCGTGGTCATCGGGCCGTCCAACCCGTTTGTCAGCATCGCGCCGATCCTGGCGATGCCGGGAATGGCGGAGGCATTGGCGCGGTGCCGCGCCCCGGTGGTGGCGGTGTCCCCCATTGTCGGCGGGCGGGCCTTGAAGGGGCCGGCGGCGAAGATGATGGCGGAACTCGGGATCGAACCGTCATCGGCGGCGGTGGCCGGGCATTACGGCGCGCTGCTGGACGGGCTGGTGATCGATGCGCAGGACCGCGGGCTGCAGGACCGCATCGCGGGGCCGAAGGTTTTGGTCGCGCAGACGGTGATGCACGGGGAGCAGGAACGGGTGGAGCTGGCCCGGGAGGTCCTGGCGTTCGCGCGAGGGCTCACGCGATGACACCGGGCCGGGCAGTTGCGGCACTCGTGCCGGTGCGGGGGCTTGCGGAGGGCAAGCAGCGGCTCGCCGCGGTGCTGAGCGCGGAGGAGCGGCGGGAGCTGATCATTGCCATGCTGGAGGATGTGCTGGCCGCCCTGTGCGGCTGTGCGGCGGTGAAGTCCGTGGCCGTGGTTACGGGCGATGCGGCGGTTGCCGCCCTGGCCGGGGAACACGGCGCCGCGGTGCTGCCGGATGCGGCGGAAGGCGGCCTGAACGGCAGCCTCGCGGGCGCCCGCGCCTGGCTGCGCACGCTCCATCCGGCGGCTTCCATCCTGATATTGGCGGCCGATCTTCCCTTGGTCACGCATGCGTTGCTGGAGGATCGGGTTTTCGCGGCGGGTGCGGAGGTGGTGATCGCGCGTTCCGGCGATGGCGGCACCAATGCGCTGCTGCTCCGCCCGCCCGCCGTGCTGCCGCTGTCGTTCGGGCCGGGAAGCTGCGCGCGCCACCGCGCCGCGGCGATCGTGGCCGGGCGGAGCGTGCAGGTGATCGACGACCCCGATCTGGCGCTCGATCTCGATCGGCCGGCCGACCTCGCGGCCCATCTGTCCCGCGCCGCATCCGGCCGAACGCGGCATCTGCTGCGCCGCCTGCGCATCCATGAGCGGCTTGCCGGCGGGATGCCGCCCGATCCTGTTCTGCGAGTTCTGCCATGAACGACCTTCTGAACATCGCCGGCCGGGGCGAGGCGCTGCCCGACGGAGCGATCCGGGCGCTGGCGCGGAGCACCGGGACCGGCGAACTCCGGCGCGCGGCGCGGGCGCGGCGGGACCTCATGCGGGGGGACATCGTCACCTATTCGCCCAAGGTGTTCATTCCGCTGACCCGGCTGTGCCGCGATACCTGCCGGTACTGCACGTTCGTGCAAACGCCACGCGCGGGGGCGAGCGCCTATCTTTCGCCGGACGAGGTGGTGGCGATCGCCCGGGCGGGTGCGGCGGCCGGGTGCCATGAGGCGCTGTTCACGCTCGGGGACCGGCCGGAACTGCGCTGGCCGGCGGCGCGGGAGGCGCTCGAACGGCTCGGCCACGCCAGCACGCTCGGCTATCTGGCGGCGATGGCCGAACTTGTGCTGCGGGAGACGGGGCTGCTGCCGCATCTCAACCCGGGCGTGATGGATGCCGCGGACGTGGCGATGCTGCGCCGCGTCTCGGTCTCCCAGGGCATCATGATGGAGATCCTTTCGGAGCGGCTGGGCGAGAAAGGGGGGCCGCACCAGGGTTGCCCTGACAAAATACCCGCCGTGCGTCTGGCAACGCTCGAAGCGGCGGGCGTTCGGCGTGTGCCGTTCACGACCGGCATCCTGGTCGGCATCGGCGAGACGGCGGAGGAGCGGGTGGAGACGCTGCTGGCGATCCGGGCGGCGCATGCCCGGCATGGGCACGTGCAGGAGATCATCGTGCAGAACTTCCGCGCCAAGCCGCACACGCGCATGGCGGCCGCGCCCGATGCCGCGCACGAGGACCATGTGCGGGCGATCGCGCTGGCGCGGATCATCTTCCCCGCGGAGGTCAGCATCCAGGCGCCGCCCAATCTGAGCCCGGGCCGGCTGGAGGCGCTCGTGGCGGCCGGGATCGACGACTGGGGCGGCATCTCCCCGGTCACGATCGATCATGTCAATCCCGAAGCGCCCTGGCCGCAACTGGCGGAACTCGAAGCGCGGACGGCGGAAGCGGGCAAGACGCTGGCGGCGCGGCTGCCGATCCATCCGCGCCATGTCGCGGCGATGGAGGTCTGGGTCGATCCGGCGTTGCACCGGCATGTTCGCGCCCATGCCGATGCGGCCGGGCTGGGGCGGGATGGATGGAGCGCGGGGCAGAGCGGCGGCGAACAGCCGGTCCCGGCACCGCATGTGCCGGCGGGTGGGCTGGCCGGCATCATCGCCAAGGCACGCGACGGCCGGCTTCTGACCGAGGCGGAAATCGCCGCACTGTTCGCGGCCCGCGGCCCCGCCTTCGGCGCGGTCTGCGATGCCGCCGACGCCCTGCGCCGCGAGATGGTTGGCGATGCCGTTACCTACGTGGTCACCCGCAACATCAACTACACCAACATCTGCGGATATCATTGCCGGTTCTGCGCATTTTCCAAGGGAAAGACCGCGGAATCGCTGCGCGGGCGGCCCTACGACCTGCCGCTTGAGGACATCGCGGCGCGAACGCAGGAGGCATGGGCGCGCGGCGGCACCGAGGTGTGCATGCAGGGGGGGATTCATCCCGATTACACCGGGCAGACCTACCTGGATATCCTGCGCGCGGTGAGGCAGGCGGTGCCGCGCATGCACGTGCACGCGTTCTCGCCGCTGGAGGTTTTCCAGGGCGCCGCCACGCTGGGCCTCGGCCTGGGCGCGTTCCTGATGGAACTGAAACGCTGCGGCCTGGGTTCCCTGCCGGGCACGGCGGCGGAGATCCTGGATGACGAGATGCGCGCCATCCTGTGCCCGGACAAGCTGAACACCGCGCAGTGGCTGGAGGTGATGCGCACGGCGCACGATGCGGGGCTGCGCAGCACCGTGACGATCATGTACGGCCATGTCGAATCGCCGGTCCATTGGGCACGCCACCTGATCCGGGTTCGCGATTTGCAGCGCGAGACAGGCGGCTTCACCGAATTCGTGCCGCTGCCGTTCGTGCATATGGAAGCGCCGATCTACCTGAAAGGGGGCGCCCGCAAGGGGCCGACCTGGCGCGAGGCCGTGCTGATGCACGCCGTCGGCCGGCTCGCCCTCAATCCCTGGATCCCGAACATCCAGACCAGCTGGGTGAAGATGGGCCCGCGCGGGGCGGCGGCGTGCCTGAACGCGGGTGCGAACGACCTTGGCGGAACGCTGATGAACGAGAGCATCACCCGCGCCGCCGGGGCGGCGCATGGGCAGGAGATGGCGCCCGAGAGCATGGATGCGCTGATCCTTGGGATCGGCCGCCAGCCGCGCCAGCGCACGACCCTGTACGGGCAGCCGGCCGCCGATCAGGTCGCACGTTCCTACAATGCGGCGGCGCTGCGCCCCATCCCGCCCGCGCCGCCACGGTTCGCGCACGCGCGATGATGAGGCGATCCACAGCATGGAGATGAGCGTGGCCGGCAGCAGCGTCCAACCCTATATGCGCCTGCGGGAGGCCGTTTCCCGCCGCGACAGGAGCTTGCGGGAAAAGGTCGTCTCGCTCGAACACGCTGCCTCTCTCGTCGCGGATGGCGCGACGGTCGGCATCGGCGGTTCCACGATGTCGCGCACGCCGATGGCCATGATCTGGCAGCTGATCCGGGCACGAAAGAAAATGCTTTCGTGCTCCCGCAGCATCGTCTCGACGGACGGGGATCTGCTGTTCGGCTCCGGCATCGCGGACCACATCGTGACGAGCTGGTTCGCGCAGGGCATCCTGTGGGGTCTTTCCAAGGTGATGCGGCACCATGTCGAGGGCGGGCTGGCGCGGTTCGAGGAATGGAGCCACATGGCGATCGGCATGCGGTTCCGCGCCGGCGGGATGGGGGTTCCGTTCCTGCCCATCCGCTCGATGCTCGGCTCGGACGTGCTGCGGATGCGGCCGGAGGCGAAGCAGATCGAGTGTCCGTTCACCGGCGAAAAGCTGCTGCTGGTTCCCGCGCTGAACCCGGATGTGGCGCTGATCCATGTGCAGCGGTGCGATGCCTACGGCAATGCGCAGATGGACGGCTTGCAGTTCATGGATATCGACCTCGCGCTCGCGGCGAACCGGGTCATCCTGACGACGGAGCAGATCGTCTCCAACGACCGCATCCGCCGCACGCCGGACCAGACGAAAATCCCGTTCTTCTGCGTGGATGCCGTGGTCGAGGTTCCGTATGGCAGTGCGCCGCACGAATGCTACGGGCTGTACGAACCGATGATGAAGCACATGGAAGCATACGTCGCGCAGGTCAACAAAGACCCGGTCGGGGGGATGCGCGCATATCTGGACCGGCATTTCTACGGGCCGGCTTCATGGGCGGAATATCTGTCGCTGATCGGGATGGAAGAGCTGCTTGAAGCGAGCCGGCGCGGCAGGAGCATCTATCATGACTGAAGCGCAACCTTGCACCGCGGCCGAGATGCTGGCCGTGCTGAGCGCCCGGGAACTTCGGGATGGGCAGGTCGTGTTTGCCGGCGTCGGCATTCCCCTGCTGGCGGCAACCCTCGCACAGCGCCTGCGGTGCCCCGGGCTGACCATCCTGTTCGAAGGCGGGGTGATCGGGGCGTTCGTGGAACCGGGCAAGCTGCCGCCCTCCACCAACGACCAGCGGTGCACGAAGCGCGCCAACATGGTGCTGGGAAGTGCGGATGTGCTCCTGCTGCTGCAACGCGGCTATGTCGATGTCGGGTTCATGGGCGGCGCGCAGATCGACCAGTACGGAAATCTCAATTCATCCTGCATCGGCGATCCGGCGAACCCGAAGATCCGCCTGCCGGGCACCGGCGGCGGCAACGACATTTCGAGCCTCGCGAACATGATCGTGGCGATGAAGCACGAGAAGCGCCGCTTCGTCGAGAACGTGGATTTCATCACGAGCCCCGGGTTTCTGCGGGGTGGCACCACCCGGGCCGAGGCCGGGCTTCCGGCGGGGGGCATGTATCGCGTCATTACCGAGCTTGCGGTGTTCTCGTTCGATGACGAGGCGCGGCGGATGAAAATCCTTGCCCTCAACCCCGGCGTGACGCGGGAGGAGGTGGAGGACAACACAGGCTTCGCTCTCGTGTTCGACGACACGATCACCGTGACCGAGCCGCCCACCGCGCAGGAGCTTGCGACGCTGCGCATGCTCGACCCGGAACGCCTGTTCATCGGCTAGGGCAAGGAATTGGAGGGAAAACCATGGCGACATTGAGCGGGACGTTCGGGATCGCGGCACGGAACTTCACGGCGTTTCCGGAAATGCCCAGCGCGAAGGCGCTGGTGGAATACGGCGTTCGCGTGGAGGAGCTTGGCTATGATTCGCTCTGGGTCTGGGACCATATGCTGCTCGGGGTCGATCCGAATTTCCCGATCATCGATTCGCTGACGGTTCTCACGGGCATCGCCGCGCGCACCAGCCGGATCAAGCTCGGCACGGGGATCCTGGTGCTGCCGCTGCGCAACCCGGTCACGCTCGCGAAGCAGCTCTCCAGCATCGACCAGCTTTCGCAAGGCCGGCTCATCATGGGCATGGCGTCCGGGTGGTACAAGCGCGAGTTCGATGCCGTGGGCATCCCGTTCGACAAGCGCGGCAAGATCATGGACGAGAATCTGGAGATTCTGAACCGGCTGTGGACGGAAGCGAAGGTCGATGGCGAATACATGAATCACAAGATCTCGGCCGCCGTGATGTATCCGAAGCCGTTCCAGCAGCCACGGATGCCGATCCTCATCGGCGGCTATGTGGACAGGGTGCTGCAGCGGGCCGCTACTGTCGGTGATGGTTGGCTCACCTATTTCTACCAGGCCGCTGATTTTGCGAAATCCTGGGCGAAGATCCGGGATTTCGCGCAGGCCGCGGGGAAGGACCCGGCCAAGCTGCTCAACGCCTCGCAACTGCCCATCATGGTCGGCGCATCGAGGCAGGCCGTCGAGGCGGACATGATGGATTGGCTGAACAGGGAGTGGGATTTTCCGGCCCACAGCGACTGCTCGCGGGAAAGCGCGATCATGGGATCGGTGGACGAATGCGTGGCGCAGCTCAAGGAGCATCGCGCGGCCGGTGTCCAGAAGATCATCTTTGTTCCGTATAAATATCGGCAGGACCAGGTCGAGACGATTGCGCGGGAGATCATCCCCCGCCTCAAGGCAGGCTGATCGGGCGGCCCGGTTCGGAGTTGGACATCACGTTCGGAGAATGATCATGAGCGACGCTGCACGGCAGAGGCTTCTGGCCACGATCGATGGCCATCGCGACAAGGCCGTTTCGTTCCTGCAAAAAATGGTCTCCATCCCCTCCGTTACCGGGGATGAAGCCGCGATCCAGAAATTCCTGGCGGATTACATGGCGGGCATCGGCCTGGACGTGGATATGTGGGAGACGGATTGGGCGGCGCTGCGCAAGCACCCGGGCTACATCCCGGTGGACCGGGGGTATGAGGGGCGGCCGAACATCGTCGCCACATTGAAGGGCACGGGCGGGGGGCGGTCGCTGCTCCTGAACGGGCACACCGATGTCATCCCGGTCGGCGGCGGGGCGGGATGGAGCAATGATCCCTGGTCGGCCTCCATCAGGAACAACCGCATGTATGGGCGGGGCACCGCCGACATGAAAAGCGGCGTGGCGAGCCATATCCTGGCGGTCGAATTCCTGCTGGCGGCGGGCCTGCGCCCGAAGGGGGATGTGTACATCAACGTCGTCATCGACGAGGAGGTGAGCGGGCACGGAACGCTCGATACGGTCATCCGCGGGTACAAGGCGGATGCGGGGATTTCGGGGGAGACGAGCGATCTCGCGGTACAGCCGGCCTGCATCGGCCGGATCTGGTTCGAGATCGAAATCCACGGCAAGCCCGCCGGCATCCAGAAGCGCTACGAGGGCATCAGCGGGATCGATCTCGGCAACAAGATCACCCGCGCGGTCGCGGAACTGGAAGCCCACCGCGTGGCCACGGTGTCCCATCCGCTGTATCCCAACGCGCTCGATTCCCTGCCGTGCATGGTCGGCAGCTTCCAGGCGGGGAACTATCCCAGCGCGTTCCCGGCAAGCTGCGTCTTGAAGGGCAGCATCGGCACCGTCCCCGGGGAAGACCACGCCGGGGTGAAGCAGAGCCTGGTCGATCATATCGCGCGCGAGGCGGCGAAGGACCCGTGGATGAAGAACCATCCGCCGGTGGTGCGGTTCGTGGGCTACGATGCGCAGGCCTCCGAAATCCCGCGCGACCACCCGATTGTCGCCACGGTGTGCCGAAGCTACACGGAGGTCACCGGCAAAACGCCGGAGATCAGCGGCCGCCAGGGCGCGGCGGACACACGGTTCCTGAACGGCTACGCGAATACGCCGACAGTGATCTTCGGACCCGGCTCGACCGCGGTGATGCACGCGAATGACGAGTACGTTTCGATCGATGACTACATGACCTCCATCAAGGTGATGGCCCTGAGCATTCATGACTGGTGCGGCGTAGAGGCGCACCCCCCGGCGGCGGGGTAAACCCTGGCCACCAAGAGCATGGCGGCGCGGGCGGGGTGCATCCGTCTTCGCCTCGCCCTTGCTCGCCCATCCCACCCGTCATGCCGTCCGGTGCGGCATCGGGGGTTGCCTTGGCGGCGGGCTGGCTTAAACGTCTCGCGTGGCCGCGCGGGCGCGCGGCCGAGAGAACAGGCATAGGGGTACGGGATGAAACGGGGATGGATGTGGCTCGGCTGCGGGATGCTCGCGCTGATGGTGGGGGCGCAGCCGGCCGCGGCCGCGGTGTTCAAATGGGCCAATTCGGGCGATGCCGCCGCGCTCGATCCTTACACGCGCGACGAGACGGTGCAGCTTTCGATGCTGCAAAATGTCTATGAACCGCTGATCGGGCGGGACCGGAACCTGAAGCTCCAGCCGGCGCTGGCGCTGAGCTGGAAGCACGTCAGCCCGCTGGTCTGGCGCTTCCATCTGCGGCCGGGCGTGAAGTGGCAGGATGGCACCGCCTTCACGGCGGATGATGTGGTGTTCTCCGCCAAGCGGTTCCTGAACCCGAATTCGCTGCTGCTCACCACCATCCCGACGCTGCAATCGGCGACGAAGGTGAACGACCTCACGATCGATCTCCACACGAAGAAGCCGGACCCGATCCTGCCGCAGGAGGTCACCCAGTTCTTCATCATGTCCAAGGCATGGTGCGAGAAGCATAACGCGACCGCCCCGGTCCGGCTCGCGCTGCACCAGAAGAACTACGCGGTCGATCACGCGATGGGCACCGGCCCCTACAAGATCCTGATCCGGGAGCCGGACCGGCGCACCGTGTTCGTGAAGAACCCGCTCTGGTGGGGCAAGCTGAAGGGCAACGTGACCCGGGCGGAATTCTACAACATCGCCAACCCCTCCACCCGCGTGGCCGCGCTGATCTCGGGCCAGGTGGACATGATCGAGGCGATGCCCTTGCAGGACATCCCCCGGGTGGAACATTCGGCCGGCCTTTCGGTGCTGAAGGTGCCCTCCCTGCGGACGATCTTCCTGGGGATGGACGTGTGGCGGAAGGAGCTGCCCAGCTCCAACATCAAGGGCAAGAACCCGTTGCAGGATGTGCGGGTCCGCCGCGCCTTCGCGCTCGCGATCGACGAGAACGCCATCGCGCGGGTGGTGATGCACGGGCTTGCGCATCCCACGTGGGAAATGTGGGGCCCGGGCGTGAACGGCTACAACGCGAAGCTCGATGTCCGCCCCGCGGCGAACCCGGCGGAGGCGAAGAAGCTGCTGGCCGAAGCGGGCTATCCGCACGGCTTCACCCTCGGGATGGACTGCCCGAACGATCGCTATGTGAACGACGCGCAGATCTGCACCGCCATCGTCTCCATGCTCGCCCGGGTGGGGGTGAAGGTGAATCTGCTGGCGCAGGAGAAGACCAAGTTCTTCGCCAAGACCGAGGGCCCGAAGTTCAATACGGATTTCTACATGCTCGGCTGGGCCCCCAGCACCTATGATGCCGAAAGCCCGCTGTTCGCCCTCACCGGCACCCGCAACGGGGTGAGCGGGGAGGTGAACTACGGCGGCTATTCCAACCCGACCATGGACAGGCTGATCGCCGACATCGGCACCCAGGCCGACGAAACGAAGCGGCAGGCCGAGATCGACAAGGCCATCAAGCTGCTCCAGGCGGATGTGGGCTACATCCCGCTGCACCAGCAGGTGTTGGTGTGGGCGGCGAAGAAGTCCGTGAGCGTGGTGCAGCCGGCGGATGGCATGTTCGCGCTCCGCTACGTGACGGTGCACTGAAGGCGCGGGGGCGGGGGTGCATCCACCCTCGCCCCATCGCCCTCCGCCATGCCGGCATGGTCCGGCAGGCGTGCATGGCCAATCCTCCGGTGCTATGTATGCTGCCGCATTGAACCCGATCACATCCCAGGGCGGCATTCGGATGGCGGCACAACCTCTGCATCCGCAACCGGAGCAGCCTCGGCCGGAAGAACCCGATTCCGCCGCGGAGGCGCAACGGCTGGCCGCGCTGCGCCGCTACGATATCCTGGACACGCCGCCGGATGGCGCGTTCGACCGGATCACGGAACTGGCGGCGGACCTGTTCGAGGTGCCGATCGCGATCATCAGCCTCGTGGACCACGACCGCATCTGGTTCAAGTCCCATCACGGTCTGGATGCGGAACAGATTTCGCGCGATGCCGGGCTGTGCGCCTCGGCCATCCTGCACGACGAGCCGTGGATACTGCCCGATGCCCGGAAGGACATCCATGCGCTGGCGAACCCGCTGGTGGCCGGCGCGTTCGGCCTGCGGTTCTACGCCGGCGTTCCGCTGCGCACGCACGATGGCTTCAACCTCGGCACGCTCTGCGTGATCGACCGGGAGCCGCGGCCGGCGCCACCCCTGCTCGTCACCCGGCTGGAGAAGCTGGCGGCCATCGTGATGGACCAGATGGAGCTTCGCCTCGCCGCCCGCCGCGCCGTGGGCAATCTGGCGGCCATCCTCGCCGAGAAGGATGCCGCACTGCGGCATGCGGAGTTGATGGCGAAGGAGGTCGATCATCGGGTGAAGAACAGCCTCCAGCTCATCTCCGGGCTGCTGCGGATGCAGGGCGCGAGCGGGGAGGCGCTGGGGCAGGAAGCCACCGAACAGATCGAGATCGCCGCGGACCGGGTGCTGGCGGTGGCGCGGGTGCACCAGCACATCTACCTGGGCGATGGCATCGAGCAGGCGCGGTGCAGGACCTACCTGGAACGGCTGTGCAACGACATCGCGGCGATGCTGCGCCCGGCCGATCAGGGCGGGATCGTGGTGCGGGGGCCGGAGATCGTGGTGCCGGCGAAGCAGCTTGAATCGATCGGGCTGATCGCGAACGAACTCGTCACCAACGCCATCAAGCACGGCGGCGGGCGCGTCACCGTGTCGCTGCACGGCTCGGTGGCGGAAGGATATGCGCTGAGCGTGGCCGATGAAGGCGGCGGGCTGCCGCCGGGCTACGATCCGAAGCGGTCCCGCCGCCTCGGCATGAAGGTGGTCCTGGGCCTCGCCCGCCAGCTCGGCGGAGACCTGGAGGCAGGCACGGACGAACGATCGGGCGGGGCGGTGCTGACCGTGCATTTCCCCGGAACGGAGGGGGCGGCGCAACACTGAAGGAGGCTCGGATGGCAAAAGTTCTCGTTCTCTATTATTCCGCCTATGGCCATATCGAAACGATGGCCCAGGCCGTCGCCGAAGGCGCGCGCAGCGCCGGCGCACAGGCAGACATCAAGCGCGTGCCCGAAACCGTGCCCGAGGATGTCGCCAAGGCCGGGCATTTCAAGCTGGACCAGGCGGCACCCATCGCCGAGGTCGAGGATCTGGCGGGGTATGATGCCGTCATCGTCGGGACCGGCACCCGCTATGGCCGCATCTCCTCCCAGATGGCGAGTTTCCTCGACCGGACGGGCGGGCTGTGGATGCGCGGGGCGCTGAACGGCAAGGTGGGCGCGGCCTTCGCCTCCTCCGCCACCCAGCACGGCGGGCAGGAAACCACGCTGTTCTCCATCATCACCAACCTGATGCACCTGGGGTTCATCATCGTCGGCCTGCCCTACAGCCACCAGGGGCAGATGACGCTGGGCGAGATCGTCGGCGGCGCCCCCTACGGCGCAACCACGATCGCCGGCGGAGACGGTTCGCGCAAGCCGAGCGCGATCGAGCTGGAAGGCGCCCGCCACCAGGGCGCGCTGGTCGCGCGAACGGCCGCCAAGCTGTTCGGTTGAGAAGAAGCAGGGGAAGGGCAGAGGATGAAGATCGGGTTCATCGGCTACGGGAACATGGCCGCCGCACTGGCATCGCGCTGGGCGGGCGCGCATGAGCTGCGCATCGGCGGGCGCGATCCGGCCAAGGCGGCGGCGCTGGCCGAACAGCTCGGCCACGGCACCCGCCACGGCAGCGGGGCGGAGGCCGCGCGGTTCGGCGAGGCGATCGTGCTGGCCACCACGCACCAGGCCGCGTTCGCCGCCATGGATGCCGCCGGCGGGCCGACCGCCTTCGCCGGCAAGGTGCTGATCGACATCAACAACCCGGTCGATGTCGCCGCCGGGGATTTCGTGCCGAAAACCTATGAGGGCCTTTCGCTCGCTGAGGCCATCGCCGCCCGCGCGCCGGGGGCGGCGGTGGTGAAGGCGTTCAACATGTGCCAGGCCGACGTGTGGCGGATGGACCCGCCGGTGTTCGACGGCCGGAAGCTCACCGTGCTCCACTGCGGCAACAACGCGGCGGCGAAGGCGCAGGTGGCCGGGCTGATCCGGGAGATCGGCGCCGAGCCGGTGGATTGCGGGGAGCTGAAATACGCCCGCTCGCTGGAGGCGGCGGCCGGCCTCGTCATCAAGTTCATCTTCGCCGGCCGCGGCCCGCATACCGTGCTGAACCTGATCCTACCTGCGCAGGCATGACGGAGAGGGAGTTGCCCTACGGCGCGGCCGTCTTGGGCGTGTGGCGGCACCAGGGCGCGGCGCCGCAGCGCCAGCATTCGGGCTTGCGGGCCTTGCACACGTAGCGCCCGTGCAGGATGAGCCAGTGGTGGGCGGGGCGAAGCATGTCCGCCGGGATGCGCTTCACCAGCAGGTCTTCCACCTCGCGGGGGGTTTTGCCGGGCGCGAGGCCGGTGCGGTTGCCCAGGCGGAAGATGTGGGTATCGACCGCCATGGTGCTTTGCCCGAACGCCACGTTCAGCACCACGTTCGCGGTCTTCCGCCCCACGCCGGGCAGGGCTTCCAGCGCCGCGCGCTCGGCCGGCACCGCGCCGCCGTGGCGTTCCACCAGCAGGCGGGAAAGCTCCACCACGTTGCGCGCCTTGCCCTGCCACAGCCCGATGGAGCGGATGTGCTTCCCCACGCCCTCCACCCCCAGCCGCACCATCGCCGCGGGCGTGGCGGCATCGCGGAACAGCGTCGCCGTGGCGCGGTTGACGGAGGCATCCGTCGCCTGGGCGGAGAGCACGACGGAGACGAGCAGGGTGAACGGATCGGCGAACACCAGCTCGCTCTGCGCATCCGGATGCGCGGCGGCGAGTGCTTCGAGGAACGGGCGCACATCGGCGCTTGGCATCCGGCGGGCAGGGGGCATATCGAAACAGTGTCGCACCTTGGGTGCGCGGGCAAGGTCGCAGCGGAAGCGCGCGGGCAAGGGGCGAGGACCGATGGCCCAGGCGGAGCCGGAGGAGGTGATGTTCGAAGCGGTGATCCTGCCGCATCGCTCCCTCTCGCCGCGCGGGCTGCGCCGGGTGATCATCGCGGTGTGCGGGCTCAGCGTCCTGATCACCGCGTTCTTCTTCGTGATGGGCGCCTGGCCGGTGCTGGGGTTCTCGGGCGCGGAGATCGGGCTTGCGGTGGCGCTGCTGCGCTGGAACGCGCGGGCGGCGCGGGCGAGCGAGATGCTGCTGCTGACCGGATCGGGCCTGCGCGTGGTCCGCACGGATGCCGCCGGCCGCCGCACGGAGCGCGATCTGCCGGCCGCGTGGCTGAACGTGGTGCTGCAGGAAAGCCCGGGCCGCGTGCCCGCCCTGTGGCTGGTTTCCCACGCGGTGCGCGAGGAGGTGGCGAAAAACCTGGGCGAGGCGGAAAAGCGGGACCTGGCGGCGGCACTGCGCGCCGCGCTGCATAGAAGGCGCAACCCGGTTTTCGACAATCCGCAACTGCGGGATTGAACCCGGGTTACGAAGACCCGGGAATGCTAAGCCCGGCCCGCCGCTCAGGCCGTTCACACATGGGTCCCCGGCTTTTGCCGGAATGACGATGACGGGGCGCGGAAGGCGGGGGCGCGGAAGGCGGCGCGGTTCCGCGCGCCGCCCGCCGGTTCACGGCGCCCAGTGGCCGGGATGCCAGTTGCCGTAGGGGCCGCGGAAACCCTGCACCCATACCCGGGTGACCCGGTTCGGGCTCGGGTTCGGCACGATGACGACCGGCGAATTGGAGTATGCCGGCGGCACCAGGGTGGCCGGCGGCGCGACGATGACCGTCTGGCCCGGCGCCCAATGCCCGGGGTGCCAATGGCCATAAGGACCATAATGCCCGGTGACCCAGACGTTCGCCGCCTGCGCGGGCGATGTGGCGGCGGCCAGCCCCGCGGCCCCAAGGCCGATACCGGCGACGAGGGCGAGGGCGTAGCGCTTGCGATTCCTCAAGAACATCATCTTGCTCCCGAATGGTGGACAGACTCCCTCTCCCCCTCAGTTGGCGTCAGCCCGGGTTGATGTCCAGGACGCAATCAAGGCATTTTTGTGTAAAACTACGACAAATCGAAAAATTTAGACCAAAGCTTGTCCGCTTCAAGCGAGCGTGATCACTCGGCCGGCGGCTCGTCCCGGAAATAGGGTTCCACCCGGCCGCTCATCTTCATCGTCAGCGGCATCCCGCGCCGGTCCACCGTCTTGCCGACGGCAAGGCGCACCCAACCCTCGCTCACGCAGTATTCCTCCACGTTGGTTTTCTCCACCCCGTTGAAGCGCACCCCCACGCCGCGTTCCATGGCGGCGGCATCGTGGTGCGGGCTTTTCGGGTTGGCCGAGAGGCGATCGGGCGGACTCTGGGGCATCGGGGTGGCTTTCGGGCTGTGCGGAACGTCGGGTGCGGCAGATTGCCGGGCGCATCCCCGGGCGTGCAACCATTGTGCGATCATGCCCGGTATTCCCGCGCACGAGGGTCGCATGCCGTGTAGTATCAGCCAGCCGGAGTGCGGGCTCTTCCTCCGCCATGCCCGCTTTCGCGGGCATGGCGGCAACCCGCGAAACATTGGAGGATGAAATGGCCAAAGGGCAGAAGCGAAGCGGCCGCGAGCCGAAAAAGCCGAAAGCGGGCAAGAAGCCCGCCCCGGTGAAGTCTTCGTTCATTCAGCCGGCTTCCGAGAAGCCGCCCGTGATGAAGGGCGCGCCCCGCGGCTGAGTTCGATCGGGGGCGGTCCAAATGATGCTCCGGCCCCCGCATGGAAGGCCACAGGCGGCATGCGGGGGCCCGGCAGAAATCCAGGAAAGGCAATGCCATGGCCAGTAAAGACGTGCGCTTCGGCGGCGACGCCCGGGAGCACATGCTGCGCGGCGTGGACATCCTCGCCGACGCGGTGAAGGTGACGCTCGGCCCCAAGGGCCGCAACGTCGTGCTCGACAAGAGCTACGG
>DATKQI010000220.1:0-24117 GCA_035532755.1 Acetobacteraceae bacterium
GCACGCCAGGCATTCTTCGTAATCCGTCGTTTTCGCGGCTTCCGCCACCAGAGGCAGCGGGGCCGCATCGTTCACCGGCACGCCGGTGAACTCGCTCGGGCGCACCGCCTTCTCGCTCACGTTGTCGGCCCGCTGGATCGAGAGAGAGCGGCAATAATACAGCGATTTCAGTCCCTTCTTCCATGCCTGGAAATGGATCTGATGAAGGTCCCGCTTGTTCACATTCGCCGGCACGAACACGTTCACCGACTGGCTCTGGCAGATATAGGGCGTGCGATCCCCCGCATGCTCGATCACCCAGCGCTGATCCAGCTCGAAGGCGGTCTTGTACACCGCCTTCTCCTGCTCGGTCAGGAAATCGAGATGCTGGACGCTGCCCTTGTTCAGCGTGATGGACGACCAGACGTCCTCATTGTCCATCCCGCGCTCGGCCAGCAGTTTTTGCAGATGCCGGTTGCGGACGGTGAAGCTGCCCGAGAGTGTCTTTTGCAGAAACACGTTCGCCGCGATCGGCTCGATCCCCGGGCTCGCGTTGCCGGCGATGATCGAGATGGAGGCGGTGGGCGCGATCGCCATCTTGTTCGAGAACCGCTCCATGACGCCGTATTCCTCGGCATCCGGGCACGGGCCGCGCTCTTCGGCGAGCATGCGGGAGGCGGTATCGGCCTGGGCGCGGATATGCTGGAAAATCCGCTTGTTCCACACCTTCGCGATCACGCTTTCGAACGGCACGTTCAGAGCCTGGAGGAAGCTGTGGAAGCCCATCACGCCGAGGCCCACCGAGCGTTCCCGCGCGGCGGAGTATTTCGCCCGCGCCATCAGGTCCGGTGCACGGTCGATGAAATCCTGCAGCACGTTGTCGAGGAAGCGCATCACATCCTCGATGAAGGTCGGGTGGTCGTGCCATTCGAACCAGGTTTCGAGGTTGAGCGAGGACAGGCAGCACACGGCGGTGCGCTGCCGCCCGTGCTGGTCGCGCCCGGTGGGCAGGGTGATCTCGCTGCACAGGTTGGAGGTCTTCACCTCCAGCCCGGCCAGCTTCTGGTGCTCCGGCCGGGCGCGGTTCACGTGGTCGGAGAAGATCAGATAAGGCTCCCCGGTCTCGATCCGCGCGGTCAGCAGGCGCACCCACAGGGCGCGGGCGGAAATGGAGCGGACCGCGGAATTGTCCTTCGGCGAGATCAGCGTCCAGGGTTCGTCGGCCTCCACCGCGCGCATGAACGCATCAGGCACCAGCACGCCATGGTGCAGGTTCAGCGCCTTGCGGTTGGGGTCGCCGCCGGTGGGGCGGCGGATCTCGATGAATTCCTCGATCTCGGGGTGGGAGACCGGCAGGTACACCGCGGCCGAGCCGCGCCGCAGCGAGCCCTGGGAGATCGCGAGCGTCAGGCTGTCCATCACCCGGATGAACGGAATCACGCCGGAGGTCTTGCCGTTCTGGCCGACCTTCTCGCCGATCGAGCGCAGGTTGCCCCAGTAGCTGCCGATGCCCCCGCCTTTCGAGGCGAGCCAGACATTCTCGTTCCACAACCCGACGATGCCATCCAGGCTGTCCGACGCCTCGTTCAGGAAGCAGGAGATCGGCAGGCCGCGATCGGTGCCGCCGTTGGACAGCACCGGCGTTGCCGGCATGAACCAGAAACGGCTGATGTAGTCGTAGATGCGCTGGGCATGGGCGGCATCGTCCCCGTAGTAGCTGGCGACGCGGGCGAACAGATCCTGGTAGCCCTCGCCGGGCAGCAGGTAGCGATCATCGAGCGTGGCGCGGCCGAACTCGGTCAACTGCGCGTCGCGCGAACGGTCCACGCGCACCTGATGGCGGCCCTGCATCTGAACGGCATCGAGCACGGCAACTTCCCCCACGGACTCTGTCTTCATGGCGCATCCTCGCCAGCGCGGGTTGGGGCGTCAAATCACAACATATGGTTTAGTGAAAAAAGATCTCCCACTAGATGGAGTTTTCATTCCCATGGATCAACACCATGACGGAACACATGTGCAAGCGTGTATGTTCCTTATATGTTCATATTCACATGGCGTTGCCGGCGCAACGCGCAGCGGCGGGAATCCGCGTCAGCTCCGCCACGGCGCGCAGCAGCGGCGGCCACGCGCGGCAGGCGCCCATCAGCATAGCCTGGCCGCCCGCGGTGGCGCCACAACGGTCCAGCACCATCGCACGTGCGATCTGCCCGCCGATCTCCCGCCGCAGCCGGCGGTGATAGACACCCGCATCGCCACCGCCGAGCCAGGTCCGGGCGGCCACGCGGGCACTGTGCAGGGCGATGGAGATGCCATCGCCGGAGAAGGACGGGATGACCCCTGCCTGGTCGCCCAGGCGGAACAGGCCGGGCGGATCGGTCGGGCGCGGCACATGCACGAAGCCGTAAGGCACGCGCCAGATCGACAACGGCCGCGCGAGCTGCGGAACCGCGCCGGCCAGCCGGGCGTGCAGATGCGAACTGCCCTGCCGCAGATCGTCCAGCAACCCCTGCCATTGCCGCCCCGCCCGCTCGAACCGCGCGCTGCCGGCGAGCAGGCACAGATTGGCGAGCCCGCCCTCGACCATCTGCAGCCCGGCATAGCCGCCCGCGAACAGGATGATCTCGATCTGCCCTTCCAGCGCGCGGGCCTGCGCCGGGGCGAGCGTGAAATAGGTCTTGAAGCCGATGCGCGCCGGCGGTGGCCGCCGCACCTGCCGGCGGACGCCGCGCAGATCGTGCTTGCCGGTGGCCAGGAACACCGTCGCGGCCCGCAGCTCGCCGATTCCGGCCACATCCAGCGTCAGGCCACGCCCTGGCGCGTCTTCCGTGCGCAGGCTGCGGATGGCATGGCCGCGCATCACCTCCACCCCGCAGGCGGCAGCGTGGCGCAGCAGCGCCTCATCCAGAGTGCGGCGCGACAGGCCGAGGCCGCGGAACGGCAACGCGGCCTGCACGACGGCGGCACCGCGCACCAGCCGCACCCGACTGATCGGCCGCGCACCCAGCGCAGCCAGATCGAGCCCGAGGGCGGCGAGATCCTGCTGCGCCTCGGCGCTGAGGAACTCGCCGCAGATCTTGTGAGCCGGCGCCGCATCCCGCTCGATCAGCGTGACCGCCCGCCCCGCGCCGGCCAGCAGGCAGGCGGCCGCCGCCCCGGCCGGGCCACCGCCGGCGATGACGATTTCCCTCATGAGGCAGTGGTCTGACGCGGCCCGATATGGCCGACGCAGAACCGGAACGGCACGCGCCATGCGATCTCCGCCGTCACGCCGGCGGTTTGCAGCAGGCGCGTCCAGTCCTCGCGGCGGAAGCTGCGGGCGATGGACACCGGCCCGTCGTGCCGGACGAAGCGATGCCAGCCGGCGGCGGCGGAGAGCAGGCGGAAGGCATGATAGGCCACGGCGTGGCGGTGCAGATCGTTGATGAACCAGCCGATTGCGGCCTGTCCGCTCATCCAGCGCAGGAAGGCGACGATCTGTGCATCCGTCAGGTGATGCGTGAAGAGCGAGCTGATGATGAAGTCGAACCGACGGTCTGTCGGTTCGTCGAACAGATCGCCGGTGCGATAGGTGATCGCCAGCGCAGATGGCGTCGCACCTTCCGCGGCGCGTGCGCTGAGCGGGTTCAGATCGACCCCCTCCAGCCGCGCGTCGAGGCCGCGCCGTTCGGCCCAGAGACGGATGGCCCGGAGCATGTCACCGTGGCCGAAACCCACATCCAGCAGCGAGAACGTGGCCCCGCGGGGCAGGCCCGCCGTGGCGCGGTCGAGCCAGGCGAGTGTGGGGCGGCGGGCGAGCGTCAGCCGGTTGACCACCGCCAGATCAGCGAGGCAACGACGGAAATCCTCGGCATCGACCACCTCGGTGTCCATCAGCTCGGTCTCGGTGCTGCGGCGGGAGAAATCCACGCGGATCATCCGGCGATGGTGAAGCGGGCGGTTTCGGCCACCATGCCGGGCCCGAACGCCATGGCGAGCCCGCGGGCGCCGGCGCGGCAGGTGCGCAGCATCCGCTGCAGCACGAACATCACGGTGGCGGAGGACATGTTGCCGAAATCGTGCAGCACGCCCCGCGAATGAGTGAGCGCCTCCGGCCCGAGCGACAGGCCCGCCTCCACCGCGTCCAGCACCGTCCGCCCGCCGGCATGCACGGCCCACAGGTCGATCGCCTGGGTCCCGATACCACGCAGGATGCCGCCGTCATCCGCCCGGCCGAGTTCCGCGCGCAAAGCCTGGGCGATTCGCGCCGGCACCTGGCCGGACAGACGCATGTCGAATCCCTGGTCGCCGATCCGCCAGGTGATCAGCTCCTGCGAACCGGGAATGACCACGGCGCGAAAATCCCGCAGCGCGATGCCGGTTTCCTCAGCGCTGACGACCGCCGCCGCGCAGCCGTCGCCGAACAGCAGGAACGACAGCAGGGTTTCCAGATCGGCCGTTTCCTGCAGGTGCAGCGTGCAAAGTTCCAGATTGATCACCAGCACCCGTGCCGATGGCTCCGACCGGACGATGTGATGGGCCGCGCGCAGGGCGGGAATGGCGGCCGAGCAACCCATGAAGCCGATCATCGTGCGTTCCAGCGTCGGACGCAGATCCAGTCGCTCGGCAAGCTGCAGGTCGAGCCCCGGGGCGGCAAGCCCCGTGCAGGACGCAACGATGAGGTGGGTGATGGCCTGCGCGGCCGGGGTATGCCGCGCGATCCCGGCCGCCGCCGCCGCCTGGAGCGCCAAATCCAGGGCGTGCGGCGCGTAAAGCGCCATGCGGGATGCGGTCGTGGGAAACCGGCCGCGGCGGTAGAAGGCATCGGCATCCAGGGCGGCCGTCTCCGACTCCTCCGTGCAAGCCGGGCAGAAGATCGAAAAGCGATGCGCGATGCCGCAGCGTTCGCTCATGCGATCGAAAACATGGCGCCGGCGATCGTCGCCAAGGAGCGTGCGCGCGAAATCCACGAAGAACGCATGAACGTCATGCGGCGGGACCGCGGTGCCGATCCTGTTGATATGGGCAGTGATCATCAGCTTCTCCGGACGGCAGGAGGAATGGAGGCGCATCCGAAAACGCGGGCATGGCCCCGGCCATGCCCGCAACACGCTCCCTTCGTCGGAGGGCGCATTTCCAGCGCGGCTGACCTTCCCGCCAGCCTACCAGCTCGATCCAGCGCTTTTCTGTGTGCCTTCCTTCTCGATCTTGGCACCTGCCGGCGAGACGAGGTACCAATAGCCGCCGAAATGTTCGATATCCTCGCCGGCCGTCGTGCCTGCGCCGGAATCACCGGCAAAATAGTAGAGCGGCTTGCCGCTGTAGGTGATCTGCCGGACACCCCCCTTGCGCGGGCTCGTTCCAACCATCGACGCCTGCAGCCCCTGCCCCGCCGTTGGCTGCCCCGCCGCGACGAAAGGCGGCCAGGCGCTGGCGCATGGTCCGTAGCAACTGCTCGCGCTGCCCTTGTCGGCGGTGAACATGTAGAGCGCGCGGCCATTCGCATCGGCGAGATAGCTGCCGAACGGCGCCTTCTGCCGAAGCGTCACGCCAGCCGGTGCGCCGGCCTGCGCAAGGCTGATCAACGGGGCAGCGGCCAGCAGGGCGGCGGCTGCGATGATGACGGATCTGATCTGCATCTGCGTTCCTCTCGGGATGGCGGGGAACACCCCCGACGGCAGGACAACACGGCACAGACCCTGACTATTCATCCCCATCCGCAGTTGCCGCATCACAGAATGTTGAGCCGCGCCAGAGGGCGAGCAGCGTCGGACGACCCCGCAGATGGTCGTGGAAAGCGGCAAGCGTATGCCCGCCCGCCAGCATGATGAGCACGATGGTGAGTTGCCAATGCAGGCCGGAGAAAACCGAGAACCAGTAGGGGTTCGCACCGATAACTGACGGCAGTGGGATGAAGCCCAGCAACAATGTCGGCACGCGCGCCGCGGCTGCCCCTGCGGCGAGATAGCCCGACACGGGAACCGCGACGAGAAGAACATAAAGCAGGCCATGCATCGCGCTGGCAGCGCACCGCTGCCAAAGAGGCATGTCAATCGGCAATGCTGGCCGACCATGGCGGATTCTGAGCCAGAGCCGTGCCCCTGCGCAGACCAGAACCCCGATGCCAATCGTCTTGTGCATCTGGAACACCAGGAATTTCACCAGGAGATCGCTGTCGGGGAGGCGCATCATCCACCATCCGACGGCGATCACGACAACGACCAGCGATGCGGTCCACCAATGCAGCGCCCGCTGCAGCCGCGACCAGCCGGCGCCGCCGTCATTTTCCATCGGGATTCTGCCGCAGCGCGATGTGCGCGTGAATCATGATATGCACGACGTTCGAGATCAGGATGTGATCGGCGGTCATGCCGAAGTCGAAGCGGCGGATTTTACCCGTCACCACGAAGTCGGCCACCTCCGTGCCGGGTTTCGGCCCCGGGCTCAGGTGCGCGAGCAGGGCGGTCAGCGTCAACGGTTGCGTGATGCCGCGTATCTCAAGCTGACCGTCGATTTGGTACCGGTGCGGCCCGGCCGGCAGCACACGGCTGCTCGTGAAATGGATCCTCCTGAAGTGGGTCACGTCAAAATAGGCGGGCGAACGCAGCCGCCGCGCCGCCGGACGCCAGGGCGTGGATACCGAGTTGGCGTCTATCACGACGGTGATTCGCGTCTGTCCAGGCCGCGCGAGGTCCAGCGAGAGCGTGCCGCTGAACCGGCGAAACTCTCCGTGCGAGGAGAACAGGCCGAAATTCCCGACCGAGAACGCGATGGACCCGAAGCGCTGGTCGATCGGGTAGATTGCGGCTGCACGTGCCGGCACCACCCATGCGACAAGCGCGAAGGCCCACAACACGAGGGCGTGACGATGGCGCCGGAGGCGGCTGCGGTCTTTCATTCCTCGGCACCCCCGCTGCTGCGGCGGCAAGCGGCGAGACCAAGGGACGGAATCCGAGATATCGTCATTGTCCTGTTCTTCCTGCGGTGAAATCACATTTCTCCCGGAACTCCTCTACCGGGCGCGCATCCTGATTCCGCCGTCTCGGAAGAATGAGCCCGTCTGCACAGGAATCCCGACACTCTGTGATGCAGGAAAACACCGGGCAGCCACGGATTATTCCGTGCCGTCGCTGTCCGATCCCGCAAGTTCGGGCAGGTTGGCAGCCCATCGGCGCTGACGGACTACAGAGTGCTGAGTTGCGGTCGCAAATCCCCGGCAAGCGTGGTCAGCGTGTTCGTGCCGACCCAGCCGACGAGCACGAAGGTGTATCCGCCCCGCCCCCACAAGGCGAGGTTCACCCCCTCGCGGCGCACGGTGCGGAGCGCTTCGCTGCGCGGCGTGCCGGCGCTGATGCACAGGCCGAGCGGCCGGCCGGGCTGCCCGGGGTAGCTGTACAGAAGCTGCGTGACAGGGCGGCCATCCACCACGAGAAGCCGCGCGCCACGGAAGACAAGCCCGGCGCCGGCGAGCGTCGGCACACGAAACGGCCGGTGCAGCAGGCCGCCGAACCATGCCTCGATCTGCGCGGTCTTGCGCGCCGGAACCTCGTCGAGAGGTGTCGCGACCTGCGCATAGGCCACGTGGTAGCCGGCCACCTCGTTCAGCAGACGGTCGCTGAACCCGGGATGGAGCCGCACCGGGCCGCGATCGACCGTGACGCCGCCGACGAACCCGACAACGCCGGCCGCCAGTGCAGTCGCCACGGCACCGACGAAGCGCCGGCGGCCGCCAATCCGGCCAGGCGAAACGGCGCGCTCGACCCGGGCGGCCAGACCGGGCGGAACCTGCTGGAATGCGGGATCGGCAAAGGCCGCGCGCAGCAGGCCGGTGGACGTGTGCAGCAGGCGCAGCTTTTCCTGTGCAGCCGGATCGCGCGCAACGAGGTCCGCGACCAGGCGCATGGTGGTTGCGTCAAGCTCGCCGTCGGCGAACGCGGCGAGCGTGCCGTCGTCTAGGACTGCCATTTCGACTCCATCTGGATGACATTGCCCGCCGATCCCCCGCCCGCCTCGCCGATCATCGCCATCAGGCTCAGCCGCGCGCGGGCCAGACGGCTCATCACCGTGCCGATCGGGATGCCGGCGATTTCAGCGGCTTCGCGATAGGTGAACCCCTCGATGCAGACCAGCAGCAGCACGATGCGCTGTTCTTCCGGCAGGCGCAGGGCGGCGGCAGCGACCTTGTCCAGCATCAGCCGGGCCTGCAGGGCGCGCTCGGCGGCGTCGGTCGCTTCGGCGGCCGGCGCAAGCTGGTCGGCATGGGCCTCTCGCACCTTGCGGGCGCGGATGTCGTTCAGCCAGATCGTCTGCATGATGCGGAACATCCAGCTGTCGAGCCGTGTATCCGGCTGCCACTGGCCGATGCGGCCCAGCGCACGTTCGCAGGCCGCCTGCGTCAGATCATCCGCCTCCTGCCGGGAGCGGGTGAGCACCAGGGCAAAACGGCTCAGGCGGGGCAGCAGTGCCGCCAGCTGCCGGCCAAACGCTGTCTCCACACGCGTGCCCCTCGTTTCCTATGGATGCACAACACCGCGGGGGCCTATCCTATTCCCCGACGGGCGCGCGTTCCACGGTGGCAGGGGTTGGGCATGATGGGCGGCGGCATGATGCTGGGCATGGGGCTGGTCTGGCTTCTGGGCGTCATCGTGCTGGTGCTGGTCGCCGCAGCGCTGGTGAAATACCTGCGAGGCAGCGGGCGCGGCCGGTTCTGAGGCGGGTCAGTCCTCCGTCCGCAGGCGGCTGTGCAGAAGGGCGCCCTGCCCTTCCAGCACGGGATAGGCGGCGGCCGCCACCAGGTGCGCGTTCACCCGCTTCAGATCCCGCAGCACGTCCAGATGCAGCGCGGAGGTTTCCGTGCTGTCGATCCGGCCGGCGCGCAGCCGGGCGAAATGGCCTTCGGTCGCAGTCGCTTCCAGATCGCGGAATGCCTCCTTCTCGGCGACCAGTTGGCGGGCTGCGCGGGCATCCTCGGTCATGAACACCGCCGCCGCCCCGCGCAGGTTGACCGACAGGCGTTGCAGCATGCCGCGGATTTCCTGCTCGCCCGCGGCGGAGAACGCGAGGCCGCGCTTGAGGCGCTTGTTGGCAAGGCTCATCAGGTTCTTGTCGAGCACGTCCCCCGCATGTTCGAGGTTCATCGCGAAGGTGAGGATTTGTGACAGGCGGGCGTGGTCCGCCTCGGTCAGCGCCTCGGGGTCGATCATGGTGAGGTAGGCCTTGATGGCGCTGTTCAGCCGGTCCAGCACGTCGTCCATCCGCCGGGTGGCCTCGATGCGCTTGCGGTCTCCGCCGACCAGCGCATCGACGGCGCCGGCCAGCATCGTCTCCAGCACATCGGCCATGCGCAGCGCCTCCCGCGCCGCACCGGCGAGTGCGACGGGCGGGTTCTCCTGCGCCGATTCGTCCAAGTAAAGCGGCCGGGCAGGATCGATGGAATCGATCCGGGACGGCAGGAACCGCTTCAGCGCGCGCGCATAGGGGGCGAGCACCGGCAGAAAGACCACCGCGAGCACGAGATTGAACAGCGTGTGGAAATCCGCCACCGCCTGCGCCGGGCTCGCATCCAGCCGATGGACAAGGCGGCCGATCGGGCCGAGCAGCAACAGGGCGAGCGCCACGCCGATGATGCGATTGACGAGGTTGCCGATCGGCACCCGCCGCGCCGCCGGGTCCTCACCCTGCACGCCTTCGAGCAGCGGGTTGATCGCCGTGCCCAGGTTTGCCCCCAGCACCAGGGCCAATGCCGCTTCCGGCGGCACCACGCCACGCGCGGCGAGCGACATCACCAGCAGCACCACCGCGACCGAGGAATGCGCCGCCCAGGTAAGCACCGCGGCCAGCAGCACCGCCATCACCGGCTGGCTGGCCAGCAGGCCGAACAGGCTATGCATCAGCGGCTGGCTTTCCACCGGCGAGACGATTGCGAGCAACTGGTGCAGCGCCATCAGCATCAGCCCCAGCCCGATCGCCACCCGCCCCAGATCCCGTGCGCGCGTGACCTGGCCGCGGCGGAACATGATGACGCCGATGAGCACCAGCCCGGAGGCGGCGCGCGACACATCGAACGACAGTACCTGCACGATCAGCGTGGTGCCGAGATTGGCCCCGAGCATGACCGCGAGTGCCGGCACCAGATCGACAAGCCCCCCGGCGGCGAAGGAGGAGACCATCAGCCCGGTGGCCGTGCTGCTTTGCAGGATGGCGGTCACGCCGAGGCCGGCGGCGAAGGCCTTCAGCCGGTTGCCCAGCGCCATGGCCAGGATGCGGCGCAGATCGGGGCCGAATGCGCGTTGGATGCCGGTCTGCACCATGCGCACGCCCCACAGGAGCAGCGCCACAGTGCCTGCAAGATCCACCAGCGTCAGTGTCGCGTTCATCGCATCATCCAACCCCACTTCCGCGGGAGGATACCGGAAAACGCGGCGATGCGATAAGTGCGCGGGTTATGCGCGCCGTTTTTTGCAGACCCGGCGAGGCGCACACCGCCGCGCGCAGCCGCCGGTCAACGGCCGCGGGCGTGAACTGCTCGCGGATCATCGTCAGCCCGCCCCGTGCAGACCGCGCATTCTCCTGCACATCCGCGTGCAGCCGGCAGATGCGGCCGGCGATGGCGGCAGCGGTTTCGGCCACATCGGCCGCCAGCGCCACCGGCAGATTCATCCCCTCCGCGGCGATCGGTGTCATCACGCAGGGGACGGCGGCGGCGAGGCTTTCGAGCACCTTGCCCTTCAGCCCGGCCCCGAAGCGCAGCGGCGCCACGGTCAGCCGCACGTCATCGAACACCGCCCCGAGATCCGGGACATGCCCGAGCAGGCGGATGCGCGGATCGGCGGCGAGCGCCGGAGGCAGATCGGCACCGGCCAGCAGGCAGGGAATGGTGGGATCGCACGCCCAGACCAGCGGCATGATCCCCTCGACCAGCCAGCGTGTCGCATCGAGATTGGGACGATGGCGCGCGCCGCCGATGAAGGCCACGCCGCATCGGCGATGGAAGGGAGTGGCGCAGGCGCGGGGTTCGACCGGCCAGGGCACCACATGCACGGCCGTATCCGGCGACTCGGCTGCCAGCAGCGCGGCTTCGTACGAGGAATGCGTAATCACCACGTCAACGAGGCTGATTGCAGCCCGTTCCTGGATGCGCAACGCCCGGCTTTCCGCCAGCAGCGCCGTTCGCCGCTCGATCCGGGCCTGGCGGCCGACCCGCAGCGACGGCAGGTCCGCCACGCTCAGCACGATCCGCGCCGCCGGAGCATGGTGCCGGGCGAGTGCCGCGTAGCGCAGGGCGATGGCCGGGCGGTGCAGGTAGATCAGTTCGCAGCCCGTACCCAGGCGGCGCAGCGCCTCCTCCACCGAGGCGATGCATGGCGCGACATGGCAGGAAACGCCGATCGCTTCCAATTCGGCCCACCCCGCGCCATCCGGGCTTGGCTCGTCCGCTGCGACGAAGCCGACCCGGAAGCCGAGCCGCTGCAATGCGCGGACATGGCCGAGCAGTGCGACGGAGCCGGCATCGCGATCCGGCCGGGGGCAGGCGTGATCGATCACCAGCGCGCTGTGCCGATCGGCAGGGGGAGGAAGAGTCCGATCCGCCCAGCGCTGCCGCAGCATGCCAGCCGCCGGGTGATCCACGCCGCCGGCGAGGTTCGCGCGCTCCTGCAGCAGTTGATCGGTCTGGCCGGCCAGGAAGTGGACCATTTCATCCAGCGCCTGCACGGAACCGGTGCAGGCGGCTGCGGCGCGCAGAGCGGCATCGAAACGGAGGCGGGCTGCCGGATCGAAGGCCGCGACAGCCGGCACGAGCATGGGCGAGCACGGCAGTTCGGCCCCGTCCTGGGCGCGGCGAAGATGGATGACATGGTTGCGGAAGGGCGACAGCAAGGGGGCGATGCGCAGATCGAAGCCGCATCGCCCGTTGCCGATGCCGGCTTCCGCCACGTCCGGCCGCGGCTGATCGGCGACCAGCCGGGCGATGGATACGTCCCCGTCGCTGATGTCGATGACCACGGGCGTATCGGGATGGTCGGTCTGGACCACCCAGCCCGCGATCGCATGCCATTCCACCCGGTCCAGATGGCCTTGCATCGGGCCGGCCTGCATGTTGTCGGCCAACGCGGATGCAGGCTTGAAGACTCCGGGAGCAGCCGCCCGAGCCGCGAGCGAGAGGCGGATGCGATCAAGCTGCGGCCCCGCTTTGGCAATCGGTGCACAAGGGGGCAGTGTTTCGGTGGCGCCCTGCACATCCGGCGCGATGAATTCATCTGCATTCTGGAACAGCCATCGGCTGTCGCGGTCCATATAGCTTTCGGCCGGCGCCCCTTCCGCGAAGATCACATCATGGGCATCGAGTTCGACATGGACATACCGGATCGGGCCCGTCGGCAGGTTGCGCCGGATGGAGACCCCGTTGACGAGGTCGGCAGCGGCGACCAGCACGCCGTCGAGGAAAAGCGTGTGGGAGGGTGAGACATGCAGATCCCGCCCCGGCACGCCAAGGCCAAGCGCCCCCGCGGCGACCAGGATCGGCTGCACATCCGGGTTGGCCCTGGCGAAACCCTGCGCGTAGCTGCGCCTTCCGATCCAGCGCACCGGGCGCGATGCGCCGGAAAGCGTGATCAGCCGATCGCCGATGGACAATGCCTCGACCGGCATCTCGCCCTGTTCGGTGCGGATCAGCGTGCCGGCACAGAAGCAGGGCACGGACGTTTCCAGCAGCACGTCGCCGCTGCCGGTGGTCACGAGGGTGAAGCTGGCCGATTGGTACGAGCCGGAGATGGCGAGACTTTCGAGCAGCGTGCCCTGGAAGGAGATGCGGACCCGGCCGTTCGCGCAGCTCGCCCCATCAGCCTGGTTCGTATTCAGATCGATGACATCGCCAGCCTGGAAGCCGTAGATCGTGGCCTTGAAGTCTGGCGCATCTTCCAGCGAGAGCGTGCCGCCGGGACTTCCGGCGAGGAAGCGCACCGACTGGGCCGCCGCCACGGGCATGAAGGCGCCGGGCGAGGTGCCAAGCTGCACCGTGCCCGCGCCGATCTCGACCGTGCCCGTGCCGGAGAGCGCGAGGCCATCACTGAAGGTGCCGCCATTAACCACCACCCGCCCCGCGTTGACGAAAGCGCCATCCGCCGCGCCGGTGATGCCGAGCTTCTCCCCGCCATCAATCGTCATCGTGCCGGAGTTGGTGAATATCCCCGGCTGCGTGGCGCCAGACGCCGGCGCGAGGTCATCCACAGACAGGGTGAGCAGGTTCGGCGGCCGGAACAGGCTTGAGGTGCCCAGATCCGGCATGGTGATCGTGCCGGCGTTGGCGACACTGCCCTGGCATTCGAGATAGCCTAGCGGCCCGACCTGATAGGAGTTGGTGAAGATCGCGAAACTCGCCGCCAGCGTGGCATCGCTCAGCGTGAAGACCGGGTAGGAGGCGCCGCCGAAATCCAGCGTCACGCCGCCCAGCGTGCCGCTGCTGAAAGCGACGCCGCCCGCGGTGACGGAAGCCGCATCACCCGCGGCAGGCAACGCACCGCCGTACCACTGCGTCGGGTCCGTCCAGTTGCCGGAATTGCCTTTCCAATAGACGGTCGCCATGCGTTGCCTCGATTTTTTCGGGGTGGAACGACAGGGGAGCCGGCCGGGCCTTGCGACCCTCCGGCATCGAGCGACAGGACATCCCGGATTTTCCAGGCAACCGCTCGCAAATGTGAAATACTTAATACTACATTTATTTATATTATCCTTTTGGCGATCATATTTGAATGACAACCACCAATCGCCACACCATTGCATCGCTGCACTTAACAAAATATGTATTTTGTGACGTTTTCTTTCTGATCCGCTCTCTCTTGCCCACGGGCAGGGTAGCAGCCACACTCACCCCGTGCGGGGAGATGGCCGATGCTGCTGTTTCTGAAGGCGATGGGGTTTGGTCTTGCGGTCGCCGCCCCGGTGGGGCCCATGAGTCTGCTGTGCATGCGGCGCAGCCTGGCGCAGGGCGCGCGCATGGGGCTTGCCACGGGCGCCGGCATCGCCACCGGCGATGCTGCCTACGCGCTGGTCGCAGCCCTCGGCCTCGCCGGGGTTTCGCACTTCATGCTGGCGCATGAGCGGCCGCTGCATCTCGCGGCCGGGCTGTTCCTGCTTTATCTGGGGCTCAGGACACTCTGCACCCGGGCGGCTGAAACGCCCGCCATTCCAACGGATGAAGGATCACGCGCAAGGCCGGTCGGCTCGACCTATGCCGGGTCCGTGCTGCTGACGCTGACGAACCCGCCCACCATCATCATGTTCGCCGCCATCTTCGCCTCGCTCGCGCCGCCCGGCGGCTTCGCGCTGCACGCCGCCGTGCTGACGGTCGGCGGCGTGTTTGCCGGCTCCGCCTTGTGGTGGTGCGGGCTGGTGGCCGTGCTCAGCTCCGCCCGCCATGCGATCGGCCCGCGCGCGCGGCGCTGGATCGACCGCATCGCCGGCGTCACGCTCGTCGCGTTCGGCGTGGCGGAAATCCGCCGGGCGCTGTAGAGCCTGGCCGGCCGCGATCAGGCGGCGAGATAGTCCATCGCTGCATCCACACCGCCGGCCCCATGCGGGATGCCGTTGATCCGTAGCGACATCTCCACGGCCGCCAGCGTGCCCAGCACCATCGGCTCGTTGAGGTCGCCAAGATGGCCGATGCGGAACACCTTGCCGCCGAGCTTGCCTAGGCCGGCGCCAAGGGAAACGTTGAAACGGTCGATCGCGGTGGCGCGAACGGCCTCGGCATCGTGCCCGTCCGGCATCAGGATGGCGGTGACGGAGTTCGATTGCCGCGCGGGATCGGTGCAGAACAACTGCGGGCCGGCGTTGCCCGCCCACACGCGCACGGCGCGGCGCACGCCCTCGGCCAGGCGCGCGTGGCGCGCCCACACCGCTTCAAGCCCCTCCTCCTCGATCATGCGAAGGGATTCGGTGAGGCCATAGAACATCGATGTGGGCACGGTGCCGACGAAGCTCTGGTGGCGGCGGGTCAGCATCACCGACCAGTCGAAATAGTGGCGCGGCAGCTTCGCCTGCGCATGGGCCGCCATCGCCTTGGCCGAGACGCCGGTGAAGCTCATGCCGGTGTGCAGCATCAGCCCCTTCTGGCTGCCGCCCACCATCGCATCGATCCCCCATTCGTCCATGCGGAATTCGAGGGAGCCGAGCGAGGAGATGGTATCAGACAGCAGCAGCGCGGGATGGCCGGCGGCATCCATGGCCGCACGGATGGCGGGCATCGGCAACGTGACGCCGGTTGAGGTTTCGTTATGCACCGCGCACACGGCCTTGATGGCATGCCCGGTGTCGGCAACGAGTGCCGCTGTCACCGCGGCAGGATCGGAGCCGCGGCGCCAGTCGGCCGGCAGCGTCTGCACCTCCAGGCCCAGCTTGCCGGCCATCACCGACCAGCTTTCGGAGAAATATCCGCCTTCCAGCATCAGGATGCGATCGCCGGGGGAGAGCAGGTTGACCATCGTCGCCTCCCACGCGCCATGGCCGGAGGCGGCGTAGAGGAACACGTTCTGCGTGGTGCAAATCACGCGCTTCAGCCCCGCCACCGCCGCGTCATAAACTTCGAGGAATTCCGAATCCATGAAATCGACGGCTGGATGATCCAGCGCCCGCAGCACCGAATCCGGAATGTTGGTCGGGCCCGGGTTGGCGAAGAACAGTCGGCCGCGGCGAAGCATCTTCACTGGCGGAGTTCCTTCCATGACCCGGTCATTCCCACTCGATGGTGCCGGGCGGCTTGCTGGTGATGTCGTAGGTCACGCGGTTGATGCCGCGCACTTCGTTGACGATCCGGTTCGACACCCGGGCGAGAAAGCCCATGTCGAACGGATAGACATCGGCGGTCATGCCGTCGGTGCTCGTCACCGCGCGCAGCGCGCAGGCATGGTCGTAGGTGCGGCCATCGCCCATCACGCCCACCGTGCGCACCGGCAGCAGCACGGCGAAGGCCTGCCAGATGGCATCGTACAGGCCGGCGGCGCGGATTTCCTCCAGGTAGATCGCATCGGCCCGGCGCAGCAGGTCGAGCCGGTCGGCGCTGATCGCGCCGGGGATGCGGATGGCAAGGCCGGGGCCTGGGAACGGGTGGCGGCCGACCAGCGAATCAGGCAGGCCGAGTTCGCGGCCCAGGGCCCGCACCTCGTCCTTGAACAGTTCGCGCAGCGGTTCAACGAGCTTCATCCGCATCCGCGCCGGCAACCCGCCCACGTTATGGTGGGATTTGATCGTCACGCTGGGGCCGCCGGTGAAGCTGACGCTTTCGATCACATCTGGATACAGCGTGCCCTGGGCGAGGAAGTCGGCCCCGCCGATTTTCGCTGCCTCCTCCTCGAATACGTCGATGAACAGCCGGCCGATGGTCTTGCGCTTCGCCTCGGGGTCGGTCACGCCGCCAAGCGCGCCGAGGAACAGGCCGGACGCATCGCGATGCACCAGCTTGATGTTGAACCGGTCGCGGAAAGTGCGCACCACCTCCTCGCCTTCGCCCTGCCGCAGCAGGCCGTGATCGACGAAGATGCAGGTGAGCTGGTCGCCGATCGCTTCGTGGATCAGCACAGCGGCGACCGCGGAGTCCACCCCGCCCGACAGGCCGCAGATCACCCGCCCCTGCCCCACCTGCGCGCGGATCGCGTCGATCTGGCTGTCGCGGAAACCGGCCATGGTCCAGTCGGCGGACAGGCCGGCGACGTTGCGGACGAAATTCCGCAACAGCTGGGCGCCATGCGGCGTGTGCATCACCTCCGGGTGGAACATCAGCCCGTAGAACCGGCGGGCGTCGTCGGCGATGACGGCGTACGGCGCGCCCTCGCTCACCGCCACGGTGCGAAACCCCGACGGCGGGCTGGTGATGTGGTCGCCGTGGCTCATCCACACCTGCTCGCGCCCGCCCTTCTCCCAGGCCCCGTGGAACAGCGCACAGTCATCCACGATATCCACATGCGCCCGGCCGAATTCGCGAATGTCCGACCCGGCGACGGAACCGCCGAGCTGCTCGCACATCGTCATCTGGCCGTAGCAGATGCCGAGCACGGGCACCCCGGCCTCGAACACCATCTGCGGCGCGCGGGGCGACCCCGAATCCGGCACGCTGGCGGGGCCACCCGAGAGAATGAAGGCGCGGGCGCCGAAGGCTGCGATTCGCTCAGGATCGGCATTGAACGGCCAGATTTCGCAGTACACGCCGCTCTCGCGCAGCCGCCGGGCGATCAACTGCGTCACCTGGCTGCCGAAATCCAGGATCAGCACGCGCTCGGGGCTGGTGGATGGCGTGTTCATGCGTTCGCTTGCAGCACGGCCGCGCCGCCGTCACAAGGGCGGATCGTGCAGATCAGGAAGACGATTGCTGCGCCTGGATCAGCCGGTCGATCGGGTCCCACACGAAGGCGGTCTGCGGCACCCAGCTTCCGCCCACGCGCACCGAGCTTTCGGCGGCCGGGCGGCCGCCCAGGCGCTGGTAGAACCAGCGGCTCGGGTTGTCGCGCAGCACCCACAGGAAGGCCGAGCGGCAGCCGATCGTGGCCAGATGCGCGGCGGCCGCGCGCATCAGCCGCCGGCCCAGCCCCCGCTCCCGCCAGTCGTCCAGCACATACAGCGTTTCGATCTCGCCTTCCGCCAACCCGCTCGCGCGCGACCGGCCGGAGGTGACGAAACCCACCACGCGCGGGGCCGATCCGCCCGGCAGATCGAGGCCGGAGGCAGCGGCGACATGCACCCCCTGCCCCAGCCGGATGGCCCGATCGTAATACGCGGCCTGGCGGATGACGGAGAGACCGGCAAGATAGGTGTCGGGCAGGATGCCCGCATAGGCGCTGCGCCAGGAGGCGACATGCACCGCCCCGATCGCCGACGCGTCGGCGGGTCGGCCGCGGCGAATGGCGATCAAGCGGCGCGCTCCAGCACTGCGGCGAAAAACCCGTCCGTCCCGTGCAGGCACGGGCTCAGCACGAGATATGCGCCGGATTCGGGCGGCGTACCTGGCGCCTCCCAGGCCCGCGCGATGGGCAGGACGGCAAAATCCGGATGGCGCGACAAGAACAGATCCACCTGCTCCTCGTTCTCCTCGGGCAGCACCGAACAAGTAGCGTAAACGATCCGCCCGCCCTTGCGAACCAGACGCGCCGCATCGGCCAGGATTGCCGCCTGTTTGACGCGCAATTCGGCGAGATCGGACGGCGCGAGGCGCAGCCGCGCATCGGGGTTGCGCCGCCACGTGCCGGTGCCGGTGCAAGGTGCGTCCACCAGCACCCGGTCGAACCCACCGGCGCGGCGCTTGGTCCATTTGTCGCCCGGCACCAGCAGATGCCGCTCGACATTGTGGATATCCGCCCGGCGCAGCCGGCGCACCGCCCCCTCCAGCCGCGGGACAGAGACATCGCATGCGACGATATGCCCTTGATTTTGCATCATCATGGCAACCGCCAACGTCTTGCCAGCGGCACCGGCACAATAGTCCGCCACGCGCATGCCAGGCCGCGCGCCCAGCAGCAGCGCAACAAGCTGGCTGCCCTCATCCTGGATTTCGACAAGCCCGTTCCGGAAGGCCGCCCCGGTGGTGACCGGCTTGCGGCCGGCGATCCGCAGGCCCCAGGGGCTGTAGCGCATCGGCGATGCCTCGATCGCCTCGGCGGCGAGTGCGGCGATGGCCTGCTCGCGGGTGGATTTCAGCAGGTTCACCCGCAGATCGAGCGGGGCAGATCGCGAAAGGGCGCCGAGTTCGGCTTCCAGATCGGCGCCGAAGCGCGCGGCGAGGCCGGGCAGCAGCCAATCCGGCACCTCCAGCCGCACCGCTTGCGGCATGTCCGGATGATTGAGCCGCTGGCCGGAGAGCGCCCGGATCGCCACGCGCTCGGCCCCCTCCAGCGGGGCGGGGGCGTATTGGCCACCGGCGAACAGCGCATCCACCGCCTCGATCGAGCTTCCTTCGAGCAATAGCGCGCCCGCGACCAGCAGGCGCGGCGTGGCGCCGCCCGGGCTCGCCCGTTCCAGCCACCACGTCAGCCGCCGCATAGCGCGCAGCACCGACCACGCGCGTTCGGAGACCGCCCGGCGGTCGCCGCCGCCGATGTAGCGGCGGGCACGGAAGAAATCGTTGGCGACGGCGTCGGCCGGCTTGCGGGGTGCCGATTCGATCACCTCCAGCAGCGCGATCGCCGCCTCCAGCCGGGCGGCGGGGGTCATCGTTCAATCCTGACGGTAGTTCGGCGCCTCGCGTGTGATCGCAACGTCATGCACATGGCTCTCCCGCAGGCCGGCGCCGGTGATGCGACGGAAACGGCTGTTTGTCTGCAACGCCGCGATCGTGGCCGCCCCGGTATAGCCCATCCCCGCCCTCAGGCCGCCGACAAGCTGGTGCACCACGGCGGAGACCGGCCCCTTGTAGCCCACGCGTCCTTCGATCCCTTCCGGCACCAGCTTCAACTGATCGGTGATGTCCTGCTGGAAATAGCGGTCGGCGGAGCCGCGGGCCATCGCGCCGATACTGCCCATGCCGCGATAGGATTTGTAGCTACGCCCTTGATAGAGAAAGACTTCTCCCGGCGCCTCATCCGTGCCGGCCAACAGGCTGCCGACCATCACGCAATCAGCCCCGGCGGCCAGCGCCTTGACGATGTCGCCGGAGGTGCGCACCCCGCCATCGGCGATCGCGGGCACGCCGGCGGCGCGGCAGGCGGCGGCGGTTTCAAGCACGGCCGAGAATTGCGGCACGCCGACGCCGGCCACCACGCGGGTCGTGCAGATGCTGCCTGGCCCGATGCCGACCTTCACGGCATCCGCCCCCGCCTCGATCAGCGCCTGCGCGCCCTCGGGCGTCGCCACATTCCCGGCGATCACCTGCACCGCGTTGGAGGCCTGCTTGATCCGCTCCACCGCGCGCAGCACCCCGGCGGAATGGCCATGCGCGGTATCGACCACGATCACATCGACGCCGGCATCGATCAGGGCGCGGGCCCGGGTCTCGCCGTCATCGCCCACGCCGGTTGCGGCGGCAGCGCGCAGCCGGCCCAGCTCGTCCTTGTTGGCGAGCGGGTGGGCCTGTGCCTTGTCCATGTCCTTCACCGTGATCAGACCGACGCAGCGATAGGCGTCATCGACCACGAGCAGCTTCTCGATGCGGTGCTTGTGCAGCAACTGCCGCGCGTCCTCGGCGGCGACTCCGGCACTGACGGTGATGAGGTTCTCTCGCGTCATCAGCTCGTACACCCGCAACGCGGGGTCGGTGGCGAAGCGCACATCGCGATGGGTGAGGATGCCGACGAGCCGGCCGGTCTCGCGTTCCACCACCGGCACGCCGCTGATGCGATACTGGGTCATCAGCGTCTGCGCATCCGCGAGCGTCTGGTCCGGGTGGATGGTCAGCGGGTTGACCACCATGCCGGATTCGAATTTCTTCACCTGCCGGACCTGGGTTGCCTGCTCTTCAATGGTGAGATTCTTGTGAATCACGCCCATGCCGCCCTGCTGGGCCATGGCGATCGCCATGGCCGCCTCGGTCACCGTATCCATGGCCGCCGAAACGAGCGGGATGTTCAGGCTGATGGACCGGGTGAGCCGCGCGCGCGTATCGGCCGCGGCGGGCAGGATCTGGGAATAGGCGGGAACCAGCAGCACATCGTCAAAGGCGAGCGCCTCGGTCACGCGCGCTGCCGCGTCGGCCGCCAGGCGGCTGTCGGACGAGGCAACAGGGGCTGTATCGGGTGCCATGGCGACGGGGACCTTTCATCCGCGACCTTGGCGGCCCGACATACAAGGCCCCGCCGGCCGGCGCAAGCGCTGGCCGGATGCGAGTATCTTATGGCGTCGGCCGAAAGCCGGTCGCGATGACGTAAAGCTCGCTCGACTCCTTCCGGCTCGCCGGTGGCTTGGCATGACGCACGCTGCTGAAATGCCGGCGCAGCGGCTGGAGCACCTGCTGTTCGGAGCCGCCCTGGAACACCTTGGCGACAAAGGCACCACCCGGCGCGAGAACCCCGAGCGCGAATTCGAGCGCCATCTCGGCCAGCGCGACGATGCGCAGATGGTCGGTCGCCGCATGGCCGGTCGTGTTGGGCGCCATGTCGGACAGCACGAGATCGGCCCCCTGCGGCAGCAGAGCGCGCAGCCGATCCGGCATCGCGGGATCGGTGAAATCCCCCTGGATCAGCGTCGCCCCCGCCACCGGGTCGACTGGCAGCAGATCGATCCCGACCACCATCGCCGCCCCGCGATCAAGCGCCACCTGTGTCCAGCCGCCCGGCGCGGCGCCCAGATCGAGCACACGGGCACCGCGTGCGATCAGGTGGAAGCGGTCGTCCAACTCGATCAGTTTGAACGCGGCGCGGGAGCGCCAGCCCGCCTTCTGCGCGGCTACCACGTAGGGATCGTTCAACTGCCGGACGAGCCAGCGCTGCGAGGCGCCCGAGCGGCCACGCGCGCTTTTCAGCAGCACGCCGAGCGGCCGGCCCGACCCTGGTTCGCGGCTGCGCGGCGGGCTCACGGCTGCGGCGCCATGGCATGGGAGGCATGTCGGCGAGGACGTACGGGGCGCGTGCGATCGGCGCGGATCAACCGCAGCAGCATGCCCTCGCGCAGCCCGCGGTCGGCCACGCCGATCTGCGGGGTGGGCCATAGCCGGCGAATGGCGGCGAAGATGGCGCAGCCCGGCAGCACGTAATCCGCCCGCTCCGGCCCCACGCACGGATGCCGCAAAAGGCCGGCACGGCCCATGCGGCACAGGCTGTCCAGCGCCGCATCGGTCGCTTCGCCGTTCAGCAGCACGCCATCGACCAGCGGGCGGCGGTAGCGGGCCAGCCCGAGGACCACTCCGGCAAGCGTGGTGACGGTGCCCGACGTGCCCATCAGCCGCACCCCGCCCTGGCGGATTTCCTGGCCGATGCGGTGCGTGGCCTCGAACGGCAGCAGCAGCCCTTCCACTTCCGTCACCAGGCGGTCGAAGCCGGTTTCGGTCAAGCAATCCGCGCCGCAGCGCTCGGCGAGGGTGACAACGCCGATCGGCAGGGAGACGTAGCCCGCCAGTTCCGGCGTTCCCCCATCCGTTGGCAGGCGCACCCAGGCGAGTTCGGTGGAGCCGCCGCCGATGTCGAACAGCAGCGCCCGGCGCCCGGCCCGGCGCAGCAGCGGCGCGCAGCTTTCCACCGCCAGCTCCGCCTCCTCGCGCGTGGAGATGACGGCGAGCGGCAGGCCGGTTTCGGCGCGGGCGCGGGCAAGGAATTCGCCTCCGTTCCCCGCCCGGCGGCAGGCTTCGGTGGCGACGGCACGCAGAGCCCGCAGATCATGGCGTGCGAGGTGTTCCGCCGCCTCGCCCAACGCGGCCAGCGCCCGCGCCACCGCTGCCGGGGCGATGCGGCCGGTGTGATGCAGCCCCTCGCCGAGACGGACGACACGATTGAAGCTGTCAACGACGCGAAACCCGTCGCCCGCCGGCGCCGCGACGAGCAGCCGGCAGTTGTTTGTACCCAGATCCAGCGCAGCATAGAGCGGGCCGGCATGCCTGGGGGAATGGGACTGGCGGCGCGACATGACAGTGCAGTGTCGGCGCGCGACACGCGCCAGGGCAAGCATCATTATGCCGACCGCCTTGACGCGCCGCCTTTCGCCGATGTCGCCCTCGTTGATATTGCCTCCCCTAGGGGGAAGTGGTAATCCCCGCGGCGGCGCGGTGGGGGATAGTTTAGCGGTAGAACTCCCGGCTCTGACCCGGGCAGCCTTGGTTCGAATCCAGGTCCCCCAGCCAGCCTTAAGAGATTTCCCAGCGCGGTCAATAAGATAAGCAGTTCCAGGGCTTAGCACGCTTCCAGGTGATACAAAAGCGTGATACAATGCCCCTGAAAATGAGCGAGCCCACGCCGCACCCGAAGTCTGGCGTTTACCGCGTCCGACTCGCAATCCCGTAAGCCATGCGCGAAACGGCCCACCGCCTGTTCGGGGTCCGACGCGAGTTCATCCAGAACCTCGGGACCAAAGATAAGCGCGCCGCCGTGCGTGCTGCCCCTGGGGCGCTTGCAGCCCTTCAAGACAAGCTGGCGGCCGTGCGGGCCGCCCATCACAACAAGCCCCGGAAACTGACTCATCAAGAGACCTGGGCCATCGCCGGCCAGTGGTATCGGGAGAGTGCCGCAGCCCACGTGTTTGGTCCCACAGAGTTGTGACGCTAACCTGACCCGAGAGGGAGAGGAAGCGCTATGGCAGGCAGTCTTCACGGCTCAGCCCGAACGACGCCGCGAGTTCGAGCCGAGCTCCAAGCGTCGAAAGAGACGAGTGGCGCCTTGGCCAGGCGCTACGGTCTGAGCCGCAACACGGTGGCCAAGTGGCGGACCCGGGTCACCACGGATGACGCACCCATGGGGCCGCGCTCGCCGCACAGCACCGTCCTGACCGCGGTCGAGGAAGCCATGATCGTGGAGTTCCGGCGGCGCACGCTGCTGCCGCTCGACGACGTCCTCGGATGCCTGCGCGATAGCATCCCCAAGCTCACTCGATCCAGCCTGCATCGCTGCCTGGAGCGCCATGGCATCTCCCGGCTGCCCGAGAACCCAGACCACGCATCCAAGCGGAGCAAGTTCGCCGAGGCGGCGATCGGCTACGTCCACATCGACATCAGCGAGCTGCGCCTCGCCGAGGGCAAGCTCAACATGTTCCTCGCCATCGACCGGATCTCGAAGTTCACCTACGTCGAGTTCCGCGACGACGCCGGAAAGATGAATGGCGCCAATTTCCTGCGCAGCGTGGTCGCCGCATTCCCGTACGCGATCCATACCGTGCTGACCGACAACGGCATGGCGTTCGCCGATTTGCCGAAGAACCGCAACGGTCCGAGCAGGCGGTATCTCGGCGCTCACATCTTCGATCGCGTCTGCGATGAAAACGGGATCGAACATAAGCTCACGAAGCCGTATCACCCTTGGACCAACGGCCAGGCCGAACGCATGAACCGAACCGTCAAGGAGGCGACCATCAAGGCGTTCCATTATCCCGACCTGGAAAGCCTCAAAGCCCATGCCCTCGCCTTCGTGTCGGCCTACAACTTCGCCAAGCACCTCAAGGCGCTGAGGTGGAAGACCCCGTTCGAAGCTGTCTGCCACGCATGGACGACAACACCGGAAATCTTCAAACTCAACCCGCGTCACCTCATCCCAGGACCAAACA
>DATKQI010000221.1:0-5527 GCA_035532755.1 Acetobacteraceae bacterium
GATCATCTCCTCGAGCGAGATGGTGGGCTGCCAGCCCAGCCTTTGCCGCGCCTTGTCGGCGTCGCCGAGCAGCACATCGACCTCGGCCGGGCGGATCAGGTCCGATCGGGTGACGACGTGGTCTTCGTGATTGAGGCCCACATGGGCGAAGGCGATGCGGCAGAATTCGCGGATCGTCGTCGTGCGGCCGGTGGCGATCACGTAGTCGTCCGGGACGTCCTGCTGCAGCATGAGCCACATGGCCCGCACGTAATCACGCGCATGGCCCCAGTCGCGCTTCGCGTCCAGATTGCCGAGCGGCAGTTCGCGCGCGAGGCCGAGCTTGATGCGCGCCACCCCGTCGGTGACTTTGCGCGTGACGAACTCGATGCCGCGCAGCGGGCTTTCGTGGTTGAACAGGATGCCGGAGGAGGCGTGCATCCCGAAGCTCTCGCGATGGTTCACCGTCATCCAATGGGCATAGAGCTTGGCGACCGCATAGGGCGAGCGCGGATAGAACGGTGTCGTTTCGTTCTGCCGTGGCGCCTGGATCAGGCCGAACATTTCCGAAGACGACGCCTGATAGAAGCGTGCGTCCGGCTTGGCGAACCGCAGCGCTTCGAGCAGATTGGTGGCCCCGAGGCCGGTGACCTGGCCGGTCACGATCGGCTGGTTCCAGGAGGCGGCGACAAAGCTCTGCGCGCCGAGATTATAGACTTCGTCCGGCTGATACGTCTGCACCGTCCGGATCAGGCTCGCGAGGTCGATCAGGTTGCCGTCCACCAGCTCGACCTGGCCGAGAATGCCGAGCCAGCGCAACCGTTCCCCCACGACGTCCGACGAGGCGGAACGGCGCATCATGCCGATGACGCGATAGCCCTTTTCCAGCATGAACTGGGACAGGTAGGCGCCATCCTGGCCGGTAACGCCGGTGATCAAGCAGGTCGGCATGGAACTCCTCGGCACGATGGCCACGGGCATCGTCGCGATGATGACGGACGGCGGCCCCGGCGGGATCGCCGCAACTGGGATCGACGCAACCGCCCGGGATCACGGTCCCGGCAGGAATCGAGACTAGCCGGCGGGCGCAGGCCTGTCACCTTCCCCGCCGATCGCCGGGCGGGGCGGCGGTGACCGGGCACAGGTCGGCGCCGCCAGCGCATCCCCACCGCCCCTCTTCACGCCGGTTGCGGCAAGGTCTAGGGTCTCGCCATCAGAAATGGAATGAGGTCCGCTTCATGCGCCCTGATTTGCGGCAGAGGGCCCTTCATTTGCGCGACATATGGCGTCTGCCGAATACGTTGCAGTCGATGCAGGGCGGGACCACGGGGCGACTGGATATCCTGACCCGCGCTCTGCAATCGGATTATGATGCTCTAACGGAACGCCTGAACGGGCTGGCAGTGGCCTCGCAGTCGGGCCGCACCGAGACTGCCGAACGTCTGCTCGCGCTCGACCACGCCATGCAGCAGACCCGGCGGGATCTGTTGGCGGAACTGGAAAAGCTCGAACAGCTCCAGCATCAAACGCTCGAGCAGCTCCAGCATCTGGAGCCGCTGGTCCATGCGAGCCTCGGCCTGCAGCGCGCACGCCTGCGGGAGCTGCACGGGCAGGTGGAGATCGTCACCGATCACCCGGTTGCCCTCGACTCGCCCGACCACCAGGTGCCCTGGGGCACCGCCCACGACAATTCCCGCAATCAGCGTTTCAATGCCCGCCTTATCGCGCTGGTTCCGGGCGACGGGCTCTCGGTCCTTGATCTCGGCTGCTCGGGCGGCGGCCAGGTGCGCAGCTTCATCGAGCAGGGCTACCTCGCCGTCGGGATCGAAGGCAGCGATTATTCCGCGCGACGCCTGCGCGCGGAGTGGGCAACGATCCCAGACCACCTGTTCACCGCCGACATCACCAAGCCGTTCCGGCTGCGGACATCGCGCGCGACCGACGCGCGGCGGTTCGGCGTCGTCACGATGTGGGAGGTGATCGAGCATATCGCGGAGGCCGATCTGCCCCAGGTCCTGGCAAATATCGACGTCCATCTCGATCCGGGCGGGATCGTGGTGATGTCGGTTTCCCCGAACTCCGAGATCATCCAGGGCAAGCAACTGCATCAGACAATCCAGCAGCGGCCCTGGTGGGACGCGTTCCTTGCAGCCCGAGGGTGGCAGAACCATCCCGGCATCGTGGACTATTTCGGCGAGGACTTCGTGCGCGGCGGCGACAACGCGCCGCGCAGCTTCCATTATGTCCTGTCGCGGGCCGGCGAGCCTCCGTCACTGACGCAGCGGATGCGGCACCTGGCGTCGCACTGACCGCTGCGGCCAGGACGGATTGCTGGGCGGTTCACTCACCAGACTGCGCGTCGGACTCGCTCATCATGGCCTCGGCCAGCCGCAGCAGCCGCCCGGCCAGCGCGAACAGGCGCCGATCCAGGCAGGCGAGCAAGGCGCGCCGGAGCTGGGCGTCGCGCGCACCAGCAGGCGCCAGCGGTTCATCGAGCAGGAACGCCATGGCGATTTCCGTCGCGCCATAATGTTGACCATCCATGGCGCGCGTAACCAGTTCGTCCTGCAAGCGGTCGGCCGCGGCGCGACGGGTCGCCACCGCCGCCGCCGCGCTGCGCGCCGGATCTTCCAGCAACCCGAGCAGGGGAAAATAGGCGGCGAACACCTTGCGAAAATCATACCCTTCGGCGAAGCACCGCGCCCCCGCACCCAATTCCGCCAGCCGCTCCGGCGCCGCGACCAGATCGCCGATCAGGGCGGGCCAACGGCTGAGGTCATCTTCCTCGATACAGTTGCTGCCGGAGCGAATATCCAGGCCGCGGAACGCCACCGAGGTGCCGAGCACCGCGAGGCCGGCGCCCATCGCCTCCACCGTCTTCAAGGACGCGCCGGTGCCGTAGGGCAGCGGGATCAGCACCAGGCTGGCCGCGCGATAGAGCAAGGTGAGCACGATGTCCTCCACCATGCCGAGCGCGAGGACATTACCGTCCCGTCCCGGCGGCGCGACGCCCCCGGCCACCGCGAAGCCCACCTGCGGCACCAGCGGCGCGACCTCGCGGATGCGTTCCACGGCTTGAACATTCGGCGGGAACCAACTGCCGACGAACAGGCAGCACGGCCCCGGCGGCAGATCGATGCCGAAGAGCGCGCGCAGCAATTCCCGCGGATCCGCCGGCACGCACAAGGTCGCCCGATCCATGTCCACCGGATTCGGGATCATGTGCGAACTGATCCCCGCCTCGGCCAGCGCCCGCTGGTCTCCGGGCGCCACCGTGACCACCGCGTCCGCGGCCGCAAGCGAGGCGCGTTCGGCCCGCCACGTCAGCCGCCGCAGCAGATTCGAGGCCGTCACCTGGTCGGACAGGATATCGTAATTCGTCAGCACGCACGGAATGCCCGCGCGCCGGCACGCCGGCAGCACGATGCTGCCCCAGAAACTGTATTCCAGCAGCACCGCATCCGCCCCGCGCACGAGGTCCTCGACCTTCTGGCGAAAGATCGGGTCCAGCCCGCGCTCGAGGTGGAACCAGAGGGGAAGTTCCTGCCCGAAATTCTTCCGTCCCAGCAACAGGCGGAACGGCAGGCGGAACAGGCGGCGCGCAAGACGCTGACGGATGCGCAACGGCTGCGCTTCCACAAACACGTTGCCCCGCCGGGCCACCGGTACCGAAGCGGCCTGCGGCGCGGCACGCCGGCGCGGGCGCCAGTGCCACAGCCGCCAGCTCATCGACGCCGTACCCGCCTGTAGCACCCGCACGCTGTCCACATGCGGGGCCAGCATGTCCGCCAGCAGGTTGGTGCGCAGGCTGGCGCCCGCCTTGCGCGCGAGGAAGTCGCCCCACGGATAGAAGATCACGACGTTGCGTATCGCGCGCGGCCCCGCCGCGGGCGGCGGACCGTCCACCACCTGGCGCATCAGGCTCATTGGGCTGTGGATCGCAAGGCAGTCGCCCCGCCCGGCCTCGGCCCGGGCGCAGAGCCCGGCGCGGTCGCGAACCGCAGCGCGGATCGCCTGCGCGAGCGATCGCGCATCGTGATCGTCGATTAGGATCCCTGCGCCGTAGCGTTCCAGCTCGTCGCTCATCCAGGTGTCGCGGGTGGTGATCACCACCTTGCCCGCCGCCGCGGCTTCCAGGAACACGCCGGAGGTTCGAGCCCGATAGATGTCGCGCCAATAAGGGACCAGCACGACGTCGGCCGCCGCCAGCTCCGCCGCATAGCGTTCCGGCGACAGCGCTTCAGGCAACAAGGTGACATGCGGCAGGCCTTCGCGCGCGAAGGCGTCGATGGCGGCCTGCACGTCCGGCTGGGCATCGTTGCTTTGCAACACGAATTCCATGCCGTCCAACCCGTCGTCGGCATGCAGCATGCGGATGGCGTCGAGAATCTCGACGAAGCCCTTTTCGTCGCGCGCATTGCCGAGGCTCACGAAGCGCATGCGCTCATGCGGCGCCGCGCGCGGGGCCGCGTCGGCGGAGGTGTGCGGGATCGGCATAACCTCGATCGGCAGGGTGGTAAGCCGCCCGAGCTCGCGCGCCAGCCGGGCGCTGTCAGATGCAAGCCGCACGCGCCGGCCGCTTGCCGCCGCCCGCTCCAGCGACTGGAACGCCTCGCAGCACTGCGGGTTGTCGTAGAACGCCGGCTGGTAGCGCAGCAGAAGAATGATATCGAGCGGGCCGTCCGGCGGCTGGTCCTGCACGAAGCGCGCCAGCGCCGGAAGCTGGTGGCGGAAGATCATGTGCGCGAACAGGACGGACCGCGGCGGCAGCGCCAGCCCGCGCAGCCCGGCCTTGAGGTCGCGATAGAAATCCCGGTTGGCCAAGCGGATGGTGCCCTCGGCCTGATGCTGGGCCGGCAGGTAGCGGACCAGCGGGCTGCTGCCCCACATGTCGCGGCGAAAGCACGGCCGCAGATGCACGCGCCCGGCGATCGTTGCGCTCACGTCCTTGTGCGCCAGGATCACCGGTTGGAAGCCGGCATCGGCCGCGCCGGCGGCCAGCGCGTTGTCATAGGAGAAGTGGTGGCCGATGAAATCTCGCAGCGACGGATCGACGATGCAGCACACGGGCCGAGCGTCGGACGCCGCGGCAGCCGCCGGCGCCTGTTCGCGGGCCATCTCGCCTCCCCCTTCCATCGTCTCACCCCGTCAGTATGGTGGACCCGATGGTGTCCAGTCCGATGCGGGTGATGGCGGCCCCGGCCAGCCGCTCGCGGAATCGCTCCTGACGCTCCGCCGGCACCAGCATCAGCAGGAACCCGCCGGACCCGGCGCCGCACAGCTTGCCGCCCAGCGCGCCCGCGTCGCGCGCCGCCGCATAGAGCGCATCGATCTCCGGGCCGCTCACCTTGGACGAAAGGCGCTTCTTCGTCTCCCACCCCTCGTGCAGCATGGCGCCGAAATCGGCCAGCATGCGTTCGGGATCGTCGCCCTCCAGCACCTCCACCGCCTGGTCGGTCAGGGTCAGCAGGTGCGAAAGATCGCGGTCCACCGTGCCTTGCTTCGTCCGCGCCATCTGCTCGTCCAACGTCGCGGAGGCGAACCGGGT
>DATKQI010000222.1:0-5999 GCA_035532755.1 Acetobacteraceae bacterium
ACGACAAGGGCATCAAGGTTTCCGACGCCGAGATGGCGAAGCTGAACATCACGCCCGCCGACTTCCACGGCGAGTGGAACTATACCATCGAACCACGAAGACCCACCAATTGACGCAGTTGATTCATCTCAGGCCCTAACGGCCGGTTCTCCGCGGTGCAGTTGAAACCGGGCTGGAATCCGCGGCTGCTGCGGTCGCAGAACTACATCGCCCGGCTGCTGTTCATCGCCCGTGGCCTGCTGGCCCTGGCGGGCGGCCTGCCGGCCGGGCCGGGTGCTGCAAAGGACCACGATCTGGCGCTGCGGCTGGCGGCCGCCATCGGCACCTCCCCGGTCCATCACGTGGCGGAGGTTCTGTATCACACCCGCGTGGAGTACCAGCCCCCCGCCTCGGTGGGTGAGAGCACGGCCGCCGCCATCGCCGCCCACCTGGCGCGCGAGGGCCTGCCGGCCGGCGTGGAACCGATCGGGCCCGCGGGCCCCTACCGGATCGACTGGCGGTTCGATGCGGCCCCCAGGGTCGCCGTCATCATCCCCTTCCGCAACCATGCGGCGCTGACGCGGGAATGCCTCGACAGCCTGCTGGGCCTGACCGCCTATCCCGCGCTGGAAGTGCTGCTGATCGACAACTGGTCCGACGAGCCGGGGGTGGAGGCGTTCTGCGCCGAGGCCGCGCGGGATGATCGGGTGCGGGTGCAACGGGTGGAGGAAGCGTTCAACTTCGCCCGCCTCAACAACCACGCGGCCCGGCAGACCGATGCCCCGCTGCTGCTGTTCCTCAACAACGACGTGATCATCCGCCAGCCCGCGTGGCTGCGGCTGATGGTGGACGAGCTGCTGGCCGATCCGCTGGCCGCCGCGGTAGGCAACAAGCTGCTCTACCCGAATGGCGCGGTGCAGCATGCCGGCGTCGTGCTCGGCGTGGGCGGCATAGCCGACCACGCCTTCCGCGGCATCGGCGGGGAGGCGCCGGGCTACATGGCGCGCGCGATCTGCGCGCAGGAGGTCTCCGCCGTCACCGGGGCGTGCATGCTCTGCCGCGCCGACGCCTTCGCCGCCGCCGGCGGCTTCGACGAGGCCGATCTCGCGGTCGCCTACAACGATGTCGATCTGTGCCTGAAGCTGCGGCAGGCGGGGCACCGGATCATCTTCACCCCCGCGGCGTACGCCGAGCACCGGGAGAGCATGAGCCGCGGCAGCGATTTCGACAGCCTGCACGAGGCGCGCTTCTTCTTCGAGAACGAGACGATGCGCCAGCGCTGGGGCGAACTGCTGGCGGCCGATCCGTTCTACAACCCGCATTTCTCCCGCACGGGCGGCATCTACCGCGAGTTGTCCGCCGCCTCGGTCAAGCCGCCCGGCACCGCGTGAATGTGCCGCACCTGTTCCGCCTGCCGCTGGTCGTAGGCGATCTGCGCGTTCAGCTCCGCCCCCAGCAGCACCACATAGGCGGTGACGTAGAACCACATCATCATGCCCGCCAGCGCGCCCAGCGGCCCGTAGGTGACATTGTAGGCGGCAAACCGGCCCACGTAGAGGGAGAACAGCACGGAGGCGGCGAGCCACAGAACGGTCGCCACGATCGCCCCCGGCAGCACCCGCCGGTGGCCGTGGCGCGGCCGGGACGGGCCGTAGCCGTACAGCAGCAGCAGCGCGGCCAGGATGAAGACGAGCAGCCCGCCCATGCCGCTCAGGTGCAGAAGCTGCGTCTGGTAGGCCGTCAGCCCCAGGAAGGCGATCACCGCCGGCAGGCCCACCAGCACCGCCAGCCCCAGCACCGCCGCCATGATCGCACCCAGCGTCATGATGAAGGCGATGAGCTGGAATTTCACCACCCCGCGGCTCTCCCGCTGGTCATAGGCGACATTGAGGGCGTACAGCACGGATTTGGTGGCCGATTCCGCGCTCCATAACGTGATCAGCAGGCTGACGGCGAGGCCGGCGCCCAGCGTGCCGGCCTGCTGCGTCACCAGTTGGTGCACCCGCTCCGCGATCAGGTGGAAGGCGGCCGGCGGCATCACCTGGTGCAGGTAGGTGAGCTGCGGCTCCACCGTGTCGCGGTTGAACACCAGGCCGTAGATCGAGATCAGCATGGTGATCGCCGGGAACAGCGACAGGGTGGAATAGAACGCGCACCCCGCCGCGACCAGCGACATCCGGTCCGAGATCATGGAAATGGCCGTCCGGCGCAGCACGCGCCGCCACCCGTGGGCGGGGCGGCGCGTGCGGCGTGCGGCCGGGCGGGTTTGTGGCGTGGCGGTCATGTCTGCTCCATCCTCCACGTAGGGTGGCTTCCGGCATTTTTGCACCCCATGCGGGCAAGCCCCGCCTGCCATGCCCTGGCCGCCATGCGCGGAAAGCCGGGCGGAGGCGCCCCGATCGCCGGTGGATTTTCTCTTGCGCCGGGGGGGCGGGGCGTCTATCTGGCAGATCACGCAGCAACGCACGTGCCTCTGGCCCTCGAGGTTACGCAACGACGTCAAGCGTTCTGGCAATCGTCTTGGTCGCTGGTTCGTTCGACCGTTTCGCAACTTCGCCCGTCGATTTTTTCAGGTGGGCGTCTATCGAGAGGAGGGGGGGTGCGATGACTCCGAAGATCGCCCAGTTCCTGACGCATCATCAACCGGCAACGCCGTGCCTGGTGATGGACGTGGACCGTGTGGAGCACAACTTCCGCGCGCTGCGCCGCGCGTTGCCGCTCGCACAGATCTATTACGCCGTGAAGGCCAATCCCGCGCCGCAGGTGCTGGACCGGCTGGTGCGGCTGGACAGCCGCTTCGACGCCGCGAGCATCGAGGAAGTGGACGCCTGCCTTGCGGCCGGCGCGGCGCCGGAGGCGATCAGCTTCGGCAACACGATCAAGAAGCGCAGCGCCATCGCGCGCGCGCACGCCGCCGGCATCTCCATGTTCGCCTTCGATTCGGTGGAGGAGCTGCGCAAGCTCGCGGCCCACGCGCCGGGCGCGCGGGTCTATTGCCGGCTTCTGGTCGAGAACGCGGGGGCGGACTGGCCGCTGTCGCGCAAGTTCGGCACCACCGTCGAATCCGCGCGCGCCCTGATGCTGATGGCCGGCGACCTCGGGCTCGATCCCTATGGCCTGTCCTTCCACGTCGGCAGCCAGCAGACCGACACCGCCGCCTACGAGGCGGCGATCGGCCGGGCGGCGATGCTGTTCACCGATCTGCTGGAGGCGGGGGTGAACCTGCGGATGCTCAACCTCGGCGGCGGTTTTCCCACCCGCTACCGGGACGAGACGCCCGGGATCGACCGCTTCGCGGACGCGATCATGCGGGCGCTGACGGCGCATTTCGGCAACGCCCTGCCGGAGATGGTGATCGAGCCGGGGCGCTTCGTGGTGGGCGATGCCGGGGTCGTGTCGAGCGAGGTGGTGCTGGTCAGCCGCCGTTCGCCCAACGATCCGGTGCGCTGGGTGTACCTGGACATCGGCCGCTTCGGCGGCCTGGCCGAGACCGAGGGCGAGGCGATCAAGTACCGCATCGCCACCGCGCATGACGGCGGGCCGACCGGCCCGGTCGCCATCGCCGGCCCGACCTGCGATGGCGCGGACATCATGTACGAACGCTCCAACTACCACCTGCCGCTGGCGCTGACCGACGGGGACCGGGTGGAGCTGATGGCCACCGGCGCCTATGTCAGCACCTACGCGAGCCAGGGCTTCAACGGCTTCGCCCCGCTGGCCGAATACTACATCTGATACCGGGCGGCATTTGACCCAGGCTCATCGAGGGGATCGCTCGACGACGTTTTGCGCGATGTAGGGGACAAGCGTGATTTTGCGAAAGCTCACCGCTGTCACCGTTTGCCGCCCGTTGGCCACGACGCGCAGCGCCCTCTCGTCTTCAGGAAAGTTGAACTCGACGGTCCCGCCCTCTGCCGCGTAGGCGTCGGAGACCCAGGGCACTTCATATCGCGCAACTTCGCGGCTGCGTGCCTCGGCATCGCGTTCAGCGTAATAGATCGAATGGCCACTGACCGTTTTCAATCGGTCACGCCCGACGCGAGCCCGGGCGGTCACAACCGCCCGATCGGCGAGGCGCAGCGTCGCGGTTACGAAACCATCCTGAAAATGCAGCCGGGTGTCGCCCGACTTGATCTCAAGCCCTGACGCGCGATGCGCATATTGGCGCGCCGCGGACGAGCTGCTCCAGTGCTCAAGCCAGAACCGACCCGGGAAACGCGTGGCGCCGTCGGCACTGGCGCCTTCTTCGCCGGCGACCTCCGTGGCGAGATAGGTGACGCCCATCGGGCCGGGCTCGCCGAAGCCGGTCATCTCCTCCGGGTTTGGCAGGAACCACATGTTGAGGACGATCCGCCCATTTGGATGCGGCGATAGCGGCGGGGGAACCTGCGGCCCAATGGCATGCAGGTCTCCCGCAATGAAGAAGGTGAGCAGCGGCGCGTTCCGAACGATCTGGGGCCTTATGGCGAGGTCCGGGTAACGCGGTTCACGGTTTGTCATGGCGATTCGCCTCGTAGCGAGTGCTGATCCGGAAGAGTGTCCGACCAATTTCTTTCATCTGAAAATGACAAGCCTGCCCACCATGCCAACCGTTCAAAACCACTGTGCAGAGGGGCTAATCGGCCCCGGCCACCGCCATCCCCGGCCGGCGATCCAGCGTCGCCGACAGGGCCGCGAGGCCGAGCGCGGCCACCGCCACCGCCGCCCCCACCCAGGGCAGGCCGGAATAGGGCACGCCCGCCGTCAGCACCGCCCCGCCGATCCACGCACCGCCGGCATTGCCGAGGTTGAAGGCGCTCTGGTTCAGCGTGGAGGCGAGGTTCGGCGCCTGCCGCGCCTGATCCACCACGCGCCCTTGCAATGCGGCACCGGGCGCGAAGCTCAGCATCCCCCAGGCCATCACCGTGAAGACCGCCGGATAGAGCCAGTGGCTGGTGAAGGAGAAGACAGCCAGCACCACCGCCAGCAGGCCCAGAATGGCCATCAGCGTGGCGGTCGGCCGCCAGTCCGCGAGCCGCCCGCCGGCGAGGTTGCCGATGGTGATGCCCACGCCGAACAGCAGCAGCACCCAGGTCACGTCATGCGGGGGCAGGCCCGTCACGTGCTCCAGCAGCGGGGTGATGTAGGTGAAGACGCTGAACAGGCTGACGGAGGAAAGAACGCTCATGCTCATGGCAAGCCACACCTGCGGCTTGCGCAGCACCGAGAACTCCCGCAGCAGCTTGCCCGGCTGGCCCGTTTGCTGCGGCGGCAGCAGCCAGGCGATGGCGCCGGCCGCCACCAGGCCGATCGGCACGATCGCCCAGAACGCCGCGCGCCAGCCGAACGCCTGGCCGAGTGCGGTGCCGAACGGCACGCCCAGCACGTTGGCGAGCGTGAGGCCGGAGAACACCAGCGAAATCGCGCGCGCCCGCTGCTTGCGCGGCACGAGGTTGGTGGCCACCACCGCGCCGATGCCGAAGAACGCGCCGTGGCAGAGCGCGGTGAGGATGCGGGCGAGCATCAGCAGCGTGTAGTCGGGCGCGATCGCGCACAGCAGGTTGCCCAGGATGAACACGCCCATCAGCACCAGCAGCGCGGTCTTGCGCGGCAGCCGCGCCGTCGCGATCGCGACCAGCGGGGCCCCGAACGTCACCCCCAGCGCATAGCCCGAAACCAGCATCCCGGCGGCGGGAATGCTGACGCCGAGATCCTGCGAGAGGTTCGGCAGCAGGCCCATGATGACGAATTCCGTGGTGCCGATCCCGAAGGAGGCAACGGCCAGGGCGAGCAGCGGCAACGGCATCGGGGCAGACCTCTGGCGCCGGGGGCGGCCCAAGTGTCATGCCGGGCAACCACCTGTTCAAGAGATATTTGCTGCGTCGCAACACGCGGCAGCCATGCCTTGCCCGTATGGCGATGGGGCCGGCTTCCAGTGTCCTGATTCGGAAATCCGCAAGCGAATTTCCGGAACACTAGTTCTTTATTTTCAGTGGCCTGCTGGTCCCTGAAATGCAAGGGCATTTCAGGGGCAGGACACT
>DATKQI010000223.1:0-23344 GCA_035532755.1 Acetobacteraceae bacterium
CGCCGCCTTCGGGGCCGAGGTCCAGCAGCCAGTCGGCGGTCTTGGTGACTTCCAGGTTGTGCTCGATCACCACGACCGTGTTGCCCTGGTCCACCAGCGCGTGCAGCACCTCCAGCAGCTTGCGCACGTCCTCGAAATGCAGGCCGGTGGTGGGTTCGTCCAGGATATACAGCGTGCGGCCGGTGGCGCGGCGGGCGAGTTCCTTGGCGAGCTTGATGCGCTGCGCTTCCCCGCCCGACAGCGTGGTGGCCTGCTGGCCGAGGGCGACGTAGCCGAGGCCGACGCGCTGGAGAATGGACAGACGGTCCCGGATGCGCGGAGCGGCGGAGAAGAAGGGCATGGCCTCGTCCACCGTCATCGCCAGCACGTCCGCGATCGACTTGTCGCGGAACTTCACTTCCAGAGTCTCGCGGTTGTAGCGCCGGCCCTTGCACGTGTCGCAGGTGACGAACACGTCCGGCAGGAAGTGCATCTCGATCTTGATGAGCCCGTCGCCCTGGCAGGCCTCGCAGCGGCCGCCCTTCACATTGAAGCTGAACCGGCCCGGCTTGTAGCCGCGGGCGCGGGCATCGGGCAGTTCGGCGAACCAGTCGCGGATGGGGGCGAACAGATCCGTGTAGGTGGCAGGGTTGGAACGCGGGGTGCGGCCGATCGGGGATTGGTCGATGTCGATGATCTTGTCGAGCTGATCGAGCCCCTCGATCCGCTCGTGCGGCGCCGGCACCTCGCCCGAGCCCATCAGCCGGCGGGAAGCGGCCTTGTAGAGCGTATCGACCACCAGCGTGGATTTGCCGCCGCCCGACACGCCGGTGACGCAGGTGAAGGTGCCGAGCGGGAAGGCGGCGGTGATGGATTTCAGATTGTTGCCGCGCGCGCCGATCACTTTCAGCATCCGCCCGGCCTGCACCGGGCGGCGCAGGGACGGCACCGGGATGCGCTTGCGGCCGGAAAGATAGTCCCCGGTGAGCGATTTCGGGTTCGCCGCCACCTCGGCCGGCGTGCCTTCGGCGACCACGCGCCCGCCGTTCACGCCGGCGGCGGGGCCCATGTCGATCAGGTGGTCGGCGCTGCGGATTGCATCCTCGTCGTGCTCCACCACCAGCACGGTGTTGCCGAGGCGCTTCAGCCGCTGCAGCGTGCCCAGCAGGCGCTCGTTGTCGCGCTGGTGCAGCCCGATGGAGGGTTCGTCCAGCACGTACAGCACGCCGGTCAGCCCCGAGCCGATCTGGCTGGCCAGCCGGATGCGCTGGCTCTCTCCGCCCGAAAGCGTGGTGGAGCTGCGGGAGAGGCTGAGATAATCGAGCCCGACATCGACCAGGAACTGCAGCCGCTCGACGATCTCGCGCAGGATGCGCCGGGCGATCTCCTGGCGTTGCGGGGTGAGCGTGTCGAACACGGTCTGGAACCAGGCGAGTGCCGCGCGGATCGACAGTTCCGACGCCTCGGCGATGTGGCTGCCGGCGACCTTCACCGCCAGCGCCTGCGGCTTCAGCCGCGCGCCGTGGCAGACCGCGCAGGGTTTTTCGGCCTGGTAGCGGGACATCTCCTCCCGCACCCAGGCGCTGTCGGTCTCGCGCCAGCGGCGGTCGAGGTTGTGGATCACGCCCTCGAACGGTTTGCGCACGGTGTAGGCGCGCACCCCGTCCTTGTAAGTCATCTCCACCGGCTCCTCGCCGGTGCCGTGCAGGATGGCCTCGCGCACGCGCTCGGGCAGCTTCTGCCACTCGGTGCGCAGCGGCACCTTGAAGTGTTTCGCGAGGCTCGCGAGCGTCTGGTCGTAATACGGGCTCTGCGCGCCTGCCCAGGGGGCGACGGCGCCTTCGGCGAGGCTGCGCCGCTCGTCCGGGATCACCAGATCGGGGTCGAAGAAGGTCTCCACGCCCAGGCCGTCGCAGGCGGGGCAGGCGCCGTGCGGGGAGTTGAAGCTGAACAGCCGCGGCTCGATCTCCTCGATGGAGAAGCCGCTGACCGGGCAGGCGAAGCGGGAGGAGAATACCGTGCGCGCGCCGCCCTCCGCATTCTCGGCATAGACCACGCCGTCCGCCAGGCCGAGGGCGGTTTCGAAGCTGTCGGCCAGGCGCTGTTCCAGGCCGGGGCGGACCACCACGCGGTCCACCACCGCCTCGATCTCGTGCTTCAGCTTCTTGTTCAGTGCCGGCACCTCGCCGATCTCGTACAGCTTCCCGTCCACCTTCGCCCGGGTGAAGCCGCGGCGCTGTAGTTCGGCAAGCTCCTTGCGGTATTCGCCCTTGCGGTCCCGCACCACCGGGGCGAGCAGCAGCAGCCGCGTCCCCTCGGCCATCGCCATCACCCGATCGACCATCTGGCTGACCGTCTGCGCCTCGATCGGCAGGCCGGTGGCGGGCGAATAGGGCACGCCGACACGGGCCCAGAGCAGGCGCATGTAATCGTGGATCTCCGTCACCGTACCGACGGTGCTGCGCGGGTTGCGGCTGGTGGTCTTCTGCTCGATCGAGATGGCCGGGGAGAGGCCCTCGATCGAATCGACATCCGGCTTGCCCATCAGCTCCAGGAACTGCCGGGCGTAGGCCGAGAGGCTTTCCACGTAGCGGCGCTGGCCCTCGGCATAGATCGTGTCAAACGCCAGGGAGGATTTGCCGGAGCCGGACAGGCCGGTGATGACCGTGAGCGAATCGCGCGGGATCACGACATCCACATTCTTGAGGTTGTGTTCGCGCGCGCCGCGCACGTGGATGTTGTGCGCGCCGCGCACGGGAATGTCGCCGGCCATGGGCACCCGATGTTCTTGTGATGTTCCCGTTTATATGGCATTAAACGAGCGTGTTGGGAAGGTATGATCGGGTTTACCGGCGCATGGCTGGCCGGACAGGGCAGGGCAGGGTAGATTGGGCATTCGCACCCGCAGCGCGGGCAAACAAGGGACGGCATGATGGCGGGCAGCGTGAACAAGGTGATTCTGGTCGGCAACCTGGGGAAGGACCCGGAGGTGCGGACCACCCAGGCGGGATCGAAGATCGTCAACCTGTCGGTGGCGACCAGCGAGACCTGGAACGACAAGGCCTCCGGCGAGCGCAAGGAGCGCACGGAGTGGCACCGCGTGGTGATCTATAACGAACGCCTGGGCGACGTGGCCGAGAAATACCTGCGCAAGGGCCGCAAGGTGTATCTGGAAGGTTCGGTCGAGACGCGGAAATACACCGACCAGGCGGGCGTGGAGAAATACACGACCGAGATCGTGCTGCGCAATTTCCGCGGCGAGCTGGTGCTGCTGGACGGCCGTGCCGACGAAGGCGGGGAAGGCGGCGGCTATCGCACGGAACGCAGCGCCGCCCCGCGCGGCGACCGCCCGGCCCGCGCCGCCGCGGCCCCGGCATGGGACGCCGGCAAGGGCGGCGGCGACCTGGACGATGACATTCCCTTCTGATCCGCTGCCTTCGTGCCCATTTCCCGACCTGCTCATTCCTGAATCGAGACCGCAGTGACCGATACGCCCGCCGAGAAGCCGCCGGCGCCGCCTTCCATGCAGCCGGTGACGCTCGAAGACGAGATGCGCCGTTCGTATCTGGACTACGCGATGTCGGTCATCGTCTCGCGCGCGCTGCCCGATGCGCGGGACGGGTTGAAGCCGGTGCATCGGCGCATCCTGTTCGCCATGCACGAGGCCGGCTGGACCTCGGACAAACCCTATCGCAAATCCGCCCGCGTGGTGGGCGATGTGATGGGCAAGTTCCATCCGCATGGCGACGCCTCGATCTACGACGCCATGGTGCGGATGGCGCAGACCTTCTCGATGCGCGTGCCGTTGATCGACGGGCAGGGCAATTTCGGTTCCGTGGACGGCGATCCGCCGGCGCAGATGCGCTACACCGAGGCGCGGCTGGCGCGCGCGGCGATGTTCCTGCTCAACGACATCGACAAGGACACGGTCGATTTCCAGCCGAACTACGACGAGAGCGACAAGGAGCCGCGGGCGCTGCCGGCGAGCTTCCCGAACCTGCTGGTCAACGGCGCGGCCGGCATCGCCGTGGGCATGGCGACCAACATCCCCCCCCACAACCCCGGGGAGATCATCGACGCCACGTTCGCGCTGATCGCCGATCCGGGCACCTCGCTCGACGAGCTGATGAAGATCGTCCCCGGCCCGGATTTTCCCACGGGCGGCATCATCCTCGGCCGTGCGGGCATCCGTGCGGCGTTCGATACGGGGCGCGGTTCCGTCGTGATCCGGGCGCGCGCGGCCATCGAGGAGATCCGGCGCGATCGCCCTGCCATCATCATCACCGAAATCCCGTACCAGGTGAACAAATCGACCCTGCTGGAGCGCATCGCCGAGCTTGTGCGCGGCAAGCAGATCGACGGCATCGCCGACCTGCGCGACGAGAGCGACCGGGAGGGGATGCGCATCGTCATCGAGCTGAAGCGCGAGGCGACGGCGGAGGTGGTGCTGAACCATCTGTACCGCTTCACCCAGCTGCAGATCAGCTTCGGGGTGAACATGCTCGCGCTCGACAACGGCCGGCCGCGGCAGATGGGGCTGAAGGATGCGTTGCTGACCTTCATCGCCTTCCGCGAGGAGGTCATCCTCCGCCGTTCGCGCTTCGAGCTGATGAAGGCGCGGGAACGGGCGCATCTACTGGTCGGGCTCGCCATCGCGGTGGCCAATATCGACGAGATGATCCGGCTGATCCGCGAAAGCCCGGATGGCGCGGCGGCGCGCGCGGCGATGATGGCGCGGGCGTGGCCGGCCGCCGATATCGGCGCGCTGCTCGCGCTGATCGACGATACGGGCAACATGATCGCCTCCGACAGCACCGTGCATCTGACCGAGGCGCAGGCACGCGGCATCCTGGAGCTGCGCCTGCAACGGCTGACCGGGCTGGAGCGCGAGAAAATCCAGAATGATCTGACGGAAGTGGCAACGCGCATCGGCGAACTGCTTGCCATCCTCGCCTCCCGCCCGCGCCGGATGGAGGTGATGCAGGCGGAACTGGCCACTGTGCGCGCCGAGATCGCGACCGCGCGGATGACCGAGATCACGGACGCCGAGTCGGACCAGGACGACGAGAGCCTGATCGAACCGGGGCAGATGGTCGTCACCATCACTCGGGACGGCTACATCAAGCGCACGCCGCTGGAGACCTTCCGGGCGCAGAACCGTGGTGGGCGTGGCCGTTCGGCCACCTCCATGCGCGGGGATGACGTCGTCACCCGCAGCTTCAACGCCCATACCCACCAATGGGTGCTGTTCTTCTCCTCCGGCGGCAAGGCGTTCCGCGAGAAGGTGTGGCGCCTGCCGGAAGCGAGCACGGCGGCGAAGGGCAAGGCGCTGGTGAACCTGCTGCCCGAGCTGGGCACGGACGGCATCACCACGGTGCTGCCGCTGCCGCAGGACGAGACGCTGTGGGACAGCCTGCATCTGGTGTTCGCGACCGCCAGCGGGAACGTACGTCGCAACCGGCTGTCGGATTTCCGCAACATGCGCGCCTCCGGCCTGATCGCGATGAAGCTGGACGAGGGTGATCGGCTGATCGGCGTCGCCACCTGCCGCGATGGGGATGACGTGCTGCTGGCCACGCGCCTCGGCCGCTGCATCCGCTTCCAGATCTCCGACGAAACCCTGCGGGTGTTCGCAGGCCGCGACTCGGCCGGCGTGCGCGGCATTCGCCTTGCCGCCGGGGATGAGGTGATGAGCCTGTCCGTGCTGCGCCATGTGGAGGCGGACAACGGCACCCGCACGGCCTTCCTGAAGCTCGCCGCGACACGCCGCCGTGCCCCGGACGACGAGCCGGAGCCGAACGGCGAAACCCCGAACGGCGAGGGCGAAGAGGTGGAGAGCGATGTCGTGCTCTCGCCGGAGCGGTTCGCCGAAATGGAAGCCGCGGAGCAGTTGCTGCTGACGGTGACGGATGGCGGCTTCGGCAAGCGCTCCTCCGCCTACGAATACCGGGTGGCCGGGCGTGGCGGGCAGGGGATCGCGAACATCACCCTCGGCCCCCGCAACGGGCTGGCGGTGGCGGCGAGCTTCCCGGTGCGGCCGGGTGACGATGTGATGCTGGTGACCGACGCGGGGCGGCTGATCCGCGTGCCGGCCGACCAGGTGCGCATCACCGGCCGCCAGGCGATGGGCGTGACCCTGTTCCGGCTGGACAGCGGGGAACGGGTGACGAGCGTGTTCCCGGTGCTGGAGAACGTGGTGGAAGAGGGCGCCGAGGATGGGGCCGATGACTGACGCCATGCCCCATGTCGGGGTGTATCCCGGCACGTTCGATCCGATCACCAACGGCCATCTGGACATCATCGGCCGTGCGATGCGCGTGGTGCACCGGCTGGTGGTGGGGGTGGCGATCAACACCGGCAAGGGGCCGCTGTTCGGCATCGACGACCGGGTGGAGATGGTGCGGGCCGAAACCGATGCCATCGCCGCGCGCACGGGCACGCAGATAGAGGTGCGGCCGTTTTCGTCGCTGCTGATCGATCTGGCGCGATCTGTCGGCGCGCACGTGATCGTGCGCGGGCTGCGTGCGGTTTCGGATTTCGACTATGAGTTTCAGATGGCGGGCATGAATTATCGGCTTGATCCCGAGATCGAGACGGTGTTCCTGATGGCGAGCGAGCGGCACCAGTTCATCTCCTCCCGCTTCGTGAAGGAGATCGCGATGCTGGGCGGGGATATCTCCTCGTTCGTGCCGCCGCTGACCCTGGAGCGGACGCTGGCACAAGTGCGCGGGCCGGCCAGATGATGCCGGGGCGTGGTGCCGGCCGGAAGGAGGATTGATGCAGCGCCGTCGTTTGCTTTCCTGGACCTTTTCTCTGTCGATGTTGGGATTCCTGATGACCGAAGCCGAAAAGACCGCAGCCGAGGCCGCGCCGAAGCTCGATCCCGAGAACACGCTGTACATGGACCTGAAATACGGTCGCGTGGTGATCGTGCTGCGCCCGGATCTGGCGCCGAAGGCCGCGGAACGGATGAAGACCCTGGCGCGGGAGGGATTCTACGACAACACGCCGTTCCACCGCGTGATCGCCGGATTCATGGCGCAGGGCGGCGACCCCACGGGAACCGGCACCGGCGGCAGCAATCTGCCCAACCTGCCGGCCGAGTTCACTGACAAGGCGAAATTCCTCACCGGCACGGTCGGCATGGCGCGCACGGCAGCACCGAACAGCGCGAACAGCCAGTTCTTCATCTGCCTTGCCCCGGCTGCGTGGCTGGATGGCCAATACACCATCGTCGGGCAGGTGGTTTCCGGCATGCAGTATGTGGACGAAATCAAGAAGGGCGCCGGTTCCTCCGGCACGGTGACCGATCCGGATCGGATCATTCACATGCGCGTCGCAGCGGATGTGAAATAGCGCGTTTCGCCGACTTGACGCGCCGCCCGCACTGGCGTTCAAGGCGGCGGTCGAGCCCGTAGCTCAGCTGGTAGAGCACAGGACTTTTAATCTTGTGGCCGTGGGTTCGAATCCCACCGGGCTCACCAAATATCCGCAGATGCGATCGGCTGTTCCGCGGAGAGCGCATGCTGGCTCATGGTCAGCGGAACAGTTCGGAATTGAGCCGAAGCGCGGCCCTGCATGAATCGGTGTTGGCCAGGGCGCGGTAGTTGTTTTCGCACCTGACGACCTCTTTCATCAGATCCTGCGGATTTTTCCGGTAGAAGGCAGTCTGCCTGCCACTGGAGCATGCGGCGAGCAGGCTCGTGGCAACGACAACAATCAGTAAACTTCTGCGACTCGCCATCAGCGATTCCGATCCCCGTCGCCAGGATAGCCGCGGCGACGGGGAGGAACAATTCAAGCCCGGAAGTGCAGGCGATCAATCTTCAGATTGTCCTCCCAGGCCCGCCTCGGGTGAGGCCGGTGCCAATTCGGAGTCTGCTAGCAAGGCATCCCGGTGCTGGTCGTGCAGCCAACCGACCCGCCGGGCGGAACGACGATCGTCGTGCTCGGAGGGGCCGGTCGCTGAGGCGCGATGACAACCGTGTGGGTCGGTGTTGCGGCTGGTGTAACGACGCACCCCGCAAGACCGAGAATCATGACGAGCATGGTGAGGGTCAGGCGCATGAAGTCCTCCTTGAGATGCATGTATGAAACTTTCCGGCTCGATAATGGTCGCACGAATGCGAACACGAACACGAGAAGGTGATGAGGCGCCGTCTTTGCAACGCCCTGGCGTGCTGCTCGCATCACTCTGTTCTATCCGGAATTTCATCTTTGAGACGGGGGAATGCCATGCGGTCGTTTGCCGTCACTGCCCTGCTTTGCGTGGGGATGGGCGCCATGGCGCCGGTTGCCTGGACACCGGCCGCCCGGGCCGCGCCGCCACGCACTCTGCACATCGCACTGCGCCAGGACACCGATACGCTCGACCCGGCGCTGACCGGCAGTTACGTGGGGCGCATCGTACTCGCAGGATTGTGCGACAAACTGTTTGATTTCAACCAAAAATTGCAAATCGTCCCGCAGCTCGCCACCGGCTACACCTACAAGGACAAGACGCATCTCGTCATCCATCTGCGCAAGGACGTGCAGTTCCAGGATGGCGAGACGATGACCGCCACGGCTGTGAAGGATACGCTGCTGCGCGACCTGACGATGAAGGGCAGCCTGCGCCGCAGCCAGATCGACTCGATCAGCCGGATCAAGGTGATCGACCCCCTTACCGTGGAATTGGTGTTGAAAGCGCCATCGTCCCCGCTGCTCGCCCAGTTGGCGGGTCGGGCCGGCATGATCCTGGCACCGCACGCCATCAAGACCGAAGGCGCGCAGTTCGGCCTGCATCCGGTCTGCGCGGGCCCGTTCAGCTTCGTCAGCCGCACCCCGCAAGGCCCGATCGTGCTGAAGCGCTTCTCCGGCTACTGGAATGCCAAGGCGATCCATTTCGACCGCGTGGTGTACGAGCCGATTCCGAATTCCGCCGTCCGGCTGGCGGATCTGCAAGCCGGCGCGGTCGATCTCGTGGAATACGTCGTGCCCACCGATATCGCCGCGGTGAAGCGCGATCCGAAGCTGCGGGTCGTGATGTCGGATTGGCTCGGCTACAACGGCATCACGTTCAATACCGGCAATGGGCCGTCGGCGAAGACCGCGCTTGGGCAGAACGCACTGGTGCGGCGCGCCTTCGCCCTGGCCATCGATCGCAAGGCGCTGGCGCAGGTGGTCTTCAACGGGGTGTTCACCGCCACGGCCCAGGCGGTGCCGCCCGGTTCGCCATTCTATGTGCCGACATTGCAGGCGGGCCCGCGCGACATCCCGGCCGCGCAGAAGCTGCTGAAGCGCGCGGGCGTCCATCTGCCCGTTCCGGTGGTGCTGACGGTCGCGAACGAGCCGGATCAGCTCCAGGTCGGGCAGGTGGTCCAGGCAATGGCAAAGCCGGCCGGATTTGCCGTGACGATCAAGGCGATGGAGGCCGCCAGCTCGTTCTCCGCCGCGATTCACGGGCAGTTCCAGGCCTACCTCGATTTCTGGTCGGGCCGAGCGGATGCCGACAGCAACCTCTACCAGTTCCTGCATACCGGCGGCGGATTCAACTACGGGCATTATTCCAATCCCCTCGTCGATCGCCTGCTGGATGAGGCGCGGCTGACATCAAGCGTCGCCCGGCGGCGGGCTCTTTACGCAAAGATGTACGCACAGGAACAGAAGGACATGCCGCTGCTTTATCTCTGGACCGCGAAAAACATCGTCGGGATCAAGAAATCCCTGCGCGGCTTCATTCCGGTGCCGGATGGCATCATCCGGCTGCAGGGAATGTCGTTCGCGAAATAGAAGGGTGGGCGCGGGGCTTCAGGAAGCTTTCCCGGCTGGTTTCGCGCCGGCTGCGTCCGGTGGCGGCGCGCTCCCGCGCGGCCCCGGCAGCCCATGGAGGAGCACGGTCTGCGTCGGCTTCGCGATCTCGATGCCCAGTTCCTCGAACCGCTTTTTCATCCGCCGGTTGAATTCCCGCTGCACGCCCCAGCGGGCCCCATCGGTGCAGACGATCTGCCCGGCGATCGTCGCCATGGTGCCGTCCAGCTTGTCCACGCCCCATAGCTGCAAATCGCTCAGCATGCCGTCACGGAAGGCGGGTTCGTCACGCATTCCGGTGGCGATCTCCTGCAGCACCTCGCCCACCCGGTCGGTATCCTCGTGCAAGGCCACGCTCACGTTGACCGCGGCATTGCCCTTGCCGCGATTGACGTTGGTAACGGTGGTGACGGAGCTGAACGGGATCAGATGCACCGAGCCGTCACCGGCGCGCAGCCACAACGTGCGGATCGACAGCTTCTCGACCGAGCCGGACAGGCCGCCGGCCGTCACCCAGTCTCCCACCTGCATCGCATTTTCCAGCAGCAGGAACAGGCCGGTGATGAGGTCCTGCACCAGCTTCTGGGACCCGAAGCCGATGGCGATGCCGACGATTCCCGCACCGGCCAGCAGCGGGGCGATGTTCACGCCGATCTCGCTCAGCGCGGTGAGCCCCAGCATCAGCAGGATCGCAACCAGCAACGCGGTGCGCAGCATCGGCAGCAGCGTGCGCAGGCGCACCGCCCGCACTGCCTGCGCCTGCTCCGTCAACCGGTCCAGATGCTGCTCCACGGCGGCATTCACGCCTTCCCATACAATAACGGCCAGGGCGATCGTGATGCCGATGGTAAGGACGGCGGAAACAAGCCGCCCGCCAAGCGCCCCGGTGCCGAACCACGCCAGAACCGGAACGCCCCACACATCGAGCAGGGCAAACATCACGACGGTGAAGATGGCGGTGCCGAAGATGCGGCGCAGCACGGGATCGTAGCGCCCGGCGCGCGAATACAGCCCGGGGTGTCGCTCGGCGAGGCCGGAATTGGCGTGCAGCCCCCGATCGAGCGCGCCCATCACCAGGATCGTCAGCACCCGCGCGGCCACCAGCACGCCGACTGTCCACGCGACTCCGTGCAGCAGGCGGGCCAGCCCGTTGCGCACCTCCGCCGCCCATACGACCCACAGCGCGAGGATGATGAAGATCGCGAAATAGTGCCAGGTCTGCGCCAACCAGTTGCGCAGCAGGGCAATCCCTCCGGCGGCGCCGGCCGGCGGGCGGATGAAGCGCGCGATCCGGCGGCGGGACTGCACGACGATGACGACAAGAATCAGATGGACCAGAAGCACCACCAGCCGCAGCAGCGCGTCATGCGCCGCCTGCGGCAGGCCCAGCATCAGCCCGATGCGGGCAAGCGCGCCGCCGAGCAGCGCCACCACGGCCAGACGCCGCATCCACGTCTCGATATAGCGGGCGGCACGGTCGCTCATATGCAGCAGCCGCAGGCGCGGGCTTGCCGGGGCGACGAGCGTGCGGGTGATGCACATCACCAGGCGGATCGCCACGTAGGCCTGCACCAGGTCGAGGATCGCGGCACGTGTCGCCGGTGATCCGCCGAACCCGGCCTGAGGCAGCGCGGTGCCGAGCGCGAGAAAAACCCCCACCGGAAGCAGATCCAGCAACAGCCGGGCGAGGGCAAAGGGCAGCCGGCGCAGCAGCGGCAAGGACCGGGCGGCAAGCCGGCGTGGCGATGCGGTTGCCGCGGCGGCGCCGTTCGGGGGTGCGTGCGCCTCGATCGCGGCGCAGGGCCGCCGCAGAAGCCGGCGCAGGATCGCCTCGCCAAGCCACGCAAGACCGAGCACCAGCAGCACGCGCCACCCGGCACCCAGCAGGCCCGAGCGAACTCCCGGATCGCGCAGGTTCGTCGCCAGCCACGTTCCCAGCACCGGCAAGTCGATCACGGTGCGGGCGGTGCCGGCGAACTGGCGGGATACCGTGCCGGTCCAGCCCGAAGCCTCGCCGATCAACTGCGCGCCCAGGCTGTTCGGGGCGAGCGGAATGGCCGCTTTCGCCGCGGGGGTGGCCGGCTTGGCGGCAGCGGGAGAAGCCGCCGTGGCGGGAAGGGCCTGTTCGAGCACCTTCAACGTCGTGATCAGCGCGTTCAGGCGCGTCCTGTCCTGCAGCACGCTGAGCACATGCTGCACCTGGGCCCGGCTTACGCCGCCCTGCGCCGGCGCGGCGGAGGGCGGGACAGCGGCCGCTTCAGCCGCACCAACGTGCAAAAGCGGCAGGCAGCAGATGACCAGAAGGCGCAGGACAGGCTTCAGCATCGATGGTTCGGATCACAGGCCAGATGGCCGTGTCAACCGCGGCGATTCTTCCGGGTCGCCCAGGCACCGATCAATCGGCCGCATCCCGTGCCGGAATCGCCGTTTCCGTGTGGTTGTAGGCTTGCAGGAATCCCGCCACCATCCGCTCCCGCCGCGGCGGTTCGGGCAGGGCGGCAGACAGGCGCTGCCACAGACCATCCTCCGTGCAGGCACGGAGGATCGTGCGCGCCAGCGCTGCCGGGTCCCCCATCTGGAAATGCAGGCCGTCCACCTCGTCGTTCACCCGCTCGGGCCATGCCGCCGACGTTCGAGCAGATCACCGGCCGGCCGAACATCCAGGCCTCGGAGATCACAAGACCGAAGATCTCCCACCAGATCGAGGGAACGATGCACCAATCGACCCGCGCCATGCGCTGCGCCAACTGATCCACGTGATAACCGCCGTTGTGGCTCACGATGCGTTCGGCCGCCGGGCGGGCACGCTCGGCAGCGAGAAATGCCTCGATCTCCTCGCGCACCGCGGGTGTGGCGTAACGCAGGTTCTCGCCGTTGATCTCGACCCGGAAATCGATGAATCCTTCGCCGCGCAGCATCTCGACGGCGCGGAGGATGATCTGCACGCCCTTGATATCGACCATCTGGCCGAAGAAGCCGAACCGGTTGTGCCGGGCGGATACCGCGGGCGGTGCACCGGCCTCGGCATAGCTGCGCTGGCCGTTGGTGATGTGAACGATCTTGTTCGCCGGAATGCCCCAATTCACGTAATGGTCGATCATGAACCGGCTGGGGCAGGTGAAGACGTCCACCGCCGAGAGGTGCCGCATGAACCACAGCCGGCGCATCAGGAACTGCTCGGGCCCGCGATCCGGGAAGCACTGATGGCAGCGTACCGGGCTCGCCTGCCGGCACAGCGATCCGTCGGTGCGGCGGATCATGTGGCCGTCGGCGGCGCAGATCGCCATGAACTCGTGGAAGGTGAAGACGATCCGGCAATCCGGCAGCACGCGCCGGGTGAGGGAGACGAGGTCGATCCCGAGCGTGAGGAAGTGGTGGAAGTGCACCACGTCCGGCCTGATCACGCCCAGGAACTCGATGAACGCCTCGACGAGCAGCGGCTCGGCGAGCGTATGCCACCAGTAGTCGTAGCCACGCGAGAGGAAGACGAACTCATTCTCCCGCCCGTCGAAGCCGGTGATGCGCGCCCCGCTCTTGAACAGCGCGGGGCAACTGCTGTCCACCGAGGCAAGCAGGAACGGCTCGACGGCGCCGGTAGCGCGCAGCCCCTGGAACAACTCGTAGCACACCTGCTGCGCCCCGCCGCGCACCAGTTCGGGATGGAACAGGCTGATCAGCAGCACGCGGGGTTTGGCCGATGTCATCATGCCGGTCATCGGTCCGGCTGCCGCGACCGGATCACCGGGCACGAACAGGCCGCGCGGCAAGGTGCTTGCCTGAAGGCCGCGCTGACGGCAACGCCGCCGGCTTCCTGCGCGGCGTCTTTCGGTCCAGCGGCACGAGCGATGGTGCTTCGGCGGCCGCCGATGGGATGGTGACGACAATCGGCGAAGGTGGCGGCGGGGCGGGCATCGTGAAATCCTCGATGGCGGCGGCGCGGCCACAGAGGCGATCTGCGATCAACCCACCCCAGGCGCGGGTGAACCGCCAGCGATTCACAGTCGAGCCGCCCTCATGATAGGGCAACCGGGTCGATCCCTTGCCTTCCAGATGCCAGAACCGGATGTCCTGCAGCCATGGCGTCACGCCGCGGCGCAGGCTCTTCAGACAGAGATCGGCATCCTCGTAATGGCCGAACACGTATTCCTCGGTGAAGCCGCCGATCTGCTCGAACCAGTCCCGGTCGATCGACATGAAGGCGCCGGTGATTGCAGGCACCGGGCGCGGCTTTGCATAGGCCTCTGCCCAGGCTGGCGCCCCCTTGTCGTAGTGCTCCACGCGCACGAGCGGCCGCCGAACGATGCCGTCCGGCGCGACGGACAGACCCACATCGAGATCGAAATACATGCCGCCGTGCATCAGCGAGCCGTCGTCGTAGAACAGGGGCGCTCCGAACAGGCGGGTCTGCTCGGGCGGCTTTTCTGCCACCAGCGCCGCATGCCGAGCGGGCCACGCCTGATCCATCGGAAACACGTCGGGGTTGACGATCATCAGCCGGTCGCTGCGCGCGAAGCCGGCGGCGACATTGTTCGCCGCGCCGAATCCCGCATTGCCGGGCAGCGTGACCAGGGAGATGGAAAGATCGGTCATCTGCTCGGCGATGCGGGCGAGGTTGCGCAGCAGCTCCGCCAGCTCCGGGCTGTTGCTGACATAGATGAACTCGTACTCCTCCCAGCCGGGTGCCGCGAACAGCGCGGTTTGCAGGAAGAAGTATTCGTGACGCCCGTACAGGCAGACGATGATCGAGCCGGCGAACCGGCTGCGCCGCGGGCCGAACCGTTCCACCGAGGCGCCCCGCGCGATGCGCTGGCAGATCGCCAGGTTATGCCGGATCACCTGGCCGCCGATGAACCCGTCCAGCGCGGCAAGCCCCTCCGTCGCCTTGCTGCCGAAATAGTCCAGGTTCGCGAAATACCCCATGACAAGGTTGCGCAGCTCGCTATCGCCCACGCGACGGCCGCTGATGTCGATCCGGCCATGCGCGCCGGAGGCAAAACTGATCACCAGCGTGCAGGGGCCGCACAGGTCGATCTTCGGCGACAGCACGGCGAACGTCCAGAAGCCGAAGCTGTGGCTGGTTTCGGCGCCGAGAGACTCCTCGGCATCGCGGCGGCGGCTGCGGGCAAGGCTGGCCGCGCCAAGCCGCACCGAATGCTCGCCGGCGAAGATCGAGATCGCGTCGATCGGATCACGCGAATCATCCGCCCAACCCACCACGAACAGCGCACCCGCTGGGGACAGCACCAGCGCCTCCACGCTCCACGGGGCGCACGCGCCGGCGGCGCCGAGCATCGGGCGCGCCGGGACCATGATCTTGGCGCGCAGCAACTCCCGGTAGGCCTCCGCCCGCGTCCGCCCCTCGGCGCGCCCGTGCATCGTGTAATGATGATAGGCGGAGGTGAAATCGCCCCGGCCGATGGAGGCGGCGACATCGGCGTGGGCCTGGAGATAGGCATCCTCGTCGAAGCCGATCTCCGTCACCTCCACGGCCGGCGGCTTGTCCGTGGCTGCCGCCTTGGCCGGGCTGGCCGGCGGCACGCGGGCGAGGCCGTCCTGGGCGAGGTAGGGGGCAAGATCGGAATCGGCAAAAACATCCCGCTCGGCGCTGTCGAGACCGCTCATGACACCAGCTCCGCGAGATTTTCCGTCGTTTCAAGGGCGAAGTGCGGAAAGGGCAGCCGCCCCTCGCGAAATCCCATCTCGTCGAAATGCCACTGGCCCGACGGGATCTTCCCCTGTTCGACGGACGCGCGCACATCGGCATACTGGTCGAGGTACCAGCGTTCGTCCGGCACGATTCTGTACGGCATCCGGTGTTCGAAGAAGCCGTGCCGGACGTAATGCTCGCGTGCGTCAGACAGGATGCCTTCCTGCACCGATTCCGCGATGTCCGGGTTGTTTGCCAGGTACCACGGCTCGTCCAGCCGGATGCGCAGAAGCCAGGGGCGGAGCGCATTGATCAGGAAATGCCGATCCACGGCCACATAGGGGGTCTTGGCGGAAGGGATTAAGATCTTCTCGTTCACAAGGCTGGCAAAAGTCGCAAAGGGCATCGTGGGAACCTGTTCTCGCTTTTCATGAAACATGCGCGTGCCGGAAGAACGCTGGCATCAGGCATCAGCCAAAACACTGCATTCCCGTCCCATACTTCCCGTTTGTTTTTGTAACTTGTTGATCTGCTGTTCTTTTCTGAACTCCACAGCTTCACCCGGGATTGTTCTCAGTGGAAACGCGGTTCTCAAATTCTCATGCGGGTTCGGAAATCATACATACGCAACCGCGGCGCTTAAAGCACGGGTGTATTGCACCGTGGGCTAAACCATTGTGACTCACAAAAATGTGATAATCGCGTTATGGTTGATAGACAAGAAAAATTACGGCTACCGGTGGTTACCCGCACCGGGTCTTCACGTCGGTTCCATGCCTGACCAGGTCATCCCGCCGGCACCCGCCGTGCAGCCTCCGTAAATGACGCATCGGCTTCGCCAAACGTCTCGACAAGAGCGGGTTTGTCGCACACCATCCCCGGCGATACGCTACCTTCAACCCGGCCCGGGCCGTCCGCCCGGATCGTTGCTGAAAAACAGTTTGGGTCCCCGGCGCGTTCGGGAAATGCCGACTAGGGAGGAAAAGAATGTCAGGTGCGATTTCGATTCACCCGTCCGTGGACAATGGCGTGAAGCCGGGGGCCGACAATTTCGCGGGCGGCACGCTTGTGTGCAAATGTGCGCAGAACCCGGTGAAGGTCGCCATCAAGGGGCAGATCGCCCACAACCACGCCTGCGGCTGCACGAAATGCTGGAAGCCGGCCGGCGCGGTATTCTCCGTGGTCGCCGTCGTGCCGCGCGACAATCTCAGCGTGACGGAGAACGGGGACAAGCTCAAAGTCGTCGATCCCGCCGCGACCATTCAGCGCCATGCCTGCACGGCATGCGGCGTGCATATGTATGGCCGGATCGAGAACAAGGGCCATCCCTTCTACGGGCTGGATTTCGTTCACCCGGAACTGTCGCGGGAAACGGGTTGGGCGGCCCCCGGGTTCGCGGCCTTCGTTTCGTCCGTGATCGAATCCGGCGTCAACCCGAACCGGATGGACGGGATTCGCGGCCGGCTGAAGGAACTGCGGCTCGAACCTTATGATTGCCTGTCGCCCCCGCTGATGGATGCCATCGCGACCCATGTCGCGAAAGCCTCGGGCGCGCTGCCCGCGTGAGATGAAGTGGCGGCGCGGCGCTCATGCCGCGCTGCCGTCTCCCCGCGTCCGAACAGGCCCGTTCAGGCTGTCAGGGCGGCGACCAATGCTGTCATATCGGCCTGTAATTTAATAAAATTACAGGATTTTTCGATCCGAACTTCGTCCATGTAGAGGCGGCGGGCGATTTCGATCTGCAATGCGTGAACATTTTCGCGCGGTCGGCCATAATGGCGGGTGATATAGCCGCCGGCGTAGGGATCGTTGCGCCGAACGCGATAGCCAAGGGCGGTGAGCACGCATTCCGCCTGGGCGGTGAAACGCGGGGCGCAGGCAGTGCCGTGCGCATCCCCCAGCACGAAATCAGGGCCTCGGCCGGTTGTGCCTGCACCGGTCTGTGCCGGCATCGAGTGGCAATCGATCAGCAGGCAATGGCCGAAACGCGTGCGGGCATCCGACACGAGTTCGCGTAGCGCGTCGTGATAAGGCTGCCAGAAATCTCGAATCCGCGCCTCGGCTTCGGCAAAGCGCAGTTTCTGGCGGTAGATCGCCTCGCCGGTGGCAACCACCCGGGCAATGGTGCCGAGGCCCGCGCCCACGCGCGCGCTGGTGGTGTTCACCCAGGCGGGCAGCCGGTCCTCGAACATGAGCGGGTCGAGTTCCCAGGGTTCGCGGTTGGGGTCGCAGAAGGCGCGGGGAAAGGTCGCTGCCAGCAGCGGTGCGCCATGCGCGGGGGCGGCGGCGAACAACTCGTCGACGAAGCTGTCTTCGCTGCGGCGAAGCGCGGTCGCGGTCAGCCGGGAAGCGGAGAGGAAGGCGTGCGGATAGTCCTGCCCCGAATGCGGCGAGGTGAACACCGCCGCGGCCCGATGCGTCCCCGGGCGCCGGACGATCACGGCGGGCGGCGCTTCCGGGAACAGGGCAGGGGTCGGTGCGGGCAGGTCCATCAGGCTATTCAAGCGGCTGCGCGCGCCCGTGTCATCCTGTTGTGACGCGGTGGCGGATCACGCCATCGCCTGGGACTGGTTGAACACATGCGTGTAGCCGAACAGGCCGGCCGAGCCGCCGGTATGCACGAACACGATGTTCTCGCCCTTGGTGAAGTGGCCCTTGCGGATCAGGTCGATCAGCCCGGCCATGCCCTTGCCGGAATAGACAGGGTCCAGGAATATCCCTTCGAGCCGGGCAGTCAGCGTCACCGCCTCGACCATGCCGTCGGTGGGTATTCCGTATCCGGCGCCGACATAGTCGCTGTTCGCGGCCACGGCCGCCCGATCGATGCCGCCGCGCACGCCCAGCCGTTCGGCGGTCGCCTGGGCAAGGCGATGGACATTCTCTTCCTGCTTGTCCTTCGGTGCGCGCACGCTGATGCCGAGCACGCCGATGCCGCTGTTCATGCCCTGCAACCCGGCGAGCAGCCCGGCCTGGGTGCCGGTACTGCCGGTCGCGTGCACCACGCGGTCGATGCGCAGGCCTGTCTCGTTCGCCTGGTTCACCATCTCGATCGCTGAGGCGACATAGCCGAGGGCGCCGGTGGTGTTCGATCCGCCGCCGGGAATCACGTAAGGCTTCTTCCCCTGGGCGCGCAGCTTGTCGGCCAGCGTTTCCATCTCGGCCTGCATATCCGCCCCGCTCGGCCGGTCTTCGAGGGATGCGCCCAGCAGGCGATCCAGGAATACGTTGCCGCTGTTCAGATATTCCGGCTCCGGATCGGCGACGCGATGTTCCAGCAGGCCGGTGAACCCCATGCCCATCCGGGCCGCGGCGGCGGCGGTCTGGCGCACGTGGTTGGATTGAACGGCCCCCTGGGTGATGACGTGATCGGCCCCCAGCGCGCGGGCCTCGCCCATCAGGAATTCGAGCTTGCGCGTCTTGTTGCCGCCGGTGGCAAGGCCGGTGCAATCGTCGCGCTTGATCCACAGTTGCGGGCCGCCGAGATGCCGGGTGAGGTTCGGCATCGGCTCCAGCGGTGTCGGGGCGTGACAGAAGGCCACGCGCGGAAAACGGGACAGGAGCATCGGTTTCTTCCCAGGCTGCCAGGCCCGAAGGCTACGACCCGCCGTGCCGGGCCGGCCAATGCCGGCTCTGCATCAGCCCATGTTGCGGCTCGCGTGGCGCGTGCTCAGCAGCGCCCAGATGCGTTCCACCAGCCGGTTATGGTTGGCGGCGGCCCGATGAAGCCGGACGTCCAGCCCGGTTTCCCACAGGGCCACAGCACCGTCCGGGGCGGCGCTGACCAGCCGTCCATCGGCAATCTCCGCCGCAGCCGCGCTTTCGGGCAGCCAGCCCACGCCGCGGCCGGCCAGCATCATCGCCTTCAGCGCCGCTGCCATGTCCGTCTCGTAGCAGCGCCACAGATGCGGCGGGGCAGGCGGATTCTCCAGCACCGCCTCGACCGCGCGGCTGAGAAAGATCGACGGCGTATAGGCGAGGTAGGGCAGTGGCCGCTCCGCGGTGCCCGGCAAGGTGTAGCGGGGGTGGCCGTTCGCATCGGGCGCGCAGAGCGGCACCACCCGGTCCGAGTCGATCGTGAGAAACGGGTAGCGGTCGGCATCCAGCCCGGCGGGGAGCGTGGGGTGAGAGTAGCCCAGCAGCAGGTCGCACCCGCCTTCGGCCAGCAGCGTCATGCCGTCATGCGCGTTGGTGGCGATCACGCGCGCGGTGATGCCGGCGAGCGCGGGGCCAAGCTCGTCCAGCCAGCGAGGGAAATACGTGACCGACAGGGTATGGGAGGTGGCGATGGCGATCGTCCGGCCGGGCAGCATCTGTCGCCCGCGAATCGTCGCGCGCGTATCCTTCAATTGGCGCAACATGTCCTGCGCGGTCGGCAGAAAGGTCTGTCCGGCCACTGTGAGGGTGGTCGGAAACAGGCTGCGGTCGATCAGCTCGGTGCCGATCCATGCCTCCAGCGCCTGGATGCGCCGGCTGAAAGCGGGCTGGGTGACGTGCCGCGCGGCGGCGGCGCGGGAGAAGCTGCGCGTCTCCGCCACGGCCACGAAATCCTCTAGCCATTTCAGATCCATCGCCCGCTCCGCCGGCCCCATGCGCCGACGGCACTCTTCGCGCGGCGGGAAGCCGCGTCAAATGATGGCGGCGGAGTCAGGCCGCTTCGCCGCCCTCCGGCCCGTAGAAGATGACCCAGACGCCGAAATCATCGGAGAAATCGACGAAGCGATGCTCCACGTCGGCACCGACGAACAAGGCATCGCCGGGCGCGAAGGCCATGCGCTCGCCGGCGCGCACGAACCAGCCGTGCCCCGAGACGACGACATACACTTCGTCGCGCGTGTGCGGCGTCTGCGGGTCGGTGCCGCGCGGGGCGTACCAGCGCAGTTCAAGCGATCCGTGCCGCAGCAGCAGCGCTGAACTGCGGCCCGGTTCCGACGGTGCCGCGCGAGCGGCGGCCAGCGCGAGCAGCGCCGGAGGCTGGGGGTGGGCGGGTGCGGCCATCAGGCCAGCACCAGCCGGTGCAGGGCGGGTGGCACCGGCGTATCCGCCGGCAGCCGCGCATCCGGCGCAGGCGATCCGGTGACAAGGCGCACCGGCACCACGCCAGCCCAGCAGGGCAGGGCGTAATCGGCCTCATCGTCCACCGGGTTGCCGGTGCGGATCTTGGCGGAGCATTCGTCGAGCGGCATGCGCAGCACGGTCGTGGCCTTCATCTCCTGCGCGTTCGGTGCACGCACCTCGTTCCACCGGCCCGGCGCGACACGATTGGTGAACGCCTCCAGCGCGGCAGATTTGTGGTCGGGGTCCACGACCGGCATGGCCGTGCCCAGCACCATCACCGAGCGGTAGTTCATCGAATGGTGAAACGCCGACCGCGCCAGCACCAGCCCGTCGAGATGGGTGACGGTGAGGCACGCGGAAATGCCGCCCGTAAGATTGCGCAGCATCCGGCTGGCCGACGAGCCGTGCCAATACACCGCATCGCCTTCCCGCCAGTACGCGGTGGGCGTGACGTAGGGCTGCCCATCGACCACGTAACCCACGTGGCAGATGAGCCCGGCATCCAGGATCGCCCGCACCGTTTCCAGATCGTAGTGGCCGCGCTTGGGCATGCGGCGCACCCTGGTGCGGCTGGTTCGGGGCGTGGCAGGCGTCATGAAAGGCGTCTCCTCATGGCGGACGGGCTCAGCCTATCCGATACTGGATTGTCTAAAAGAGCCAGTTTTCTTATTTTGACCAGACCAGTTGGAAAAACCCATGCCCCGCCAGGCCAGCAAGGCCATGCCGATCGACCTCGCTCTGGATCGTGCGGCCGCGGTGCCGCTGCATCGCCAGATCTACGGACAGATTTGCAACGCGGTGCTGCGCGGCCGGCTGACACCAGGATTGCTGCTGCCATCATCCCGCACCCTGGCGGGCGAACTGCATTGCGCCCGCAGCACCGTGCTGCTGGCGTTCGAGCAGTTGACGGCGGAGGGCTACGTAGAAGCCGATCGCGGCGGCGGCACTTTCGTCGCCCGGCGCCTGCCGGAGGATCTGCTGACCAGCGAGGCGGCTGCGAGCGCCCCATCCGGGCCGGGGCCGGCCATCTCCGTCGCGCCGCGCCTGTCGCAATTTGCGGCCGCGGTATCCGGCATGGAGCAGCGGCCGATCCGCGGTCCGGGGCCGTTCGCACCCGGCGTGCCCGATACGGCCGCATTCCCTTTCGCATTGTGGGCGAGGCTGTTGGCGGAGAGTTGGCAGCGCCCGGCCGAGGCGCTGACAGCCCGATGGGACCCGGCCGGGGACGCGGCCTTGCGCACCGCGATCGCCACCTATCTGCGCGCGGTGCGGGGGCTGGAGTGCGGCGCGCATCAGGTGATCGTCACCGCCGGCTCCGATCACGGCATGCGGCTGGCCCAGCTTCTGCTGCTGGATCGCGGCGACAGTGCCTGGATCGAGGAACCTGGTTATCGCCGGACACGGGCGCTGCTGCAGATGGAAGGCGTGGCGCCGATCGCCGTGCCGGTCGATGCCGAGGGGCTGGTCGTGGCGATCGGCCGAACCCTGGCGCCGACGGCGAGGCTCGCCGTGGTCACGCCGTCGCACCAGTATCCGCTGGGCGCGGTCATGAGCCTGCGGCGACGGATCGAGTTGCTCGACCATGCGGCGGAGGCCGGCATGTGGATCGTGGAGGACGACTACGACAGCGAGTTCCGCTACGCCGGCCGGCCGCTGGCGCCGCTGCAGGCGCTGGAGGCCGGGCGCGGTGGGGCGCGGCGCGTGATCTACCTTGGCACCTTCTCGAAGCTGCTGTTTCCGGCGCTGCGGCTTGGCTACCTCGTCGCGCCGGAGGGGCTGGCCCGATTGTTCGAAAACGCGGCACGCCAGCTTGATCCGGGCCCCTCTCCCCTCGCGCAGCCGGCGTTGGCGCGGTTCATCGCGGAGGGGCATTTCGCCGCGCATCTGCGGCGCATGCGGCTGGTCTATGCGGCGCGGCAGGCGGTGCTGATCGCCGCCGCCGGGCAGCATTTGGCCGGATTGCTCGATCTCGCGCCGGACCCGGCCGGGCTGCACCTGGTTGCCGGGCTTGCCGATGCCGGCCGAAGCGATGTGCCGCTTTCGCTGCGGGCCGAGCGCGGCGGGCTGCATCTGCCGCCGTTGTCCCGCTATTTCACGGGCGCCCCCACGCGGCAAGGCCTGCTCGTGGGCTATGCCGCGACGAGCGAAGCCGAGATCGCCCCGGCGGTTCAACGGCTGGCGATGCTGCTGCGAGAGTAGCTTGCGGCCCGGCGGGCGGAACGCTAGAAGCGCCGCCGGGACCGGGCGCGTAGCTCAGCGGGAGAGCACCACCTTGACACGGTGGGGGTCACAGGTTCAATCCCTGTCGCGCCCACCAGTTTCCTGAATTTTCAAATAGTTGACGATTGCGGCAGGGCGGCACGAACCGCCTGGAGCAGGATCGTGGCGAGCCGCGCGACCGGCGGTGCCGGATCCATGCTGGCCAGATGCAAAGCCAGGAAAAGCGAGGGAAGTTCCGGCAAGGCAGCTTCGCCGGGGCCAAGCGCCCGCACATTCGGCGGCAGGCCGGCGCATGTGCGCAGGGTAAGCCCCAGCCCCGCCGCCGCCGCGGCCCAAAGCCCGCCGAGATTCGGGCTGGTGAAGGCGATCCGCCAGGGAATGCCGGCATGGTCGAGCGCGGCCGTAGCCGCGGCACGGAACAGGCAGGGCGCTTCGAACACCAGGAGCGGCAGCGGTTCATCGTCCTGTCCGCGCCAGGCTTCGCCTGCTCCCGCGGCACCGATCCAGTGCATCGGCAGCTCGGCCACGTGTTCGGTGCGCACGGCGCCGTTTCCGCCACCCCATGTGAGCGCGAGGTCGAGGCGGCCGGACTCCACGCGCTCCAGCAGTTCCGCATTGCGGGCAACTCTGGCTTCGATCCGCACCTTGGGGTGG
>DATKQI010000224.1:0-8356 GCA_035532755.1 Acetobacteraceae bacterium
TGGGTATGGCGGTGCTGGAACGCGGCGGCAACGCCTTCGACGCCGCGGCCGCCACCGCCTTCACCTTGCAGGTGGCCGAGCCGCACCTGAACGGGCCGGGCGGGGATGCGCCGATCATCGTGCACAGTGCGGCCACCGGCAGCCAGCACGTGGTGTGCGGCCAGGGCGTTTCGCCGGCCGGCGCGACGATCGGGCATTTCGAGGGGCTGGGGCTTGATCTGATCCCCGGCACCGGCCTGCTGCCGGCGGTGGTGCCCGGCGCGTTCGATGCCTGGTGCCTGACATTGCGCGACTGGGGCACGTGGGAGCTGGCGGACGTGCTGGCCTTCGCCATCGGCTACGCGCGCAACGGCATCCATCTGGTGCCGCGGATCAGCGCCACCATCGAGGGCATCCGGCCGCTGTTCGAGGAGGAATGGACCACCTCTGCCGCCGTTTTCCTGCCGCACGGCAAAACGCCCGGCCCGGGCGCGCTGTTCGCCAACCCGGCGCTGGCCGACACCTATGCGCGCATCTGCCGGGAGGCGGTGGGCGATACCCGCGAGGCGCGGATCGAGGCGGCGCGGCATGCCTGGTACCAGGGCTTCGTGGCCGAGGCGGTGGATCGCTTCTTCCGTACCGAGGTGCTGGACGCCTCGGGCCGGCGGCACAAGGGCGTGCTGAGCGGGGCGGATTTCGCCGGCTGGTCGGCCCGCGTCGAGGATCCGGTCGCGTTCGACTACCACGGCCACACGGTGCTGAAATGCGGCCCCTGGAGCCAGGGGCCGGTGTTCCTGCAGCAGCTTGCCCTGCTCGCCGGCTTCGATATCGGGGCGATGGACCCGCTGGGGCCGGATTTCGTCCATACCGTGGTGGAATGCGCGAAGCTCGCCTTCGCCGACCGCGAGGCGTTCTACGGCGATCCGGACCATGTGCGCGTGCCGCTCTCCACCCTGCTTTCCCCCGCCTACAACGATGCGCGGCGGAAGCTGGTTGACGCAAAAGCGAGTTTCGAGCTGCGGCCCGGCGCGATTGAGGGGTTCAAGGCCGTCGTGGACCACGGTGCCGCCGCGCGCGCGGAGATGCTGACGCGCGCGCCGGGCGTGGGGGAGCCGACGGTCGCGCGGCTGGGCGTGATCGGGGCGGACACCTGCCACGTGGACGTGATCGACCGCTGGGGCAACATGGTGTCCGCAACACCCTCGGGCGGGTGGATGCAATCCTCCCCCGTGGTGCCGGGCCTCGGCTTTCCGATGGGCACGCGCGGGCAGATGTTCTGGCTGACCCCCGGCCTGCCCAACAGCGTGGCCCCCGGCAAGCGGCCGCGCACGACGCTCAGCCCCAGCTTCGCGCTGCGGGAGGGCAAGCCGTGGATGGCCTTCGGCACGCCGGGCGGGGAGCAGCAGGACCAATGGTCGCTGACCTTCTTCCTGCGCATGGTGCATCACAACCTGAACATCCAGCAGGCGATCGACATGCCGAGCTTCCATACCGAACACTGGCCGAGCAGCTTCTGGCCGCGCGTGGCCCGGCCGGGGAAGCTCGTGCTGGAGGGGCGGTTCGGCCAGGGCATGCTGGAGGAGATGGCACGGCGGGGCCATGCGGCGGAGTTGGGCGAGGAATGGTCCGAGGGCCGGCTGTCCGGCGCGCGGATCGAGGGGGACCAGATGCTGGCCGGGGCCAATCCGCGCGGGATGCAGGGCTACGCGGTGGGGCGGTAGGTGCGCGGCCCCTGGATCACCCGGCGGCGCGTTCTTCTCGCGCTTGAGATCCTGTTCAACTTCATCCTGCCCTGGGCGCTGTACCGTGCCGTAAAGCCGCACGGCAGCGAGGTGCAGGCGCTGATCGCCTCCGCGCTGCCGCCGATCGTCTGGAGCCTTGCGGAGTTCGCCCGGCAGCGGAAGGTGGATGCGCTGTCGGTGCTGGTGCTGGGCGGGATCGCGCTGGCGCTGGTGGGATTGGTCCTTGGCGGTTCTCCGAAGCTGCTGCTGGTGCGCGAATCGCTCGTGACCGGGCTGATCGGCGTGGCGTTCCTGGGCTCGGCCGCGATCGGGAAGCCGCTGATGCTCCTGCTCGCGCGGGCCACCATGGCGCGGCAGTCCGACGCGGCGCGGGAGAGCTTCGACCGGCACCGGGATGACGGCGGGTTCCGGCGCATGATGCGCGTGATGACCGTGGTATGGGGCGCGGGTTTCGTGCTGGAGACCTGCGTGCGCGCGGTGCTGGTGTTTTCCATCCCGGTCGGGACGTTCCTGATAGCGGCCCCCATCGTCGGTTACGGCACGGTGGGGCTGCTCGCGTTGTGGACGTTCCTATACGGAAAACGGTGGCAGCCGGTCCGGGCCGGCGGGCTATAGGGCGCGCAGCATCTCGGCACTCGCGGCATCGGCCGGGAAGATGGTTTCGAGCGTGAGCTCGGACACCGTCACATCCACAGACGTGCCGAAGACCATCGTCGTGCTGAAGAGGGAGAGAAGACCCTGCGGCATGCGGAGCTGGAGCGGCACGACGAGGCCGGCATGGTCCGGCTTCGTGGCGGGGCCGGCGGGCGGGGCGGGATAGCCGCGCAGCTCGTGCATCAGCGCGCCCAGGACAGGATCGGCCGTGACGTCTATCTGCCGGTGCAGGCGGTGGAGAAGATGCGCGCGCCATTGCGCGAGGTTGACGGTGCGCGGCGCGAGCCCGTTCGGGTGCAGGCCGAGGCGCAGCACGTTCACCGGCGGCTCCAGCAGCGCCGGATCGACCCCTTCCAGCAGCCGGCCGACGGCCGCGTTGGCGGCGACCAGCGTCCAGTGCCGGTCGATCGCCAGTGCCGGGTAGGGTTCATGCCCCGCCAGCACCTGATCCATCGCCGCGCGCACCGCCTGCATCGCCGGATCGGCGAGCGGCGTTTGCGGGAAGACCGGCGCATAGCCGGCCGCGACCAGGATTTCGTTCTGGTTTCTTAACGGAATATCCAGCTGCTCGGCCAGGCGAAGCAACATCTCCCGGCTCGGCTGCGACCGGCCGGTTTCCACGAAGCTGAGATGGCGCGTGGAGATATCGGCCTCGCAGGCGAGGTCGAGCTGGCTCATCCGCCGGCGGACCCGCCATTCGCGCAGAAGATCCCCGACGGGTTTTGATATGTGCAGCATCCGCGGACTGTAGCCGGGCGGAAAACGGCGGCCAATGACCTGCGAGGTAATCGATCCGCGTGCCGCGCCGCGGAATGATGCGCCCAGGCATCGCACGGCCATCCGGCCGGGAAGAAGGCGGCGCCGCAACGAAGGAGACAGACAGATGGACAATCCGGGCGCATTGATCGACCGCTATATCGCCACCTGGAACGAGACGGATGCCGGGCGGCGGCGGGAGCTGATCGCGCAGACCTATGCCGAGGCGGCCACCTACCTCGACCCGGTGATGCAGGGCGAAGGCCGGGACGGGATCGACGCCATGATCGAGGGTGTTCAGGCCCGGTTTCCCGACCACCGGTTCCGTCGGATTGGGGATGTGGACTCCCATCACGACTGCATCCGCTTCCGCTGGGAGTTGGCGGCCGAGGGCGGCGCGATCGTGGTGAGCGGCACCGATTTCGGGGTGGTGGCCGAAGGGGCGCGGTTTCAGGCGGTGACCGGGTTCTTCGATCAGGTTCCAGCCTGATCGCGACGGATATCGGACTGATCGATATCATCGGCGGATGCCAGGGCACGCTGTCGCCGTCGGGCAGCGTGCCCTGGCTTGGCCTGCGGTCGTGCGCCGCGCTATCGCGGATCGAGGTAGCGCAGAGCCGGAAAATGCTCGGCGATCAGGCAAAAATGCGCGATGTTTCGCGAGAGCAGCGCGGACGAGGCAGAACGCCACGCGTCAGATAGTCGTCAGCGGATCGCCCTCGACCGATCGAGGCTGCGTGTTTACCCAGAATTGCAGCTTCGCTGTCCCATCGGCCTCCACCCGGTCGGCCAGCACGCCGCCGTTCGCCTCGATGGCGCGACGGGAGGCGGAATTGCCCTCGTCGCAGGTCAGCAGCAGGCGCGGCAGGCCAAGCCGGCAGGCGATCGGCAGCAGCAGGCCGAGCGCCCTGGTCGCGTAGCCGTGCGACTGCTTCCAGGGAACAACCGCATAACCGGCGTGGCCGGAAACATGCGGCGGCAGCGCCTCCGTACCCGGCTGATGGCGAAAATTGATCGATCCGCAGAAATCGCCATCCCAGATCCAGAACACCTTGCCGGGCAGGCGCGGCACCTCCGTTCCGTCCGGGAGGCGGGCGATGCCGGGCGCCTCCCCGCGAAGGCGGGCGAGGAAGAGCGGTGCGTCGGCCGCGATGGCCGCCAGCTCTTCCGCGCTGACATCGCGGATGGTGTTTGGGGACCAGCCTGTCTTCAGTGCCGCCACGTAGGCTGGTAATCGTTCCAGGCAGGGTTCGACTAGGCCGAGGCCAGCCTGTGCTTCGGTGATGGCACTCATCCCCGCTGGGTCGCCAACCGCAATTGCTCGCCATTGTCGGCGGCTGTGCTCGAATTCATCGCCGAACTCTGCTCAGATTGCGTAACACTATGGCGGGGCGTTTCGATCTGCCAAGCGCTCAAAGGTGGATGTTCATCGCATGACCGATCAACCCAGAAGGGTCAACCTGCTCTCGGTCGTCATCCCGACACTCAACGCGGCAGAAATCCTGCCGCCCACCGTGCATGGCCTGGAGGAATCGCCTCACGTCGAGATCATCGTTGCGGATGGCGGAAGCACCGACGGCACGCGGGAATTGGCGATTGAACTTGGCGCCCGTGTTGTCGGCGCACCCGCTGATAGTTGTGGAGCGCGACTTGCCGCAGGCTGCGCCGCGGCGGTTGGCGGCTGGCTGCTGCTGCTGCGGCCCGGCGTTCGGCTTGCCCCCGGATGGCGCCAGGTCGCCGATGACTTCATCGACAATCCCATGCACGCGTTGCAGGCGGGATATTTCCGGCTGACGCTCGATGAAGAGACACCTGGCGCACAACGGGCCATGGCACGGACAGCACGGGTTTGCCGCGCCTTCGGACTCTCCTACGGAGAGCAGGGGCTTCTGCTCTCTCGGCCGCTGCTGCGTCAGGCGGGTTGGATCAAGCCATTGCCGATGATGGAAGACCTGGATTTGGCACGCAGAATCGGCCGGACCCGCCTGGTTGCCTTGGATCATGCGATCGTCGTGCCGGAAGAAATTTTGCAATCGGGGTCATGCCAGCGGAATCGATTTCAGAATAATATAAGCCTCTTCTTATGGTGGTTCGGCATTCCATCGAAGGTCATTGCCGCAATATATTCTGAATTATGAAGACGCCCATGGCAGCACGATGCAAGCGGGAATTGGTGTTCCGGCCGCTGCTGCTGTCGGCGGTCGGCCTTCCGGTTTCGTGAGCGCGTTCGTCGATTGGGCCGTCTCCTTCGCCCACGCGCACGCCACCCTCGCCTACCTGCTGGGGCTGCTGCTGGCCGGCGCCGAGTCGCTGCCGGTGGTCGGTGCCCTTGTGCCGGGAACCGCGACGATCGTCGCCTTCGGCACGCTGATCGCTGCGGGCGCCCTGGATTTCTGGCCGTTTGCCGCCGCGGTCGCGCTCGGCGCCACGCTTGGCGATGGCTTTGCCTATTGGCTCGGTCATCGCTACCAGAACGAGCTTTTGCGGCGCTGGCCGCTCAGCCGTCATCCCGAGTTCGTCGAACGGGGCGAGGCGCTGTTCAGCAAGCACGGCGGGAAGAGCATCCTGTTCGCGCGGTTCACGCCGGGTGTGCGCGCGGTGATCCCGGTGCTCGCCGGCATCCTCCGCATGGAACCGATCCGGTTCTACGTGATCAACGTGCTGTCGGCGATCGTGTGGGCGCTCGCGCATGTTCTGTTCGGGGTACTGCTGGGGGCCGGGCTGGAATTGCTGGGCGCGGTTGCCAGCCGGCTCGTGGCCCTGGCCGGGCTGCTGCTGGTGCTGGTCTATATCGTGATCTGGCTGTCCCGCTGGTCGGTCCGGCGCCTGCCATGCCTTGTCTCCATTCTTGAAGGACACCTGCGGCGCTGGGTGGCGCAGAGTCCCGGGCGGTTGGCCCGGCATATCGGCACCCTGCTGGATGCGGACCGCCCCCAGGCCATCGGGCTGGGCATCACGGCCGCCGTCCTCGCGGCCGGGTTATGGATGCTGCTTGGCGTGCTGCAGGACATGATCAGCGGCGATCCGCTGGTCCGCGCCAACCGGGTTGTGCTCCACGCCCTTGCGGCGTTGCGATCCAGTTGGGGCGACCCGCTCATGCTCGTGCTGGGCGTTCCAGGGAGCTGGATCGTCCTGTCGTTCATCGCGGGGCTTGTTCTTGTCTGGCTGCTGTTGCGCCGCGACTGGCAGCCGGCCATCGCATGGGTCCTGGGCTTGCTTGCCGCCGGCCTGTTCACCATTGCCTTGTCGCTCATCCCGAATCACGCGATCCCCGGCATGCCGGCAGCGATAGGGCCAGCGCTGGGAACAAGTGGCGTGGTGAGTGCCGCAGCGTACGGGATGCTGGCGTTATTCATCATGCGAAGCCTTGCCGTTCGCTGGCGGCCGGTGGCCATTTCAGGCTTCGGCCTTCTGTTGATTCTCGCGGCCTTTGCCCGCCTTTACCTCGGCCACAGCCTTCTGTCGGAAGAACTGATCGGATTGGCGTTCGGGCTGGTGTGGGTCGGTTTCGTGGGCATGGTCCAGGTCGCGCGCCGCACCAGCCCCGTGCGTGCCGCACCCCTCGTCGCCATCCTGTTTGTCGTCCTGTGCGGGGGGATGGCAGGCCAGGAGACTGGCTACAATCTCGTGCAGGCACCGCACCCGATAACATCACCGGCGCCACGCCAGATCGCTCTGTCTCGATGGCTCGCCGGCGGGTGGGACACCTTGCCGGCGCGACGGGTGGGGCTGCTTGGGGGATATGCGCGTCCCTTCTCGCTGCAATGGGCCGGCTCACCTGCGACGCTGGCGCGTCTGCTTGAAGGGGCCGGCTGGCGCAGGCCGATACCGTGGACTCCGCGTTCGACTCTGCAATGGCTGGCCCCGCGGATCGATCCCGCCGCCTTGCCGGTTCTGCCTCACCTCGCCAACGGGCATCCGGAAGCGCTGGTGCTGATCCGCGTCGGAATGGCCGGCGGCGGTCCGTACCGTCTGGTCCTCCGCCTGTGGCGCAGTGACGTTGCCATCGATGACGGCGGGCATGTCTTGCCACTCTGGACCGGCACCGTCAGCAAGGAGCGTCTGGCGCGAGTCCTGGCGATCATCACAGTCGCGAAAACCGGGGCGGCCACAAATGATGGCCTGCGTGCCCTTGCCGCCGCGCTGCCAGCAGCTCAGGAAGTTCATGAAGGGCCACTCCCGATCGCCAATGGCGGGAATGGATCGGTAATTCTCGCATGGGCACCACCGGCCCAAGCCGTGCACCCCTGATCAGAAATCTCCGGTCTTTGGGAGCTATCCCGTCGAGAGCCTGCGCTCCACGAAATCCAGCCGATCCTGGCCCCAGAAAACCTCCTCGTCGATCACGTAGCTGGGCGCACCGAACACGCCGCGCGCGAGGGCCGCCTGAGTGTCGGCGGCACGGCGTTCTTCCCAGCGCGGTTCCGCGGCCAGCGCCATCAGTGCCGGCGCATCCAGGCCGACCCCCGCGATCAGCGTGGCGAGCGTGGCGGGATCGCCCGTGTCCTGCTCCTCCTCCCACAGCGCCTTCAGCACGCGGTGGGCGAGCGTGAGTGCAGGCGCATCCCCGATCGTTTCGCGCGCGGCGATCACGCAGGTTGCCGCCAGCCGTTCGTTCGCGGGGAAGAACTTCGGTTCCAGATGGATCGGGATGCCGAGGTGGTCGCGCCAGCGGCGCAGTTCCATCATCCGGTAGGTCTGGCGCTGTGGGGCGCGCTTGGGCAGCGGCAGGCCGCCCGAGGCGGGGAAGATGGTGCCGAAATCCACCGGGTGGATGCGCAGGCTCGCGCCGTGGCGGGCCGCGAGTGCCGCGATGCGCGCCGCACCCAGATGCGTCCAGGGCGAGTTCAGCGAAGCGTAATAGTCGATATGGCGGGGCATGAAGTCTCCGATCAGTCGGCTATGGCCTGGTAGGTCAGCACGCGCAGTTCGCGCCGGATGGGGTAGGTGGAGGATGGCATGAGCTGCGTCATCAGGATCACCGCCATCTCCTCCGCCGGGTCGATCCAGAAGGCGGTGCTGGCCGCCCCGCCCCAGGCGTATTCGCCGCGGGAGCCGAGGATCTGCGCCTTCGCCGGATCGACCATCACCGAGAAGCCGAGGCCGAAGCCGATGCCCGCGTAGGTGGATTCGCTGAACCGCGGCTGCCCCATGTCCGCCATGTCTCCGCGCAGGTGGTTCGCCGTCATCAGCTCCACCGTTTTCCGGCCGAGCAGGCGCTGCCC